>NZ_JAAPBF010000186.1 GCF_022695985.1 Streptomyces sp. NP-1717 | reverse complement strand
ATGATCAAGACCAGTCGGCGTTAACAACGCTCGTGATCAATACACCTAGGCCGTCCGGTCCGCCCGCCCCGTGAGTTCGCGGGCGCGGCGGACCGTCGCCGCGTCGACCATCGCGCCCCCGCTGTCGCGGAACGCGCCGCTGCCCGCGTCCAGCCGGTCTTCGAACAGGTCCAACAGGGCGTGCGCGTCGGCCAGTTCGCCGGGGTCGACACCGAACACCTCGTTGGCGACGGCGACCTGGGCCGGGTGGATACAGGCCCGCCCCTGGAAGCCCAGCCCGCGCAGCCGCAGGCTCGACGCGCGGAACGCCGCGGGGTCCGAGGTGTGCACCGACACGGGGGCCACGGCCGAGAGAAGACCGTGCGCGGCCGTGTGCGCCACCGTCAGTCCGCGAGCCCAGTCGAGCAGGTGGTCGCCGGGGACGGGATCCGGGGCCATCCGCAGATCCGCCCGCAGGTCGACCTCGCCGAGCTGGAGATGACGCACTCCGGCGCGGCCGGCGGTGTCACCGAGCGAGAGCACCCCCGTGGCGCTCTCGACCAGCAGCCCCAGCGCGACCTCCGGGGCGCCGGCCACCAGCGCGATCAGCGTGTCCAGGCCGGCCCCGGCCGTCGCCTTCGGCATCCACAGCCCGTCGACGCGGCCCGTGGCCAGCAGCGCGCGGGCGTCGTCCCGGCCGCGGGCGCCCTCGTTGATCCGTACCCACAGCTCCGGGCCCCCGGCGGGGTGCTCCCCGGCGAAGGCGACGGCGGCTGCGCGCGCCCCGTCCTTCCTCGACGGCGCGACGGCGTCCTCCAGATCGAGGATCAGCGCGTCCGCCCCCGAGCGCGGCGCGGCGCGCAGAAAGCGGGGCTGGTCGGCGGGTACATACAGATGGGAGCGGGGCGGCTGACCCGGTATGGGCGCTGACATGAGGACTCCTTGCACATCATGAATCAGATGATGCATTTTCCATGATGGTGATGTAGTTTGCGACTCACCATACTTCAAGACCGGGTGTCGCATACGGAAGTGGGCGTGGCCCCGGACCCGTGACCCGGACTCGTAACTACGGGAGGACCGCGGCGTGTTCGAAGCCGACAGCGTGACGATTACCGTGCTGGTCGAGAACCAGGTGGACATGCTGCTGCCCGACCAGGCCAGCCCCACCGGCGGCCACGGGGGCGGCGGCGCGGACGACCACTGCGTCTCCCGGCACGGCCTGATCGAGCACTTCGATCCCAAGCGCGTGCCGCCCCAGGCCGAAAACGGCATCAGCTTCCTCGTCGAGGCGGTACGCGGCCGGCACGGCGTGCGCGTCCTGTTCGACGTCGGCCTCACCGGCACCGTGCTCGAACACAACATGCGGGTGCTCGGCGTCGACCCCGCCTCCATCGACCATGTCGTCATCAGCCACGGCCACCCGGATCATTTCGGTGGAATCCACCGCTTCCTCGACCTCGCCGGACGCCCCGTCCCCGTCGCCACCCACGCCGACGCCGAACTCCCTCGCTACGCCGTGATGGGCGACGGCCGCACCTCCTCCGTCTACAACGCCGCGTTCCGGTTCGGCGAGGTCGAGAGGTCCGGCGGCGTACCCGTACTGACCCAGGACCCCCTCGACCTCGGCTGCGGCGTGCACACCACCGGTGTGATCCCCAGGAAGGTCGCCTTCGAGGCGGGCGCGGCACCGGCGTTCAAGCCCGGCGACCCCGGCCTGTACCAGGTCTCGGCGGAGGGAAAGCTCCGCCGGGACGAGGTCATGGACGAGATGGGGCTCGTGATCGACGTACGCGGCGAAGGGCTCGTCGTCCTCACCGGCTGCGCGCACGCCGGCGTCGTCAACACCATCGAGCAGGCACGCGCGGTGTGCGGGCCCAAGCCCGTGCGCGCCGTGATGGGCGGTTTCCACCTCGGCTTCCCCACCACCCCCGCGGAGAACGTCGAGCTGACCGCCGCCGCGTTCGCCGAACTGGAGGTCGCGACCGTCATGCCGATGCACTGCTCCGGACTGCGCACCCACACCCGGCTCTCCGCCGACATGTCCGCCAACTACGTGCAGCCCGCGGTCGGCACCGTGCTGCGCTTCGGCCGCTGATGACCGGCGACCTGCGGGGCATCCGGGTGATCGCGGTCGAACAGGCCGTCGCCGCCCCCCTGTGCACCCGCCATCTGGCCGACCTGGGAGCCGAGGTCGTCAAGATCGAGCGGCCGGGCGGCGGCGACTTCGCCCGCGGCTACGACGAGAGCGTGCACGGTCTGGCCAGCCACTTCGTCTGGCTCAACCGGGGCAAGCGCAGCGTCGTACTCGACCTGAAGAGCGAGCCGGGGCGGCGGGCGCTGCGCCAACTGCTCGCCGGGGCCGACGTCCTGGTCTCCAACCTGGCGCCCGGCGCACTGAACCGGATCATCACCGACGAGGCCCTGGCGGAGCTCAACCCGCGCCTGGTGCGCTGCTATCTCTCCGGCTACGGCCCGGCCGGCCCCTACGCCGGCCGCAAGGCGTACGACGCGCTGGTGCAGGGCGAGGCCGGCACGATCTCCGCCACGGGCACGCCCGACACCCCGGCCAAACCGGGCGTCTCCCTCGCGGACCTGGCGGGTGGCTCGTACGCGCTCGGCGCCGTCACCTCCGCCCTCTACGCCCGGGAACGGACCGGCCTCGGGCGGCGGATCGACATCGCCCTGTTCGACGTACTGCTGGAGTGGATGAGCCCGCTGCTGCTCGCCGAACTGCACTCCGGTTCCGCCCCCGCTCCCGCCGGTCTGCGGCACGCCAGCATCGCCCCGTACGGGCCGTACACGACGGCGGACGGGCAGGACGTGCTCGTCGCGGTGCAGAACGAGGGGCAGTGGCAGCGGCTCTGCCGCACCGTGCTCGACGATCCGGCGCTGCTCGACGACCCGGACTTCAGCTCCAACAGCGCGCGGGTACGGCACCGTGAACGCACCGAACGGGCGGTGCAGGCACGGCTCATCACCCTGTCCACCGCAGAGGTCACCGCCCGGCTCGAAGCGGCGGACGTACCGCACGCACGGCTGAACCAGATCGCCGACGTACTGGCCCATCCGCAGGCGGAAGCGGCCGGACGCTGGTCGGAGGCGACGCTGCCGGACGGACAGGCGGTGCGGGTGGTCACCTCGCCGCTGCACCGCGCACCCGAGCCGCCGGGCGGCCGGAGGGTGCCCGCGCTGGGGGAGCACACCGCCGAGGTACTGGCCGAACTCGGCCTGTCCGAGGCGGACATGGCGGAGCGGGAGCCGGCCGGATAGGCCCCGCCGGTCCCCGGGCCGCTCCCGAAGAACCGGCGAACCGTCCGGCGGGGCCTGTCCCGCCGGACGGTTCGACGACTCTCCGGGGGCAGCCCGGTCTCAGTCGTTGTCGACGTCGAACGGGTCGGCGACCGGCCGGCCCGTCAAGTGCCTGCCCAGCGCCAGGAAGCTGCGCGAGAGGTGCCACTCGGTGGCCTTCGCCAGCGCGTCGCCGTCCCCGAGGCGGGCGGCGGCCAGCATGGACCGGTGCTCGTTGGACGTCTCGTCCGCACGGTCGTGGAGCACCTGGAGCACGTCCCAGGGGAACTTCTGCCAGAGCTGGTCGATCTCCGCCGCCAGACCCTCGTTGCCGCACTTGGCGTAGAAGAGGAAGTGGAACTGGTAGTTGGCCGCGTTCAGCCGCGCCCTGTCCCCTTCCTCCGCCGCCTGCTCCATGTCGGTGACCAGCCGCTCGGCCAGGTCGATGTCCAGCGGCGAGAGCCGCCGTGCGGCACGCTGCATGGCGTACGGCTCCACCAGACGCCGCAGCAGGTAGACGGTCTTGACCTGCTCGTAGTCGGCGTCCGCCACCCTGACGCCCTTGTGCGGCTCGCCGACCAGCACACCCTCGGCCTCCAGCAGGCGCAGTGCCTCGCGGACCGGGGTGATGCTGGTGTCGAACATCGCGGCGAGCACGTCCTGCTGGATACGGCTGCCCCGGGGCAGCTCGCCCTCGCTGATCATCCGCCGCAGCTCGGTCGCGATGCGGTCCCGCTTGGTCGGCGCCTTGGCCGACGACTTGGCCGGTTTCGGCACGGTCTTGGCGACGCCCTTGGGTACGACGCCGTCAGTCGTGGCGGTCTTCGTTCGTCGGGACTGCGGCGGCATGTCGTGGTCCTTCTGTCGTGGGCGCTCGGTGAGCGGTGGGGGAGCGGGCGGCGGGCCTGACGAGTGTCGCATCGAACGGAACGAACGGTGTGGCGTGGGCGATTGAGGACGGACCGGCGGGCGGCGGGGCATCAGTCGGCGGGTGCGGTGCGCGGCCCGCTGTGGAAGGAGGTGAGCGCGGCGGCGAAGGCTTCCGGCTCGTCCAGATAGGCGACATGGCCCGCGCCCGGTACGACGGCGCAGGCGCCGCCGAGCCGTTCGGCGAGCGCGTCGGCCGCCGCGGCGGGCACCCGGTGGTCCCGAGCGCCGCGCAGCACCTGGCACGGCAGGCCGAGCGGACCCGGCCGCGTGTGCGCGGTCCAGTCGAGCGTGGCGCGCAGCGAGTCGATCAGGACCTCGGGCCGGGTGCCGGCCATGGCGCGGCGCAGCAGGTCACGGTGGCCGGGATCGGCGGACAGGAGCGTGCTGTCGACGTAGTTCCCGGCGAAGAGGGCCGCGCCGTCACGGGTGAGCGCGGCCCGGGTGTCCGCGGGGCGGCGGGCCGCCTCGGCGCCGGCGGCCGGGGGGAATCCGACCAGCGTCAGCGAACGCACCCGGTCCGGGTGCCGCTGCGCCAGGGCGAGCGCGACGAGCGCGCCGAGCCCGGAGCCGACGACATCCACGGGCACGGTCACGTCCACGGGGCCGGCCGCGTCCAAGGGCCCGTCCATGGACGCGGACCCGCCCGCGCACGCGGACACGGCCCCGTCCACCGAGCCGTCCACGGTGAACGGCTCGGTGGCGCGGGCCCCGTGGCCCGGCAGGTCGATCGCCTTCAAGAGCCGTCCGTCCGCGCCGAGATGGCGCAGCGCGGGCCCCCAGGTCGCGGCGTCGCCGCCCCAGGTGTGCAGCAGGAGAAGAGGGTTCGCCCTCGTGGTCATAGGCACCTCATACCAAGATGATGCATTTTCCAGATTCTGAAGTATAGCTATTGCATGTCAGGCATCCTAGTCCCAGAATCCCCGGTATGACCACGATCAAAGCGGTGCGCCAAGCCGCACCGGCGGACGGCGACGACGCCGGTGCCACGGTCGGGCTCGACGGCCTGACCATGCGATTCGGCGAGCGCACGGTTTCCCAGGACATCAATCTGACCATCGGCGCCGGCGAGGTTCTCTCCATCGTCGGTCCGTCCGGCTGCGGCAAGACCACGCTGCTACGGGCGGTGGCCGGTCTCGTCCCGCCGGCCGAGGGCGCCGTCCGTATCGACGGCCACGTGGTCGACGGCACCCCGGACGGGGTGGCCATGGTCTTCCAGCACTTCGGTCTCTTCCCCTGGAAGACGGTCGAGTCGAACGTCGCCTACGCGCTGCGCGTGCGGGGGACGGGGAAGAAGGAAGCGCTCGACCGGGCCCGGGAGTTGATCACCCTCGTCGGACTCTCCGGCTTCGAGAAGTCCTACCCCCATCAACTGTCCGGCGGCATGCAGCAGCGCACCGGTCTGGCCAGGGCACTGGCCGTACGCCCCCGGCTGCTCCTTATGGACGAGCCCTTCGGCGCGCTGGACGCCCAGACGCGCGAGGTGCTCCAGTTCGAACTGCTGCGCATCTGGCAGGACCACCCCGTGACGATGCTCTTCGTCACCCACTCGATCGACGAGGCCGTTCTCTTCGGCAACCGGATCGCCGTGCTGGGCGGCCGCCCCAGCGGCGTGGCCGAGCTGATCGATGTGACGCTTCCCCGGCACCGGGACCGTTCCGTGACGGCGTCGCCGGAGTTCCTGGCGATCCGCGAGCGCGTCTGGTCCCTGATCATGAACTCCGATTCCGGCCGCTGACCGGCGCCGTCCGGCCCCCGTCCCGGCCCGTGCCGTCCCGGCCCCGTTCCGGCCCGGACGTCACCACGCGAAGCCCGCGTACCCCGCTCCCGCCACACCCACCCTCAGCCCTGCCGTGCACCTTGGCGCGGAAGACGAAGGAGCAGTTCCCATGAAGTTTCCGCGACGCAGGTCCGCCCTGGTCGGTGCGGCCACCGTCCTCGCTCTCGTCGGCACCCTCGCCGGCTGCGGCGACGGCGGCTCCGACACGGCGGCGGGTTCCGCCTCCGGCGGCGGCAAGATGACCATCGGCGTACCGGGCATCCCGCCCATCTTCCTCAACACCGTGATGTACGTGGGCGAGAAGCAGGGCTTCTTCAAGGACCGCGGCCTCGACGTCACCCTGCGCCCGCTGACGACCGGCGCCGACGTCGGCCGCGCGGTGCAGAGCGGTGAGATCCAGGGCGGCATCATCGGCACCCCGGGCGCCGTCGCCCTGCGGGCCACCGGCGGCTCGGTCGTCTCCGTCATGGGCTTCCCCAAGCCCACCTATCTGCTGGCCAGCACCGACCCCGGCCTCACGACCTGCGAGGCGGTCAAGGGCAAGACGGTGGCGGTGGACGCGGTGGGCGCGCCCAAGGCCCTCGCCCTCGCGGGCATGCTCAAGAGCTGCGGACTCGGCAAGAACGACGTCAGCACGATCAACGTCGGCGGCCCGCCCACGGTCGACGCGCTCGTGGCCGGCCAGGTCAAGGTCGCCGTCCTGCACCCGGACGAACTCGCCACCGTGCAGCAGAAGGTCAAGCCCGGCACCAAGGCCCACGAGATCATGACCCTGGCCGGTGTCGACCCCCTGGAGCACTACACAGTGCTCGTGGCACCCAAGAGCGCGCTGGCCGGCGCGTCCCGCGAGCAGTGGGTCGACGTGGTCGCCGCGATACGCGAGTCCATCGCATACATGAACGACCCGGCCAACCTCAAGGAGGTCGCGGCCGTGGCCTCCGGCGTCACGAAGGCGCCGGAGAGCGTCACCGAGGCCGCGATGCCGAAGTTCCTCTCCCTCGGCGTCTGGCCCGAGTCGGGCGACGGCCTGGACCGTGACGCAATCGAGCACACCATCGAGGGCGCCGTCGCGGCGGGCAACGTACCCAAGCAGAAGGCGCCGAAGTACGACGACATGGTCGACCCGTCCGTGTTCGCCGACGCGACGGGCAAGTGATGGGGACGCCCCCGGCCACATCCCCGCGCCCCGTGGCGCCACCGGACACGGCACGGCCCCCGGCCGAAGCCGCGCCACCGGCGGCCCCACCGCGCGGTCGCCGCGTCGTCCGCCGTCTGACACCCCTCTCCATCTCGGCCGCCGGACTGCTCGTCGGACTCGGGATCTGGCAGTGGGCGGGGCAGCGCGACCCGGTCCTGTTCGCCACCCCCGGCCGCTCGCTCTCGGCCCTGGCCACCCTCACCGGGGACGGCACACTGCCGAGCGCGCTGCTCTCGTCGGGCCGGCTGCTCGTCGTCGGGCTCGCCCTCGCGATCGTCGCCGGGGTCGGATTCGGCCTGCTGCTCTCCCGGGCCCGGCTGCTGCGCAGCAGCACCGACTGGCTGCTGTTCGCCCTCCAGTCCGTTCCGATCGTCGCCCTGGCCCCGCTGATCCTGTCGGCGTTCGGGTTCGGGCTCCCCGCCAAGACCCTCGTGGTCTTCCTGACCGCGGTGTTCCCCATCGCCGTCAACACCGCGGAAGGAGCACACCGGGTGCCGACCACCCTGCTCGAAGTCGCGCGCACGTTCCGCAGCAGCGAGTGGCGGATCTGGAAGGACGTCCTGCTGCCGCACACCGTGCCGTACGCCATGACCGGCGTACGGCAGGGCATCGCGATGGCCTTCGTCGGCACCCTCGCCGCCGAATTCTTCCTCAACGCCAGCGGCGTCGGCGGGCTGTTGCTCGCCGCGAGCACCCAGTTCGACTCGGCCACCGTGCTCGGACTGACCCTGCTGGTGTCGGTGCTGGCCGTCGCCCTGATGGGCTGCGGCCGGGCCGTCGAGGGCTACTTCGCGCGGTGGCGGGAGGTGCGGTCATGACACCGGAGACCATGACACCGAAGGCGCGGGCCGCGAACCCGGCCGCCCGCAGGCGCCGGCGCCTCGGTCCGGCCACCGACCGCCCCGTCGGCCGCCGCGCCGACATCACCGGGAAACTGACCGTCGCCGTCCTCGTCCTGGCCGTCTGGGAGTTCTCCGTACGGCTCTGGCTGCCCGACTACCTGCCCACCCCCTCCGGCGTCGCCGGGGCCGCCTGGCCGACGCTGACCTCCTCGGCGTTCTCCACGGCGCTCGGCGAGACCCTGGGCGGAGTGCTGCTCGGCCTGCTCATCGGCTGCGTCGCGGGCACCGGACTCGGTCTCGCCGTCGGACGGGTGGCGTGGCTGCGCCACCTGACCTCGCCGTACGTCAGCGGCCTGTACGCCATGCCGATGCTCGCGATCGTCCCCATGGCGACGATCTGGCTCGGCTACTCGGGCGAGACCCGGCTGGCCGTCATCGCGCTCTCCGCGTTCCTGCCCTGCGTGGTCAGCACGGGCGACGGCGCCCGGAACGTACCGCTCCAGCTCTCCGAACTCGCCCGGATGCTGCGGCTCTCCCGCCCCCGGGTGGTGGTCGACGTGACTCTGCCGGCCACTCTCCCGTTCGTCGTCGCGGGCGTCCAGGTCGCCGTCGGCCGGGCGCTGGTCGGCGCGGTCGCCGTGGAGTTCCTCGCCAGCCTGCCGGGACTCGGCACGTTCATCCTCACCAACGCCCGTTCGTTCGACCAGGACGCCGCGTTCGTCGCCGTCCTCGTGCTGGCCGTGCTCGGCATCGCCGCACGCACCGGGACCGAGGCGGCGCTGCGCCGGCTCGCGCCCTGGCACCTGCACGTCAACCGCTGATCACCGACCACGGACCAGACCAGGAGCCGCGAAAGAGCGGCGAGCAAGGAGCGAGAAATGCCCGACGCCGGTGACGCACGGCCGTTCCGGACCGAGACCGTCCGCGGCATGCGGATCGAGTGGGACGTGCCCGTCGAGATGGACGACGGAGTCGTCCTGCGCGCGGACGTGTTCCGCCCGGTGACCGACGGACCGGTACCGGTGATCATGACGTACGGCCCGTACGCGAAGGGCCTGCCCTTCGAGCGCGGCTACCCCAGCGCGTGGCAGGCCATGGCGCGCGACCACCCCGACACCGTGGCCGGCACCTCGAACACCTACCAGAACTGGGAAGTCGTCGACCCGGAGAAGTGGGTGCCGGACGGCTACGCGTGCGTGCGCGTGGACTCGCGGGGAACCGGCCGTTCCCCGGGCCGCGTCGACCCGTTCTCACCGCGCGAGACCCGCGACTTCCACGACTGCGTCGAATGGGCGGGCACCCGCGACTGGAGCAACGGCCGGGTCGGCCTCAACGGCATCTCCTACTACGCGATGAACCAGTGGCAGGTCGCCTCGCTGCGGCCCCCGCACCTCGCCGCGATCTGCCCGTGGGAGGGCGCGTCGGACTTCTACCGCGACGGCTCGTACCAGGGCGGCATCCGCTCCACCTTCTGGGACAACTGGTACGACATGCAGGTCAAGACCGTGCAGTACGGCGTCGGCGAGACCGGCGGCCGCGACCCCAACACGGGGCAGCTCATCTGCGGCGACGACCTCCTCGACGCGGCCGAACTGGCCGCCAACCGCACCGACCTGGGCGCCGACATCGCCGCCCACCCCTTCTTCGACAGCTACCACCGGGAGCGGTCGGCGGACTGGGACGCCATCGACGTGCCGGTCCTGAGCTGCGGCAACTGGGGCGGACAGGGCCTGCATCTGCGGGGCAACGTCGAGGGGTTCGTACGGGCCGCGTCCGGCGCCAAGTGGCTGGAGATGCACGGCCACGCGCACTGGCCGCTGTTCTACACCGACTACGGCGTCGGCCTCCAGAAGCGGTTCTTCGACCGCTACCTCAAGGACGAGCCCAACGGCTGGGAGGACCGCCCGGCGGTGCAGTTGCAGATCCGGCACGTCGACGCGACCTTCACGGAGCGCGGCGAGGACGCCTGGCCGCTGCCGTCCACCCGGTGGACGAAACTTCATCTGGACGCCGCCGGTTCCTCCCTCGCCGCCGGGGCACCGGCCGCCGCCGCGTCGGCGCGGTTCGCGGCCCTGGGGGACGGGGTGGAGTTCAGCACCCCGCCGCTCACCGAGGAGACCGAGATCACCGGCCCGCTCGCGGCGCGGCTCCACGTCTCCAGCAGCACCACCGACGCCGACCTGTTCCTCGTCGTGCGTGTCTACGGCCCGGACGGTGACGAGGTCGTCTTCCAGGGCGCGCTCGACCCGCACACACCCGTCGCGCAGGGCTGGCTGCGGGCGTCGCACCGCCGCCTCGACCCCGAACTGTCCACCGCCCACCGCCCCTACCACCCGCACGACCGCGCCGAGCCGCTGGAGCCGGGGGAGGTGTACGCGCTCGACATCGAGATCCTGCCGACCTGTCTGGTCGTCCCGGCCGGATACCGGATCGCGCTCCAGGTGCGGGGCAGGGACTACGTCCACCCGGGGCCCGGCGCCCGGCTGTCCAACCTGAAGAACGACCTCACCGGCTGCGGACCGTTCCTGCACAACGACGACCGCGACCGGGTGGCGGGGACGTACGACGGCCACACCACGGTCCACACGGGCGGTGACCACGCGTCGTACCTGCTGCTGCCGGTGATCCCGCCGGCCGACTGAGCCGTCCGGGCCGTCAGACACCCACGCGCTCCACGCGCACCGCGCACACCTTGAACTCCGGCATCCTCGACGTCGGATCGAGCGCCGGGTTCGTCAGGTTGTTCGCCCGGCCCTCGCCCGGCCAGTGGAACGGCATGAAGACCGTGTCCGCGCGGATCGCCGTCGTGATCCGCGCGGGCGCGACCGCCCTGCCCCGTCGCGAGACCACGGCGAGCCGGTCGCCCTCGGAGACCCCGAGCCGCTCGGCGAGCCGTGGGTGCAGCTCCACGAAGGGACCCGGCGCGGCGGCGTTCAGCTCGTCGACGCGCCGGGTCTGCGCGCCCGACTGGTACTGCGAGACGACCCGCCCCGTCGTGAGCAGCACCGGATACTCCGCGTCCGTCTCCTCGGCGGCCGGCCGGTGGACGACGGGTACGAAACGGGCCCGCCCGTCGTCGGTGGCGAACCGGTCGAGGAAGAGCCGGGGCGTACCGGGGTGCCCCTCCCCGGGGCACGGCCAGAACACCCCGTCCTCCGCCGCGATCCGCCGGTAGGTGATCCCCGAGTAGTCGGCCGGACCGCCCTCCGAGGCCCGCCGCAGCTCCTCGAACACCTCCTCGGGATCCGCCGGAAACCCCTTCTCGTGGCCGAGCAGCCCCGCGAGCCCGTGCAGCACCTGAAGATCGCTCCGTACGCCCGCCGGCGGGCCGAGCGCACGGCGCCGCAGCAGGACCCGCCCCTCCACACTGGTCGTCGTCCCCGTCTCCTCCGCCCACTGCGCCACCGGCAGCACGACGTCGGCGAGCGCCGCCGTCTCCGAGAGCACCACGTCCGCCACGGCCAGGAAGTCCAGCGAGCGCAGCCGCCCCTCGATGTGCGCCGCGCGCGGCGCCGAGACGACCGGGTTCGAGCCCATCAGCAGCAGCGACCGCACCTCGCCGCCGAGCGCGTCGAGCAGTTCGTACGCGCTGCGCCCCGGACCGGGCAGCCCGTCGGGATCCACCCCCCACACCCGCGCCACGTGCTCCCGCGCCGCCGGGTCGGTGAGCTTGCGGTAACCGGGCAACTGGTCGGCCTTCTGGCCGTGTTCACGCCCGCCCTGACCGTTGCCCTGGCCGGTGAGACAGCCGTAGCCGGACAGCGGCCGGCCCGCGCGCCCGGTCGCGAGGCAGAAGTTGATCCAGGCGCCCACGGTGTCGGTGCCCTTGGACTGCTGCTCGGGCCCGCGCGCCGTGAGCACCATGCCCGTCGGCGCGTCGCAGAACATCCGTACGGCTTCGCGTAGTTGGGGCACCGGGACCCCCGTGACCCGTTCGACGTGCTCCGGCCAGTGCGCCATCGCCGCCGCCCTGGCCTCCGGCCAGCCGGCCGTCCGCTCCCGTACGAACTCCTCGTCCGTCCGGCCCTGCGCCACCACCAGGTGCAACACGCCCAGCGCCAGGGCCAGATCGGTGCCGGGCCGGGGCGCCAGATGGAGGTCCGCCTGCTCGGCGGTCCTGGTCCGGCGCGGATCGACGACGATCAGCGTGCCGCCGTTCTCCCGCAGTTCGGTCAGGTACCGCAGGGCGGGCGGCATGGTCTCGGCGAGATTGGAACCGACGAGGATCACGCACCCCGTGCGCGGGATGTCGGCGAGCGGGAACGGCAGCCCCCGGTCGAGCCCGAACGCCCGCTGGTGCGCCGCCGCCGCCGAGGACATGCAGAACCGCCCGTTGTAGTCGATCTGCGAGGTCCCGAGCACCACGCGGGCGAACTTGCCGAGCGCGTACGCCTTCTCGTTGGTCAGCCCGCCCCCGCCGAAGACCCCCACCGCGTCCGGCCCGTGCTCCGCCCGCGTCCGCGCGAGCCCGGCGGCGACGGCACCGAGCGCCTCGTCCCAGCCGGCCGGTTCGAGCGGACCGCCCGGAGACCGCCGCACGAGCGGTTCGGTGAGCCGCACCCGCGAGGACAGCACGGCCGGCGCCGTACGGCCCTTGCCGCAGAGCGCGCCCCGGTTGACGGGGAAGTCGGCGCGCTCGACGACCTCGACGCCCGGCTCGTCCGCCGTGGGCCGCAGGCTCATCCCGCACTGCAGCGCGCAGTAGGGGCAGTGGGTCGGGACGGCGGCATCGGTCATGACGCCAGCGTGCGACGCGGGTGTTACGGCCCCGGCCGCACCCGGTTACGCCCCCGACACGCGCACCTCCCGCGCGGCCCGCCGGCGCTGTGAGGGGCGGCCGGTCACGGCCCGCCGCCCGCCAGCGCCTCCGTCACGCCCGGCTCGCGCGGGCCCAGGAAGTGCGGATCGGGCCGCGTCACCGTGTCGAGCGCCGCCTTTCCCGCCGCCGCCAGTTCCCGGACCCCGCCGTAGTACCAGGTCACGTCGCGCCGCTCGGCGACCCCGACGCCGTAGGAGTCGACGCCCGCCGCCCGGCAGAGCGCGACCGCGCGCCGTACGTGGAAACCCTGCGTCACCAGCACCGCCCGCTCGACCCCGAAGATCTTCTTGGCCCGGACGCACGAGTCCCAGGTGTCGAAGCCCGCGTAGTCGCTGACGATCCGGCCGTCCGGCACCCCACGCGCCGTCAGATACGTCCGCATGGCGTCCGGTTCGTCGTACTCCTCACGGCTGTTGTCCCCGGTGACGAGGACGACCCTCACCTTTCCGCCCTCGTACAGCTCGGCCGCGGCGTCGAGGCGGTGCGCCAGGTACGGCGACGGCACCCCCTCGCGCAGACCCGCCCCGAACACGACGGCGACGTCCCGCGCGGGCACGTCGGCGACGGAACGGACATGGGCGTCGGCGGTCGTGTACATCCATGTGGCGGGCGCCAGCGCCAGTGCGCAACCGACCATGACGGCCTGCGCGGCCCGCCGCTGTCCCCGCCGTGTCCTCGGCAGCCGTACGGCGGGCAGCCGCAGCTCGCGCGTCCGCGCGGGCAGCCGCAACCGCGCCGGCAACCGCAGCCCCAGCCGCGAGAGCGGCTTCCGCAGCCGTGGCATCTTCGGCATGAACATGAGCCCCCGTCGTCCGGCCATCCATCCGTACGTCCGTCCCGTACGTACTCCGTACGACGTCCGGCGCCGCCGAAGAGTTCGCCGTGCCCCGGTCCGGCCTGTGAGCACCCCGAAAACCTCCACGACACACACCGCAACCACCCGGCAACGTCCGCCCCGCAGGATCGGCCCATGGACGAGCCGCCCACCCTTGCCCCCACCCTTGTCGTCGTCGCCCACGGCAGCCGTGATCCACGCGCCCTGCGCACCATCACGGCGCTGCTGCGGCGGGTCCGGGAGCACCGCCCCGGGCTCACCGTCCGGCTCGGGCACATCGAGATCGAGAAACCGTCCCTCGCCGACACGCTCACCTCCCTGGGAGACGGCCGGGCCGTACTCGTACCGCTGCTGCTCGGACCCGGCCACCACGTCACACACGACCTGCCGCGCCTCGCCGCCGCCGCGCCCCGGCTGCGCACCACGATCGCCGCGCCGCTCGGCCCGCACCCCCTGCTCGTCGAGACGCTGTACGCCCGCCTGGTGGAGGCCGGCTGGCGCGACGAGCCGCACCGCGCGCACGAGACCGGTGTCGTCCTCGCCGCCGCCGGATCACGCGACCCCCGGTCGGCCGCGGCCACCCGGCGCACGGCCGCGCTGCTCGGCGCACGGCTCGGGGGAGTGCCGGTCGTCCCCGCGTACGCGTCGGCCGCCGCGCCCACCGTCCCCGACGCGGTACGGGAACTGACCGCACGCGGGCGCGGCCGTATCGCGCTG
>NZ_JAAPBF010000185.1 GCF_022695985.1 Streptomyces sp. NP-1717 | reverse complement strand
AGTGTCACCCTTTCGACGACATCCTAGTTGTCATCGTTTCGATGACATGCTACAACAGTGGCAGCCGCAGCGCATTGGCAGTTTCTGCCCGAACCAACCGGAGGTGTTTCACGATGTTGATGCGCACCGAATCGTTCCGCGAACTCGACCGTCTCTCCCAGCAGCTCATGGGGATGACCGGCACCTGGTCCAAGCCTTCCCCGATGCCGATGGACGCTTACCGGGAAGGCGATGTCTACGTCATCGCCGTGGATCTGCCCGGAGTGTCGGCGGACGCGATCGATATCGACGTCGAACGGAACATGCTGACCGTCCAGGCCGAGCGGCGCCCGGTGACCGACTCCGACGGCGCGCGTATGGATCTCTCCGAGCGGCCTCTGGGGGTGTTCTCCCGGAAGATCATGCTGGCCGACACCCTGGACACGGAACGCATCGTGGCGGAGTACGACGCGGGTGTCCTGACCCTGCGGATCCCGGTCACCGAACGTGCCAAGCCCCGCAAGATCGCTGTGGGCGCGGAGTCGCGGCGCAACGAGCTCCGCTCCTGAGGTTCGCGGATCACCGTCTCCGCCACCAACTCACCGATGAAGAAAGGCATCCGCCCGATGTACCCCCAGGCAGAGGTACCGCCGTCGCCGCCGGTCACGACGTACGACCAGATGCTCGAACAAGTGCGGTACGAAGGCGCGTACCCCACCAGGGAGCGGGCCGAGCGGACGACGCGCATCGTGCTGTCGGCCCTCGGCAGGCAGCTGACCCCTGACGAGCGCGCCGAAGTCGCCGCGAGCCTGCCCGTCGACGCGGCACGCATCCTGATGGCCGAGCCGCCCGCCGCCGAACCCCTCACCGGCTGGGGCTTCGTCAAGGATCTGGCCACGCGTACCGGGGGCACACCCGCCACCACACGCTGGGACGTGGGCACGGTCCTGACCCTGGTCGGGCATCTCGCGGGAGACGATCTCCTCGACCGCCTTCTCGCCCAACTCCCCTCCGGCTACGCCCTTCTGTTCGGGCGCGCCGAACTGGTCCAGGCGGCCTGACCCGCCTGTCGCGAAGCCAAGACGGTGTCCCGCTCGGCGTACCGGGCGGGACACCGCCTTGAACGCCGACAGTTTCCGCGACCTCGCCGCCACCGGACCATGGGCATTCCCGGCCTTCGAGAACACCACCCCGAACGGCATTGGATCTAGAACACCTCGCGCAAGGTCTCCAGGAGGCGGGCGATGTTCGCCTCGTCACGGCGGTAGTAGGTCCACTTGCCCCGCCGGGTGGCGACCACCAGCCCCGCTTGCCGCAGCATCGCGAGGTACTGCGAGGTGGTTGACTGCCCCAGACCTGCGCGCTGCTGGATGTCGGTCACGCAGACACCGATCTCGACGTCGGCGGGCTCCTGGCCGGGGAAACTCATCGGGTCCTTGAGCCACACCAGCATCTGACGGCGGGCCGGGTTGGACAGGGCCCGGAACACAGCCAGCAACTCCGCTTCCGAAAACACGCGGTGATCGTAGCGCACATACATATTCATGATTCGCAATATCACGATGTACGGTGGTGGCATGTCGACTTCGATGCGCGTGGTGGAACTCGTCCGCTTCGGTGACGCGGACACCGCGTTCGCCACCCGAGAACTGCCCAGACCCACTCCCGGACCCGGCCAGTTGCTGGTGCGTGTGGAGGCCACGTCCGTGAACCCGCTCGACCTGCAGACCCGGCGCGGCGACTACCGCGACCAGGTGGCACTGCCCACCGTGATCGGCAACGACGTGTCCGGCGTGGTGGCCGAGACCGGCCCTGGGGCGGGCGACTTCCAGCCGGGCGACGATGTCTGGTACCTGGCGCCGATCTTCGCCGGGCAGGGAACCTACGCCGAGTTCCACGTGGTCGACCAGACCCTGGTCGCCCGCAAGCCCGCACGGTTGACGCATGTCGAGGCAGCCGGTCTCGCGCTCGTGGGCGTGACGGCGTGGGAGGCGCTGGTCGAACGCGCCAGGGTGAGGGTCGGGGAACGG
Organism: Streptomyces sp. NP-1717; assembly: GCF_022695985.1. GTDB lineage: Bacteria > Actinomycetota > Actinomycetes > Streptomycetales > Streptomycetaceae > Streptomyces. The sequence continues at coordinate 12,435 of NZ_JAAPBF010000185.1, read as the reverse complement.
GTCTTGGTGCACGGCGGAGCGGGCGGGGTCGGCTCGGCCGCCGTCCAGCTCGCCGCCGCGCTGGGAGCCGAGGTGGTAACCACCGCGCGGGCAAAGGATCACGAGTTCGTCACCGGGCTGGGAGCCGACCACGCGATCGACTTCTCGGCCGGTGACTACGTGCCGCAGGTCCGCGCCCTGGGCGGGGTGGACGTAGTGCTGGACACAGTGGGCGGGGACACCCTCGCCCGCAGCCCGGAGGTCCTCGCCGACCGAGGCCGCGTGGTGTCCGTCGTGGACATCCCCGAACCTCAGAACCTGCTCGCCGCGTGGGGCGTAAACGCGACGTACCACTTCCTCTTCGCCAGCCCGGGCCGGGCGAAGCTTGAGGCCCTCGGCAGGCTGGTCGACCGGGGCAGACTCCGGCCAGTGATCGGCGCCGTGCTACCGCTGGCCGACATCGCGCAGGCGCACGCCCTGTTGGAAGGTGGCTCTGCCGGCAAGGGTCGCGGACGCCCACGCGGCAAGATCGCCATCGCTGTGCACGCCCTGGACTGAACCACCGCGCGGGACCACGTCTTTGCCGTAAACCTCTTGCCCTCACGTATCTCCCGTCGCGCTGTACTCGAAGCATGGGAAGTCTCCACGCCGCTGGCCGAGTACCCCTAGTTGCTGCGTGCCGCGTGCGTGTCCCTGTGACTGGAGTCCGGGGCGGTCTCGTCCGCTTCTACGCCGGGGTCATCCACGGCAGTCAGAGCAGTTCCAACGCTCAGATCGAGCGTGCTCCCAACGCTGCAGACGACCGAGCCGAGGACCCAGAACCGGCCTGAATCTGGAACACAAATGGACCACTGACGCTGGTCAGGGGTGGGATACGGGCGGGACAGAACGAGACAGACACAAACGGAAGTGGTGTCCCCAATTCGGAGACACCACTTCTGATCTGCGCAAACCCTGACCAGCTGCGGTGGGTGTGGGATTTGAACCCACGGTGACATCGCTGCCACGACGGTTTTCAAGAGCGTCGTCCTTAGCGCGGCCAGTCACCTCTCGACCTGCTGGAACGTCTCGTTCCTCGCACTCACCTTGCCTGCTGGCCCACACATGGCCCATGAACTGGCGCCAATGAGCGGACGTACTCTGACGAACAAGGTCGTAGCGCAGGGCGTTAGTTGACGACGCGACACCTCACAGGCAGTCCCCCCTGTGGTCTACTCACTTCTTGTGATGAACGTTGGCAAACGGCAGCTGTTTCACTTCACGCATGTGCGTCACCTGCCCGACATCCTTACCGAGAAGCAGTTGGTCTCGGACAGTGTGATGCAGGCCAGGGGCGGCGTGCTGATGGAGTGCGGAGACAGGGAGGTCAAAGCCGAACGACGCGCGCGAAGCGTCACTGTCCCCCCGCACGGCTCTCCGGCCGACTACGTTCCTTTCTACTTCGCCCCACGATCGCCCATGCTCTACGTGATCAGCCGAGGCGGCGTACCGACATATACGGATGGACAGGACCCACTCGTCTACCTCGTCACGTCTGTAGACGCCGTTATCGGGTCTGGCCGGCCCCACGTGTTCAGTGACGGCAACTGCGCAAACGAGATCACCCAACACTTCACCGACCTGAGCATGATGCCAAGCGTCGTTGACTGGGAGATCATGGGAGCTCGGTACTGGGCCAACACGGTCGATGACGGAGATCGTATGCGACGACGCATGGCCGAACTTCTAGTCCATGAGCACCTTCCTGTGATCGCGCTACATGAGATCGCGACATACGATCTTGCACACTCTCGACACGTGCGGCGACTACTGAGTGAAGTTGGGGCCGAACTCCCGGTGACTGTCAGACGTGAGTGGTACTACTGACTTAGCGGTAACCAACGAACCCTTCGAGGAAGGAAGACGATGATCACGCACGGCACCGGCAACCTGCTGCTAGCGGATGTCGATGCCCTTGTTAACACGGTCAATACCGTGGGCGTCATGGGCAAGGGCATCGCCTTGCAGTTCAAGCGGGCTTATCCGGAGAACTTCAAGGACTACAAGGCGTCTTGCGATCGAAAGGACGTCGCGGTCGGCCGAATGCACGTACACGAGGTCGGACAAGTGGGTGGGCCGAGGTTCATCGTCAACTTCCCAACGAAACGTCACTGGCGCGAACCGTCTCGGATCGAAGATATTGCGTCGGGACTCGTTGCGCTAAGGGATGAAATTGTTGAGCGAGGGATTAAGTCCATTGCGGTACCGCCGCTTGGATGCGGGAATGGCGGACTGTCCTGGCACGAAGTAGAACCGTTGATTCGTCAAGCTCTGGGAACAATTCCCGGAGTGGAAGTTCGGGTTTGGGAGCCTGCCGGCTCACCCAGCGCAAATTCGATGCCCAATGCAACCGAAGCACCTGCAATGACTCGCGAGCGTGCGGCTTTTCTTGTGGCACTCAGCCGCTACATCCGCAACGGAATTTCGCGCGGACTCGCTTTCGAACCGCGCGTTTCATTGCTTGAAGCACACAAGGTTGTATACTTTCTGCAAAAGTTTAACCTCCCGTTGGGACTCCCTTTCGAAAAAGGCATTTACGGTCCGTACTCACAACCCCTCGATAGGGCCGTCTCCACAATGGAGGGCCACTTCGTCACGGGATTCGGTGACGGCACCAGCGGAGCTCAGGCAATTCTAGAACTGAACAAAGACTCCGTGAATGAAGCTGAGCATCTTCTGCTACAGCATCCGGAGTTCAAAGTGATTGAGGCTAAGTTCCAAAAGCTAACATCTGGATTCGAAGACGCATTCGGAATGGAGCTTCTGAGTACCGTTCTCTTCGCCGCTGAAGAGCTGGTCCCACCTCCTCCGAGCCCTGAAGCTGTGACAGCCTGCATTAGGGGATGGAACCAGCGAAAGCAGCGTCTTTTCAGCGAGGCTCACGTTCGCAAGGCGTGGCAACGTCTATCCGAAGCCGACCTCCTGTAGCGAGGGGGATGTCGACTACTGGTCGGAAGGAGATTCTACCCCTTCCGCCTTTTTACGCTGCAACCTTTTCTGACGCTGCCGCTGCACACGTGCGGGTGACTGAAATACCTCAAGAAGGATCTCGCTCATGAGGATCAGTATCTCCTCGGCCTCTTCTTTTCCAAGAGGCTCTTGCGCTAGATCTCCATGGGCAATTTCGTTACCACCAAACCGAACTTCATGTGCAGCTTCTCTCACGTGTTCACGAATGAAACCCAGTGCGTGAAGCTCGTTGATTTTAGAGGCAATTCCGTTCGAAGTAATACCCTTAAATTTGGCTGTGGCCTCAACAACGGCCCTAGCGAGGGCAACGGCGCCACGGAAAGCACCAACACTTGCGCACTGGTACGCCTCGCTTGCCACGCTGGCGATTAGTTCTGGCACATCCTGAATATCGCGCCCTTCAACATGCTGAGGGAACCAGCTTTCGGACTGGACGTGATAAATGCTGGAGCTTACGTCACGCGCCGGTCCATATCGGCGAACGATGCTCAATCCGTCACAATGATCACAGCGTCGAGCTTCGTGAACTTCCTTATACACCCCACCGCCACTTGAAAGAACACTCTTAACCGTTATTCCATAATCGCCGAACATAGCCATGTTCGCCAATCGGCCGCACCATCCGCAAGTTGCACTCGTTCCTGCCATGACGGAAGCATAGTCGAATCCCGCTGCGGCCTCCCTACGATTTTCCAGAGGTGCGTAACGATCTTGGGAGGGAGCTGTCCTGGCGCAATTGATCTTGGTTCATTTCGTTACCTCTCGAATCCCGCTGGCCGGTGCCACAGGAGGTGGTGCACACCCACGCCATGCGCCATATTGAACCTCTAGGTCGCTCCATCCCAGCCCCGATCGCTTTACGCGGTCTGTTCCTGCTGGTCAGAGAATGAGTCGAGGTCGTTCAGAGCCGTTCATTCCAGTCCACCGGATGTGGGAGTAGACGGTTCTGAGTGGATCCGGACGGAGGTGAATGAGACCCAGATTGAGACCCCGTCTCAGGCAACGGGTGGCTCTCCACATGGGGCCGCAGCCGTGGGACGCTGAGATACGACGGCAGGGGCCGGAAGAGGGAGAACGAGTGTCGCAGCAGGCAAGTCCTCGGGGGACCTTCTTGCAGATCGCAGAAGCGCTGAAGGTGGAGATCGCGAAGGATCCGAGCATGACAGAGCTGCCGAGGCTGGCGGATGTCATGCGCGAGTACGACGTCTCGCGCGGTCTGGCGCTCAGGGCCTTCCACGTATTGCGCAATGAGGGGGTGGCCGAGTCGGTACCGGGCGCCCGTTGGAGGGTTGTCCCAGGCAGCCAGACCGAAGACCGCCGACCGCTGGTCGAGCGCATCGCAGCGTTGGTGGAGCAAGTGGGCGTTGGATCGGACTTTCCGAGTGCGTCAGCGCTGAGCGCGCAGTTTCGCGTATCGCGGCCGACAGTGAGCAAGGCGCTGGACAAGTTGGAAGCCGCTGGCCTGCTGTCCGAGGGTGGGCAGGGCAAGGTGCGGACGGTACGAGCGTTGCCAAGCCGAGAGGAGCGTTCCCAATCTTGAGCACTACTGGACTGGTCGGGTGGGCTTACCCGATCGCTGAATCCTTGCTGGCCGAACCACTGCCGCGCCGTTGGGCCCATTCTCAGGGGGTGGCAGAACGGTCCCGGTCACTGGCCCCGATCCTCGGTGCCGATGCGGACTTGATGGAGGCTGCCGCAGTGCTCCACGACGTCGGGTATTCGCCCGACCTCGCGAAGACTGGCTTTCACCCGCTCGACGGCGCCCGGTACTTGCGCGACGTGGCCCAGGCCGATGGGCGTCTCGTGCGGCTGGTCGCGCACCACTCTTGCGCCTGGATGGAGGCGGAAGCGCGCGGGATGCGCGAGGAGCTTGAAGAGGAGTTCCCCCGAGAGCGCCCGCACCTCGCGGACGCTCTCTGCTACTGCGACATGAACACGACTCCGGACGGGACGCCGACGAACCCCGTGGATCGGGTGAACGAGATCGCCGGCCGCTACGGTCCCGAGAGCCTCATCGGGACGTTCATCCGCCGTGCCGAACCGGAGATCCTCGCCAGCACGGCGCGTGTCCTCGAACGTCTGGCCGCTGTCCAGCGTCAGCCGATGTAAGGGGACGTCCGCCCCTGCTCCATCGCGTGCTCGATGCGGAGCGACATGGTGGGGTGGACGTCGTACGACTCCAGGTCCGCCGGGTCCACCCAGCGGACCTGAGTCGTCTCGTCGCTCGTACGGATCTCGCCGCCGACCGGTCGGGCGCGGAAGCAGATGCTGAACTGCTGCCGTGCCTCGCCGTCGTCGTAGAGCATCACGTGACCGGGGTCAGTGTAGATCCCCGACATCGCGTCGACTTCGGCCTTGATGCCTGTCTCTTCCCACACCTCGCGCACCACGGTGTCGCTGATGGACTCGCCGACGTCGTGCCCGCCGCCGGGCAGTGCCCACCGGCCGTTGTCCGAGCGCTGGATCATCAGTACCTGACCCGCCTCGTTCTGAACGAAAGCGACGACGGACGGTACGACCGAGTTCGCTGGCGGGGCGTCAGGGTCGTGAAGGTAGTCGATACGTCCCATACTCAGGCTCCTGTGATGTCGTGCTCCGTTACCTGGCGACCGCCTGTCCAGGTCTGCTCGATGCTATTCGCGTACGTGTCGAAGAGACCGCCGCCGGGGAGCCGCCGCAGGTGCAGGACGGGCGCCATGTACGCGCCGATGCCGTAGACGTGCGTATTGATCAACATCTCGTCGTCGGCCCGGAAGAGCGAGTTGTAGAGCGTCGCTTCGTGGAGCCGGAAGCCGATGTCAGGGTGAGTCGAGAAGAGCGGCCGGTAGTTCACCAGAGCATTGCGGATCTTCCCATCCATGATGCGGTGCCCCTCGTCTATGCCGCGCTGCTGGACAGCAGCGCAGCCGGGATCCCCGAGCATGAGACGAACCTGCGCGCCTGCCTCCGACTTCATCCGGAGAAGGGCGAGGAACTGCGGATCCTCAGACAGCCACAGTCCGGCGTACACAAGTGCGTCGATCTGGCGCGACGCACGCCCGTACATCTCCCGCCACAAGTCGGCGGGGACCATGTGACGGTGCGGGTAGACCGTGAGGATCTCCGCCCGGCTCAGGTCCGCAGAGGTGTCGACCGCGCGGGCGTCCTCCCACAGCGTCGTGACGTCGACCTTGAGCATGGACGCTGTGGCGTACTGGTGGCGCCGGTACGGGACCTTCCCTTGCGTGATCCAGCGCTCAACCGTCTTCGGGTTGACCTCGATCGCCTCCGCGAGTTGTTGCACGGTCAGTCCCTGAGCTAAGAGCGCTGAGCGCAAGCGTTCATTGGGCATCTCCACCCCCGGTGGGACGTCTTGGGACCTCTTGACGGTAGCCAGATCGACCCAAGGTGTCCATGGAAGGGGTAACCATCGCCCCTGACCTGGGGTGATTCTGATGGTGCGCCAGGAAGTCCCGGCGCGAAAGCCAGAAGTTCCGCCGCCGTACTTGACGGAACTCGATGCAGTACCTGTAATAGAGGTACCGCATCGGTTCGCGGCCTTCGGGCGGCGAACCGATCAACTGGAACAGTCCCGTTGGGGCTGCTTCGGAGTGGAGGGCGGGGACGCTGCAATCCCGCTAAAGGCCAGGTGGAACAGGGTTTCGAACCCGTACTGGCGAGGTGGCCCGGCGACCGCGAGCAACGGCCGGAGAGTGGGGACAAGGTCCCCCTTGCAGTGCTTAACCCCAACCAGGCCGGCCTAGAGGAGCCCCAATGAGCAAGCGACATACCAGGGCCGCCGACCGTGCTTGACCGGCACGGCGGCCACGCCCTCAGCGTCACCGCACAACCAGCCGCACGAAGCAGTTCCGGGGTTCATTCCGGCGCCGGTCGGGCGGCTCATCTGTTCCGCAGCGCGCATGGTCGCGCTGGGGTCGGTTGCCTCCGCTGCTCGTCTCGTACGAGCGGCGTAGAGGGGAGCCGGACCGTCTCCGCATCCTTCATGCGACAGGAGATCCACCATGCTCGCTGCCACGTTCGCCGCCGTATTCGTCGCTCTCTACGTCGGTCACTCCGTGGGTGACCACTGGGTTCAGTCGTCGTGCCAGGCCGCCGACAAGGGAAAGCCCGGATGGGTCGGCCGTCTCGCCGACGCCCGGCACGTCCTGGGGCTGACGCTCACGAAGCTGATCCTGCTTGTGCCGGTCGTCTTACTGCTTGACCTGCGGGTCAGCGCCCTCGGTCTCGTCCTCGGGTTCACGGCCGACGCCGTGACCCACTGGTGGGCCGACCGCCGGACGACGCTCGCCCGGCTGGCCAAGGTCGCTGGCAAGTCCGAGTTCTACAGCCTCGGGACCCCGGCGCACCCGGCGGCCCCCGCCACGGCCGGCGGCGGATACGCCCCGACGCTCGGGACCGGCGCCTACGCGCTGGACCAGTCCTTTCACCACGTGTGGCTGCTGGTCGGCGCGCTGATCATCGCCACCGTCTGACCCACCCCACCCCCAACGGCGCGCGGCCCCGGAGAGGCAACTCCGGGGCCGCCTGAGCCGTGCCACCTGCTAGGGAGAACCCGACTCATGAACCACATCGTCACCGTTCAACAGGCCGTTACCGCCTTCGCCCCGGACATCGAGCCCACCTGCGCGGAACTGGACGCGATCGAGAGGGAGATGCCCGCGATCCTCGCGGACGTCGACCTGCTCGACGCGCAGATCACCGCCATGGACCGGCCGGCCAACGAGCTGGACACCCGCCGCATCCGCCGCGCCCGTCACCGTGCGCTGGTCGCCCGCCGGGAGCTGGCGAACCAAGCCGCCACGGCGAGCGTGCCGGGCGGTGCGGCATGAGCGAGATCCCGACGCTCGACGCGCTGACCGTGCCGCTGCGGGCGCTGCGCCTGCTCGCGGTCGACTTCGGTCACCTGCCGGGCCCAGAGGTCCGCGTGTCGACCATCATTCCCGACGCGCTGTGCCTGGCCTGGCACGAGACCACGATGGGAAGCGGCCAGTCCCTCACCGCATTCGAGCAGTGGCGCGAGGCCCTGGGCATCGAGCCGGACGCCGTCGAGTACCGCACGCAGGCCGGCGGGCTCACGACCGTGCTGCTGGCTTCCGGCACCTACGGCGGCGCCACCGTCGAGCTGACCGCCTACGCCGCCTCCCCGCAGGCTGCGAACAGCCGGACGGGGGTGTCGGCATGAGCGCCAAGAAGACCGCGTTGCCCGCCGTCGCGATGACGGCGGTGTCCATGGTCCTGACCCTGGCCGTGATCATGATGTGGCTGGGCACGGCGATGCCGTGGCCCGTCGCCCTCGTCGTCGGGCTCGGGATCGACGGCGGATGGCTCGCCACCCTCGCCTACGAGCGCCGTCTGGCAGCGCAGGGCGACCACTCCACCCCCGTGACGGCCGTGGGCTGGTCCTTCGGTCTGGTGGCAACCGGTGTCCTGGTGGCGCACGCGCTGACCGGCGAGGAGAACACCGGCGCGTGGCTGGCCGTGGCGTGGCTGCCCGTCGCCGCGAAAGCGCTGTGGCTGGTCCATGGGCTGTGGGAGCGGACCGCGCTCACCACTGAGGCGCTGGACGCGATCCAGGGCATCCAGCAGGAAGCGCGGGACGAAGCGGCCGTGGCCCGTGCCCGTCTGCGGGCGGAAGCGGCCACCGAAGAGACGCGGCTGACGGCCGTGACGCAGGCGGGCGCCCGCGTCGCGAAGGTTCAAGCGCAGACCGCCGAACGGCTCTCCGAAGCGTGGTCGACCCTCGCTGAGGCGCGGGAAGGTGCGGAGACCGGCAGGGCGCTGACCAGCGTGACGACCCCCGTCACGCCCGGCGTCACACCCCGCTGGGAACTCCCCCTCTGGGGGCCCACGGAGCCCGTCTCCCCGCTCGCCCTGGAAGCCGCGTCCGCGCTGTCGGACGACGCGCTGGACGCGCTGGTGGACCGTATCCGTCACAGCGAATCCCCCGCCCTGTCGTACCGGGAGATGGCCGCCCGCTTCCGGGCCGCCGGCCACTCCGCGTCCGAGGTCCGCCTGCGGTCCGCGTGGAAGCGCGTCGCCTGATGTCCGCCCGGTTCCTCGATCCGGACGGACATGTGTACGGGCTCCCGACGTTCCCGTTCCGCATGGCACCGGACGGCTACGCAACACGCCGTCAGCTCCGCACCGCCGGGCTTCGGCCCGGCGGTCAGCCGGTCGCCGCACAACTCCTGTGGTACTCCAACCGCCGCCGGAAGCCGGGGGCTCCGCCCGTGCTGCGCGTCGCCTACCTCTACTGCGTCGACCGGGCCAAACCGGTACGACCGATGACCCCGGCGAAGTGGGCCGCGCTCGCCAAGGCGAACGCCGCTCAGCGTGTCTGCCCCGAGTGCCGGACCGACGCCGGATACCGCATCCCGGCCTCGCTCGGTATGTGCGTTCCGTGCGCCACCCCCGCCCATCAGGCCGCGTGACCTGCTCTTCTAGGAGGACACCCGTGGACTCTCTGCCCACAACGCCCGCACCGCGTACGGTCGTCCAGCTCCCGGACGGCACCCACGCCTACATCGACCCCCACGCCCTGCCTCAGCAGACTGGCCCGCAGGTCGTGCACATCCACCAGGCCGCCCCCGACCGCACCGTGCAGCGGATCGCGCTCGGTTCCGGGATCGGCGCCGGAACCGTCGCGGCCGGCGTGTACTTCGGCCCCCTGCTCGTCGGAGCGCTGACCGCGATCGCCGCGAACCTCGCCATCCTCGCGTTCCTCGCCGTCGCCCTGACCTGGGGCGTCGTCACGATGGTGCGCTCCGTGGGCGGTGAGAACGGCAGGGCCACCGCGAAGAACGTGCGCAAAGCCCGCCGCCGCTGACCTGCCGGTTGCCCGATCCGCCCGCCACGTGCGGGCGGTGAGGGGAGCCGGACAGTCCAGCTCCGGAAGGGCACCTCATGTCGAGTGACACCTACCGCAGCTACACCGCCTCCGAGCGTCGTCAGCGTGGCCGTGCCCTGTTCGGCGGGGCGCGTCAGGCCCTCGCCGACGCGGACACCTCCCGTCACGCGAAGAGGATCGACCGGATCGACGCCGCTGCGGAAGAGCGTGGCGCCCGCGAACTGGCTTCCATGCGACGCCAGTTGGACACGAGCCGGGACGCGGTCGCCGAAGCGAAGACCGCAGTACGGACCGCCGACCGGTCCGGCCGTGACGCCGCGAAGAAGGCCCTGCGGACCGCCGAAGACACGCTCAAGCGCACCGAGCGCGCCGCACGGCGCCTCGGGCTCTGACCAACCCCCGGACGGCCGCCTACCGGCAAAGTCGCCGGCCGTCCGGGGCCCCTGCCGCACCCCTTTCGAGAGAGCAGGAAGTACCCATCATGACCGACCTGATGACGGAGGAACCCCCGATGGGGACCGTTCACCACCTCGACGAGCGCCGCGCCGCCCCCGACGCTCCCGCGGCCGTCGACCCGGCTGATGCTCCGGTGGTGGAGGCGGTTGACCGGGCGGACAACCCGCTGGCCGACTGGCTGACCGTCCCCGACTCCCCGGTGCTGCCGGCGTGGGCCCGGTCGGCTGCGTCGATCAAGGCGAACGTGCAGGCGTTGGCGCGGTTGACCTGGTGGCACACCCGGTTCCACTCCTTCCGCGTCCCGAAGTACCTGTTCAAGACGGTGCTGCTGGCGGCACGCGGGTTCTACCGGGCCACGGTGGGGCTGTGGCCCACCTTGTCGGCGCAGGACCACAGCGCGGCCGTGCGCGCGCTGAAGGCGCAGAGCAAGCTCAAGCCCGAAGACGTCGACCTGGCAGCCCGGTTGCAGGCCGCGCACTTCGAGCGCACCCGGACCCGCCGCTGGCGCTTCGGCGCGGCGGCCGTCGCCGTGACCACGGCCGTTGTCGGTGTCGCGCTCGCCGACCCGCTGGTGCAGGGCGGTATCGCCGCCGCGGTCGTGACGCCGCTGGCCTACCTCGGGCGCGGCAAGGAAACCCGCCTCCTTGACCAGGGCGCACCGCCGCTGAAGGTCGACATGTCCGCAGCTCAGCTCAACGACGCGCTGCGGGCCGCCGGCCTCCTCAAAAGCGGCAGCGGCAAGGACGAGAAGGACCTTCCGCGTGTGTCGTGCTCGATGGGCCCGGTCCGTGACGGCCGCGGCTGGGCAGTGATCTTCGACATGCCCCGCGGTGGCGGCAAGACCGCTTCCGACGTGCTGGCCAAGCGGGAAGTCATCGCCCAGGAACTCGGGGTGGACGAGATTCAGGTCATCATGTCCCGCGTCCGCGCGGCGAAGGGCGGCAACGCCGGCCGCGTCAGCATGTGGGTGGCGGACGATGACCCCTACCTGGCCGACCCGGTCCCCTCGCCGCTCGCGACGATGGACCGGTTCTCGATCTGGGACGCGGTCCCGTTCGGCGCGGACGCCCGCGGCAACCGCGTCAGCGTGCCGGTGATCTGGCAGTCCATGTTCTTCGGCGGACTCCCGCGCCGGGGCAAGACGTTCACGCAGCGCCTGATGACCGCGGCCGGTCTGCTGGACCCGTGGGTGCGGCACTACGTGGCCGACTTCAAGGGCGGTCAGGACTGGATGGGCATGCGCCACGTCGCCCACCGGCTCGTCCTGGGTGCCGAGGAAGACGCGATCGAGGCGTTCAAGAACATGCTGACCGAGCTTCTGTCGGAGATGGAACGGCGGTTCGCCCTGTTCCGGGGCCTGCCAACCTCGATCTGCCCCGAGGGCAAGCTCACGCCGCAGATCATCGAGAAGTACAAGATGCCATTCATCTTCCTCACCGTCGATGAGCTGCAAGAGGCGTTCCTCGCTATGGACGACAAGGACCGTGAAGCCGTCGTGGACGACCTCGGCCGCCTCGCGCGCCGCGGTCCGGCCGCCGGGTTCATCTCCAACTACGCCTCACAGCGCCCCGACGCCAAGAGCGTGCCGACGAAGCTCCGGGAGATCATCACCATCCGGTGCTGCACCCAGGTCACCGACAAGACGTCGTCGGACATGGTGCTCGGGTCGGGCAAGGCCGCCATGGGCGCCGATGCGTCGCTGCTGTCTGAGGAGCACAAGGGCGTCACGGTGCTGGTCACCGGGCCCGCGTCGTACGCCACGGTGAAGAACGACCTGCTCACCACGGCGGAGTTCAACACCCTCGCCCTGAAGGGCCGTGCGCTGCGCGAGGCCGTGGGGCAGATCAGCGGGGACGCGGCCGGGGATGTCACGGCAGGCGCCGGGCGGGCCGGAGTCGTGATCGCTCCTGTCCTGTCCGACGTGCTGGATGTGATGCGGCACTCGGACCGTATCCACTCCGTCGACCTGCTGGCCCGTCTCGTCAACGCCGATGAGGACCGGTACGGGGACTGGGACCTGGACAAGCTCGCCGCCGAACTCGACGCGGCCGGAGTCAAGCGCACCACCAAGCAGATCAACATCAAGGGCAAGAACCTCGCCGGCTACCGCAGGGCCGACCTCGAAGCCGCGGTGCCCGAGGAAC
>NZ_JAAPBF010000184.1 GCF_022695985.1 Streptomyces sp. NP-1717 | reverse complement strand
TGATGGGCAGTTTGCCGCTGGTCTCGGCCGTGACCGGCTGTTCCGTCCCCGCGGGGCGGGTGGAGCGCGGCGCGGCGGCGGCCGGGGGTCTGACGACGGGGTCGACATGGCTGAGCAGATGGGTGTTGACGAGCAGCACCGCGCGCACTCCCCCGTACGGCGAGGGTGTCGACAGGTCGACGGAGAGGTCGAACTGCCGGGTGAGCTGGCCGATCGCGGCGAGCCCCATCCGGGGCGGGTCGCCGAGGTCGGACAGCAGGATCGGCTCGCGGCTCGCCACCATCCGCTGCGCGTAGGCGCGTTCGTCGGCGGACATGCCGACGCCGGCGTCGTCGATGGTGACGGCGACCCCGTGGTGGGCGCGTTCGAGACTCACCGTGACGTCGGTGTCCCGCGAGGAGTGCCGCAGGGCGTTGTCGAGGAGTTCGGCGACGATGATCGCGACCGGTTCGACGGCGTGGGAGACGAGCGCGGTGCCGGGCTCCAGATGGTTGTTGACGCGGACCCGGTGGTAGCCGACGATCCGCGACTGGCCGCCGGTCACCGCGTCCACCAGGTGCGACTCCTGGCGGGCCAGGCCCACCCAGGCACCGCACACCACGGCGGCGACCTGTGCGCGCCGCAGCGACTGCTCGTTCTCGTGGTCGAGTTCGAACAGGGTCTGCGCCAACTCGGGCTCGTCGTACTGCTGTTGGAGCCCCCGCAGGACGTCCTGGAGCCGGTAGAGCCCGGCCTGGATCTCGCGGGTGGTGCCGCGCATACCGGCACGCGCCGCGGCGTCGACCCGCTTGCGCTCCTGCGTCATGGCGCTCGACAAGGCGTGGAGCACCCCGTCCAGACCGGCGCCCGGTCCGGTGCGGGCGAAGCCGGGGCTGAGCGGGCCGGGCACCTGGACATGAGGGTGTGCGGCGCGGATGGCGACCGCGGGGACGCGACTGTTGGTGAGGTGTGCGATCTCCGCGGTGAGTTCGGCGGACACGCGGTCGGCTCTGGAGCGGGCGTCGTCCAGCTGGTCCCGCAGGCCGGCGACCTCCTCGCGGAGTCGGGACCGGTCGCGGCGGGTGCGGAGCAGCCCGCCTCCGAAGGCGAGCGCCAGCAGGGTCCCGGCGGCCAGGCCGCCTGCGGCCAGAACCGTTTGCTCGATCATCGGACGGACCTCGGGAGGATCGGGGGAATCTGACGGGCCGAGTGGACCCGGAAGGCAGAACCGCACAGTACACACAGCGACGGTCCATGTGCGAAGCGTTCCGGCGAAGACCCCCACAAGGGGACAACTCACGCCGTGGGCGCGCGGTGTCGCACGCCGTGAGCGCCGTGGTCGTACGCCGTGAGCGCCTGGTGGGCGTGTGGCGGAGGGCGCGCGGTTGGCGTACGCCGGCGGGAGCAGCGGCCGACTCCCGGCGGCGGATGTCCGGGTCCGGACCGCTCCGTAGCGTCGGCGGCACCGGAGGAACGTCTCCGGCCGGACAAGGAGGACTCGTATGAGAGTCAGGATTCGACGCGCGCGGGCGGTGGTCGTTCTCGCCGCGCTGGCGGCCCTGCTGCCTCCCGCGGGGCCGGCGTCGCCGGCCGACCGGGTGCCCGTGGCGAGGGTCGTGGGTGAGCGGGTCGTGAGTGAGCGGGCGGGCGCTTCCGGCCTGGTCGATCTGACCGTCGATTCACCGGCGTTGGGCCGCCGGGCGGCGGTGCGGCTGGCGACGCCGGACGGCTGGGGCGAGCGCCGCCCCGGTGACCGCTGGCCGGTGCTCTACCTGCTGCCGGGGGGTGACGGCGACCATCTGAGCTGGACCCGCGACTACGGCGTGCAGGATCTGCCCGAGCTGCGGAACGTACTGGTGGTGATGCCCGAGATGCCGCTCTTCGGCTTCTACACGAATTGGTGGAACGGTGGCGCCGGAGGGCCGCCCGGTGTCGAGCGTTTCCATCTGGACGAGGTACGGCCGCTGCTGGAGCGGGAGTACGGCGCCGGTACGCGGCGCACGGTGGCGGGCGAGTCGCAGGGCGGGTTCGGCGCCCTCTCGTACTCGGCACGGCGGCCGGGGATGTTCCGCGCGGCGGCGAGCTTCAGCGGCTACGTGCATCCGCTCCAGCACCCGCACGCCGTCAGGGCGGGCATGGACCATCTGGGACTCGACTGGAAGGCGATCTGGGGCGATCCGGTCGAGCAGCGCGCCAACTGGGTCGCTCACGACCCGTACTACCTGGCCGAACGGCTGCGGGGCATGCCCGTGCGGCTGTCCGCCGGTGACGGGACGGCGGGCGTGCTGGATCCGCCGGACGTCGAGCCGGACGAGGAGATCCCGGGGCTGGAGGATCCCGCGGATCCCTTCGACGACGACGTGATCTCGCCGACCGAGACGCTGATGGAGCGGGAGTCGCGGGCGGTGGCGGACCGGCTGCGGAAGGCCGGGGCGCGGGTGACGACGCACTTCTACCCGGGCACGCACTCACCCGCGTACTGGGAGCGGGAGTTGCACCACGCGCTCCCGATGCTGCTGAAGCCGCTGATGGGCTGAGCGGGGGCGGGAGGCGCGCGGCGCCGGGTGCGGTGCGGCCACGGGGGGGGCCGCGCGAAAGGTAGTTCTAGGGGTGACGGGAGTGATGCGGCTCAGGGCCGGGCCGGGGGGTCGCCGCGGGAGCGATCCGGATGACCAGCTCGGGCCGGTCCCACATCACCGCGGGCGGGTTCGCCGCCACCGTACCGACGCGCTCCGCGCCGACGCCGAGGTAGAAACCCTCGGCGGGCGGATGCGACACCACGCGCACGGAGCGGACGCCGGCCGCGCGCGCCTCCTCCTTCATATGGCTGATCAGCCGTCGTCCGAGGCCGAGGCCCTGCGCGGCGTCGGCGACGAACATCAGGTCCAGTTCGGGCGGGGCGAGCAGCAGGGCGTAGAAGCCGAGGATCCGGCCGTCCGGGGCCGCGGCGAGGAAGACCCGGTGGGTCTCGATGTAGTCGGGCCCCACGCGGTAGCCGGCGATCATGGGCGCGTACGGGCCCTCGTAGGCGCTGGACGACCGGATGAGCCCGGTCAGCCGCCTGGCGTCGCGCGCCGTGGCCCGCCGGAGGGACACGCCGGCCGCGGCGGGGCCCGCCGGGCGACCGGTACCGGTAATGCGCGGAGTCATGCTCCGAGTATTACGCATCCGGTACGGCGGCCCGCCCGGAGGGACCCGCCGCAGACCGGTCGGGCTGCCGGGTCCCGGACCTCCTTGTACGGTCGGGAACGAGGGCCGGAGAGCGATCGAGGGCCGGGAGACGGCCGGACGAGAGGAAGCAGTCATGCTCGGCAGAAGCAGGGCGTTCAGCGGTTTCGCCGTGGACGACGTCCCGAGGGCCCGCCTCTTCTACGGCGAGACGCTCGGCCTGGACGTCACCGAGGCGAACGGGATGCTGCGGCTGCGCCTCGCGGGCGGGGCGGAGGTGCTCGTCTATCCGAAGCCGGACCATGTCCCCGCCACGTACACGATCCTCAACTTCCCCGTGGACGACATCGAGACGGCCGTGGACGAACTGGTCCGCAGAGGGGTGCGCTTCGAGCGCTATCCCGGCATGGAGACGGACGAGAAGGGGATCTTCCGGCTCGGCGGCCCGTACATCGCGTGGTTCACCGACCCGGCGGGCAACACGCTGTCCGTGCTCCAGGACCGCCCGGCCTGACCGCCCGGCCCTGCCGTCCGGGACCGGTCGCCCGGCGCGGCGTCACTCGGCGCCGTGCCGCGCGCTGTCGCGGCGGGCCCAGGCAGGCAGGACGAACCAGCAGAGCACGAACCACACCACCAGACCCGCCACGATCCACAGCGCGACGGCGTTGTGCAGCGCCACGCGCAGGATCAGCAGCAGGGCCGACGCCATGGTGCACAGCAGGAAGACCAGTCCGACGACGGTGAGCCGGGACGCCCACTCGACCATCTGGGGCTTCAACCGCCGCCCCGTGACCATCCGGTGGAAGGAGACGGGCGCTATGAGCGCGCCGGTGGTGACGGCGCCGAGCACCACCGTCGCGAGGTAGATGCTGGTGTCGGTGTCGGACAGATCGCCGAAGCGCGGCTGGAAGACCACGGTGAGCAGGAATCCGAAGAGGATCTGCACCCCGGTCTGCGCGACACGCACCTCCTGCAGCAGCTCCGCCCAGCGCCGGTCTGCCCGCTCCTCCGGCGACTCGTCACGGCCCCGGGGCCCTGCCTCCTCGGGTCTTCTCTCGTCTTCCGTCATAATCTCCGGGTTTCCCGGCGGGGCCCGTCCATGCGACCGGCTCGCCGAGCGGGCGGGCATCGGGGCCCGGGGCACGCTCCTGACGGCGCGTCACGGACAGCGCGCCGAGGGGGCCGCCCAAACAAGGCGCCGCCGTGGCCGATTCCGGACAGGCCCAATACCCCCAACTCCGGCCCGGACGAAGATTTTCAGCCACTGAGCGGGCCGACGCAATTCGCACGTACGACACATAAGGCCGCACCGGCCACAGCGGATCCGTTGCGCACACCCCGGCGGACGGGGCCCGCCCGCGCTCGTACACACCACAGATATCGGACGCCCAACCACCCCGCAAACCCTGCGTGTTCGTGAAGTGACCCGTCGCAGCCTCCGGCATACGGGCTCAAACCCGCTGCTTCGCCGGGAGTTTCCGCCCGTATCGCGAGCCTGGTCCGGTCCGCCGGGTCAATTTGCAGCAAACCGCAGGCCATGCGCATGCAAAAAAACTGACGCCCCGTCAGAGAGATTTTCCGCGATGTCCCGAGGCGTGGGTGGCCGGGGTCCGGAAGTCGGCCTTGTGTACGAGGCGCGGCCCGTCAACGATTCCATTCGTGCGGCTCGACAGGTCCACGACCGGCAGAGACCGGCCACGGACCGGCGCACGAACAACGGCCCACACCCCACGGGGCCGTGCATTCCCCCCACCGATGGAGGATTTCGTGACCATCAAGCGCTTCTCCCCCCTCAACGGCGTGTCCAGACGCGCTCGTGCCCTTGCCGTGTCGACCGGTCTCCTGGCAGCCGTCGCGCTCGCCGTCCCGTCAGCGGTGGCCGCCCCGGCCCCCGACGCCAAGGTGACGGCGGCTCAGCTCGCCGACGCCAGCTCCGCCGTTCGCGGCGCGGACGTGGCCGGCACCGCCTGGTACACCGACAAGGCCACCGGCAAGATCGTCGTGACCGCCGACTCCACCGTCTCGGCGGCCGAGCTGGCCGAGGTCAAGTCGGCCGTCGCCGGCACCGACGCCGGTGTCACGATCAAGCGCACCCCCGGTAAGTTCACCAAGCTGATCGCCGGCGGCGAGGCCATCACCACCGGTGGCGCCCGCTGCTCCCTCGGCTTCAACGTCACCAACGGCAGCGCCAACTACGCGCTGACCGCCGGTCACTGCACCAACATCGGCAGCAGCTGGTCCATCGGCACGACCGCCGGTACCAGCTTCCCGGGCAACGACTACGGGATCATCCAGCACTCCGACCCGGGTGCGGCCGACGGCAGGGTCTACCTGTACAACGGCAGCTACCAGGAGATCGACGGCGCGGCCGACCCGTCCGTCGGCCAGGGTGTCTCCCGCAGCGGCAGCACGACCGGTCTGCACAGCGGCACGGTCACGGGCCTCAACGCGACCGTGAACTACGGCGCCGACGGCATCGTCACCGGCATGATCCAGACCAACGTCTGCGCCGAGCCCGGCGACAGCGGCGGCGCGCTCTTCTCCGGCAGCACGGCGCTCGGTCTGACCTCCGGCGGCAGCGGCAACTGCTCCTCCGGCGGCACCACGTTCTACCAGCCGGTGACCGAGGCCCTGAGCGTCTACGGCGTCTCGATCATCTGAATGTCCGAGGCGTCCGGGCCCCTGGGAGATGACGATCCCCTGAAGCCCTGAACGACGCAGGGACGAGCTGTCCCCGGCGGGCCGCGCCCCAGGCGCGGCCCGCCGTCGTACGCCCGGCCGGGCGTACGACCGGGCGACCCGTACAGCGCCCGCCTCCGCTCAGGACCGGCCGTCGCGGTCCCGGCCGACCAGACCCGCCTCGTACGCGGCGATCGCCGCCTCCACCCGGTTCCTTACGCCCAACTTGGCCAGAATCGCGCTGACATGGGCCTTCACCGTGCCCTCGACCAGATACAGGCGTCCGCCGATCTCGGCGTTGGACAGCCCCGCGCCGACCAGCGCCAGGACCTCGTGCTCCCGCCCGGTCAGCCGCTCGGCCAGCGGTCTCACCGCCGCCGCGCCCGACCCGCCGGCCCGCAGCCCCGCGACGACCCGGGCCGCGACCCTCGGTGAGAGGTACGCGCCGCCCCCGGCCACCGCGTGCACGCCCGCCAGCAGCTCCCTGGGGTCGTCCGCCTTGAGCAGGAACCCGTCGGCACCGCCGCTCAGCGCGCGGGCGATGAAGTCGTCCTCGCCGAAGGTGGTCAGCATGACCACCGCCGTACCGGGCAGCTCGCGATGGATCCGTTCCGCGGCGCGGATCCCGTCGAGCACCGGCATCCGGATGTCCAGCAGGGCGACGTCCGGGCGGTGTTCGCGTACGGCGTCGACGGCCTCCCGGCCGTTCGCCGCCTCCGCGACGACCTCGATCCCCGGATCCCGCGCGAGGATCGCGCGCACCCCGGCGCGTACCAGCGCCTCGTCGTCCGCCACCAGCACTCCGACCACGGGCGGAGTGTACCGAGCAGGACCCCGGAAGGGTCCCCGACGAAAGTCGGGGTGTGATCGGCGACGAAGGCCGGATGTGTGCGCGACCGGTGATTCGTACCGTCCCGAGGACACGTACGGACGGCACCGGAAGGACGGGCACAGACGTGATCACCCTGAGAGGGCTGACCAAACGCTACGGCGGCACCGTCGCCGTGGACGGTCTGACGCTGGACATCGCGGAGGGCCGGGTGACCGGTTTCCTCGGCCCGAACGGCGCCGGCAAGTCGACCACCATGCGCATGATCCTCGGACTCGACCACCCGACCGCCGGGACGGCTCTCATCGACGGCAGGCCGTACGCGGCGCTACGCCATCCCGTGCGCGAGGTCGGCGCGCTGCTGGACGCGAAGGCCCTGCACCCGGCGCGCTCCGCACGCGGGCATCTGACGGCGCAGGCCCGCAGCAACGGTATCCGGGTGAGCCGCGTGGACGAGGTCCTGGAGCTGGTGGGGCTCGCGTCGGTGGCCCGCAGGCGCGCCGGGTCGTTCTCGCTCGGCATGTACCAGCGGCTCGGCATCGCGGGAGCTCTGCTCGGCGACCCGCGCGTCCTCGTCTTCGACGAGCCCGTCAACGGCCTCGACCCGGACGGGGTGCGCTGGGTGCGCGAGCTGATGCGCTCGCTGGCCGCCGAGGGGCGCACCGTCTTCCTCTCCAGCCATCTCATGAGCGAGATGCAGCTGACGGCCGATCAACTCGTCGTCATCGGGAGGGGAAAGCTCCTCGCCGAGACCACGACGGCGGACTTCCTGACCGACGGCTCGCGGGCCTCCGTGCGGGTCGGTGTCCCGGGCGCGGACGACCGGCGCGCGCTGATGGACCGACTGGTCCGGGAGGGCGCTGAGGTGGCCCCGGCCGGTGACACGGAGCTGATCGTGTCGGGCCGCACCGCCGGAGAAGGCTGACGGTGCTCTTCCTGCTGCTCTACGGCGTGCCGACGGTGCTGGTGGGACTGGGCGGCGAGACGCTGCGAGCCGTCGGCGACCATCTGCCGCACGGCGCGGGCACGCACGCCATGCTGGGCGACGACGCGCCGTATCCGCGGGTGGTGGGATTCCTGATCGTGGCGGGGTGGGCGGCCGCCGGCCATCTGGTCGGACGCGAGGTGCTGCGGCGGCGCGACGCGTAGTCCGACGCCGTCACCCCCTGCCCGATCCCGGCACGACGTCCTTGGAGACCAGCCGGGACCCGCTGTAGCAGAGGCGGTAGACATCCACCTGGTCGAGCAGGCTGCCGCTGGACCTGTAGTACGCGCAGGTGGTCCCGGCGGGGCGGGGACGGGCCTTGACGGAGTCGGAGACGTAGGGGAACTGCCGTGCCGGGAGGACGTTCGCGAACTCGGCGCGGTCCGCCCCCACGTGGAGCTGTGCGTAGTCGGCGGGCCGCAGCACGCAGGTCGCGAGCTGGAACGCGGCGTAGGCGGCGGACCCCAGGGTGATGAGCCCGAATCCGCCGGGCACCACGAACGCGGCGGCGAAGCGCAGCCTCGCCCTTCGCCGGGCGGTGGTGAGCTGTCGTACCGACTCCGACTCCGGCTCCCACTCGCGGGACTCGGTGTCGGAGCCGGTGTCCGAGTCGGCCACGGCCTCCCGCAGCGGCCGGTCCTGGCCCACCCGGTCAGGCATCGTCGCGGCGACCTCGAACCCGGTCCCCCGCGGCGCGGCCCGCAGCGTCCCTCCGACCACCTCCACCCGCTCCCGCAGCCCGGTCAGACCGTGTCCTCCCGGCACCGGGCCCGACGGTGGGTGCGACTTTCCCGCGTCCCCGCCCGAGTTGGTCACCCGTACGTCCGTCCGACCGCCCTCGTGCGCGATCCGCACCCGTACCGCGCCTCCGGGCGCGTGCTTCGCCGCGTTGGTCAGCGCCTCGCGCACCACCCGGTGGACGGCGCGGTCGACGAGCGGTGAGAGGCCCGGCGGCGCCGGGGTGCCCTCGCGCCGCAGGTCCACCGTGACGCCGGAGCCCCGCGCCCGGTCGACCAGTTCCTCGACGGACTCGTCCGCCGGCGTGGCGGCCCGGTCTCCCTCCGCGTCGCGCAACACCCCCACGGTGTCCCGCAGATGACCGACCGCGTCCGACACGGCGGCCCGCAGCTCACCGAGATCCGCCCGGTCCCGGCCGGTCAGCGTGGGGGAGAGTTCCAGGGCGCCGGCCCGTAGCGCGATGAGGCTCAGCTCGTGGCCGAGCGAGTCGTGCATGTCGGCTGCGATCCGGGTCCGTTCCCGCAGCCGGGCCTGTTCGGCGACGAGCCGCTGCTGGCGCTCCAGGAGCTGTGCCCGCTGCCAGCCGCCGCGTACGAAGGCGAGCTGTGCCTGCCAGTAGCGGCCGAAGAGCCAGGGCACCAGCAGCGCCAGGGGAAAGGCCGTCAGCGTGTAGTACCACCACACCGCTCCCCCGCCCAGCGCGGCGCAGAGCGCCAGGTCGAGCGCCAGACAGCCGCCGAAGGCCCGCAGCGCGGAGCGGGTGGTGGTCGCTCCGGTGCCCAGGAGATAGGCCGAGACGGCCAGCGCCACGATGTACGCGTTGGCCGGAGTGACGGGGTGCGCGAGGCCGATCGCGCACAGCGCGTTGACGGCGAACGCGGCGGCCACCGGCCACCGGCGGCGGGCCGGGATCGCGACGGCGAGAACGGCCAGCGGCAGCACCAGTTCCAGCGCGACGGAGGACCGGGGGTGGCCCACGAACCAGACGAGCGCGACCCCGGCCAGGGCGAGCCACAGGGCGGTGTCGCGCACGGCGGGGCCGGCCACCGTCCGACCGCCCGTACCGCTCTCCCCGCCCGTACCGCCGTCCCGGGCCGTGTCGCTCGTCCCACCCCACCACCGCACCGTTCGAGGCTATGCGATCCGGCCGCTCCGCGAACGGGGGCCGATGGAGCGGGCGGCGCCGTCCTGTCCGATTCGTTCAAGACCGCCGCGGCGGTCCGCGCCTACCGTGGGCGCATGACTCCACGACTCGACCTGATCGGCATCGTCACCTCCGACATGGCCGCCTCGCTCGCCTTCTACCGCAGGCTCGGCCTGGACATCCCCACCGACGCGGACACCGCCCCCCACGTGGAGGCCGCTCTCCCGGGCGGCATGCGGCTCGCGTGGGACACGGAGGACGTCGTGCGCTCCTTCGATCCCGGCTGGACCCCGCCGTCGACCGGCGACCGGCTGGGCCTCAACTTCCTCTGCGACAGCCCCGCCGACGTCGACGCGGTCTACGCCGAGCTGACCGGCGCCGGGTACCGCGGTCACCTCAAGCCGTGGAACGCGGAGTGGGGCCAGCGCTACGCGGTCGTGCTCGACCCGGACGGCTGCGGCGTCTCGTTCTTCGCCAACGCCTCGTAGGCGCCCAGCGTCAGTCCGACCAGATCGCGCGTCTCCCTGGCGAGGTGCGCCTGGTCGGCGCAGCCCGCGGCGACGGCGGCCTGCGCGTACGGCACCGACGCCCGTACCAGCGCGAGCGCGCGCTGGAGCCGCAGCACACGGGCCAGGGTCTTGGGGCCGTAGCCGAAGGCGTCCAGGGAACGGCGGTGCAGCGCACGGGTGCCGAGGCCGGCGGTGTCGGCGACGGAGGCGACCGTGCGGCCCGCGTCGAGCCCTTCGACGACGGCGCGCAGAAGCGGGTCGGGCGGTCCGGCGACGGCCGCACGCCGCAGGGCCACCGTCTCCAGGACGGCGGCCGGGTCGGTGGCGGCGGCGACGCGTTCGGCGATCTCGCGGGCCTCGGGGCCCGGCCACAGGTCGGCGAGTGCGACGCGCTGATCGCGCAGCTCGTGCGCCGGTACGCCCAGGAGCGCGGGCGCGACGCCGGGCGCGAAGCGCACCCCGACGACATCGGCGAAGCCGCCGGCGCCGTTCGACAGATCAGGGGCGAAGGCGTGCGTGTCGGGTCCGGCGACGCTCAGCCGGCCGCCGGTCCAGAGCAGATCCATGCAGCCGTCCGGCAGTACGGGATAGACGGGTCCGTCGTTGCGCTCGGGCGCTGTCCGTGTCCATACGACGACGCCCTCGGCCCGCGAAGCCCGCTCCCTGTACACACCTCCAGGTTACCGGCGCCGCCCCGGGGCGCCGGGGCGGCGGATCACGGCCGCTGCTCCTTGTCGCGGCTGGAGTGGAACCGGGACTTCAGGTCGTCCGGCGGCAGGAAGCGGGACCACCGCTCGGGGAATTCGGAGGGCATGTCCGGGTCCGGGCCGTAGTCGCCGTCGTCCGGCTCCCCCGACAGCGCCTCTGTCCGCGCCACCAGCTCCGCCGCCTGCGCCGCGCGCAGGCGCTCGTTGGCCGCGCGGGCGGCCGCCGTGGCGACGGACGGCCACACCCGGTCGATGGCGGCGTTGACCGCCGCGCCGACCAGGACCGCGAAGGCCGAGATCCCGATCCACAGCAGGACCGCGATGGGGGCGGCGAGCGATCCGTAGATGGTGGGGCCCTCGACCGTGCTCGTGAGGTAGATCCGCAGCAGGAAGCTGCCGAAGACCCACATGGCGAGGGCGACGAGCGCGCCCGGCACGTCCTCTATCCAGGGCGACCTCGCGGGCACGGACACGTGGTAGAGCGTGGTCAGGAAGACGACGGAGAGCAGGATCACCACCGGCCAGTACAGGACGCTGGCGAGCTCCGTGCCCCACGGGATGATGTCGACGACCCGGTCGGGCCCCACCACCGCGAGGGGCAGCACCACGGCGCCGATGAGCAGCGCCACGATGTAGAGGAGGAAGGCCAGCAGCCGGGTGGCGACGATGCCGCGGCGGCCGTCGAGTCCGTACATCACGGTGATCGTGTCGATGAAGACGTTCACCGCCCGGGAGCCCGACCAGAGCGCGATGGCGAAACCGATGGAGATGAGGTCGGGCCGTCCGCCGTGCGTGACGTCCGCCAGCAGCGGTCTCGCGATCTGGTCGACGCCGCGGTCCGAGAGGACCGTGCCGACCGCGGTGAGGATGTTCTCCTCGATCGAGGCGACGGTGGTCGTGTTGGTCCAGTCGTCTATGTACCCGAGCAGGCCGAGGAGACCCATCATCAACGGCGGCAGGGAGAGCAGCGTGAAGAACGCGGCCTCCGCGGCGAGACCGAGAATCCGGTACTCGATGCACGAGTTGACCGTGTCCTTCAGCAGCAGCCAGGTCATCCTCCGCTTGGAGACGTTGCGGTAGAGGGCACGGACCCGGCGGAGTCGGCCCGATGGCCGCTCGGGTGTTTCGTTTGCTGCCTGCACCTCCTTACCGTAGCGGCATGACTGCCAGCACTCACACAGTGACCAACCAGGTTCCGCCCCTGGTGGGGTACGACGTCTTCACCGGCGACCGGGTCCTCGCCGAAGGGCTGGAGCGGCACGCCTCCCCCGAAGTCCTCGACGAGGCACGGTCGGAGCTGTCCGCGCTCGGTCTGGAGGCCGGTTCGGCACGGGCCCAGGAGTGGGGGGCGCGGGCGAACGAGAACCCGCCGAAGCTGCGTACCCACGACCGGTACGGCAACCGGATCGACGAGGTGGAGTTCCATCCGGCCTGGCACCAACTCCTGGACCGGGCGGTGTCGGCGGGGCTGACGGACGCCTGGGGCAGGCCGGACGGGCATCTGCGCCGGGCCGCCGGGTTCTACGTGTGGACACAGGCGGAGGCCGGGAACGGCTGTCCGCTGTCCATGACGCACGCGGCGGTCCCGGCGCTGCGGACGGAGCCGGCCCTGGCCGCCGAGTGGGAGCCCCGGCTCACCTCGCACCGGTACGAGCCCGGTCTGCGGCCCGCCGCCGACAAGGCCGGGGCGCTGTTCGGGATGGGCATGACCGAGAAGCAGGGCGGCAGCGACGTACGGGCGAACACGACGGCCGCGAGGCCGCTGGACGCCGACGGCGAGTATCTGCTCACCGGGCACAAGTGGTTCTGCTCCGCGCCGATGTGCGACGGGTTCCTGGTGCTGGCGCAGGCACCGGCCGGGCTGACGTGCTTCCTCGTTCCCCGGGTGCTGCCGGACGGCACGCGCAACGTGTTCCTGATCCAGCGGCTGAAGGACAAGCTGGGCAACCGGTCGAACGCGTCGAGCGAGGTGGAGTTCGACGGCACGTGGGCCCGCCGTGTCGGTGAGGAGGGGCGCGGGGTGCGCACCATCATCGAGATGGTGGCGGCGACGCGGGTGGACTGTGTGCTCGGATCGGCGGCGCTGATGCGGCAGTCGGTCGCGCAGGCGGTCCATCACGCGGCGTACCGCAGCGCGTTCGGCGGTGAGTTGATCGACAAGCCGCTGATGCGCAACGTACTGGCCGATCTGGCGCTGGAGTCGGAGGCGGCGACGACACTGGCGCTGCGGCTGGCGGCGGCGCAGGACGCCGTGCAGAGCACGGGCTCGGAGTCGGAGCGGGCGTTGCTGCGGCTCGCGGTGCCGACGGCCAAGTACTGGGTGACGAAGCGGTGTACGCCGGTCGCGGCCGAGGCGCTGGAGTGTCTGGGCGGCAACGGTTACGTCGAGGAGTCCGGGATGCCGCGGCTGTTGCGCGAGTCGCCGCTGAACTCGATCTGGGAGGGCTCGGGGAACGTACAGGCGCTCGATGTGCTGCGCGCGCTCCAGCGTGAGCCCGAGGCGCTGAACGCGTTCCTCCAGGAAGTGGGCGCGGCGCGCGGCGCGGACCACCGGCTGGACGGGGCGATCAAGGACCTGCTGACCGAACTGGCCGATCTGAACGGGATCGAGGCCCGCGCGCGACGGCTGGTGGAGCGGATGGCGCTGGTGCTCCAGGGGTCGCTGCTGGTGCGGTGGGCGCCGCCCGCGGTCGCGGAC
The DNA here is from genome assembly GCF_022695985.1 of Streptomyces sp. NP-1717. GTDB lineage: Bacteria > Actinomycetota > Actinomycetes > Streptomycetales > Streptomycetaceae > Streptomyces. The sequence goes on along the minus strand of NZ_JAAPBF010000184.1, from coordinate 1,020 downwards.
GCGTTCTGCGCGTCACGGCTCGGCGGGGACTGGGGTACGGCCTTCGGCACGCTGCCGCACAGTCTGGACCTGGAGTCGGTGGTGACACGGGCGCGGGCGGCCGGCTGAGCCGCCGCCCGACCGGGGCTGGTGCCGTGTTCTCACGTCAGGGCCGAGGGTGGTGCTGCGCCGACACGGCACCACCCACGACTTGTTGTCACCTTCACGCACGGGAGCGGCTGTTCGCCAGGGTTGCAAGTGGTTGCAGAATCTCCGATCCGCCGCGCGCGTACGGGCCGGGACGGCACGATGGAGCGAGCGGAGCGATCAGCTCCGCATCGTGCGGAACCGATCGATCGCCGTACGCGGCGGGGGGCCCGATGAAGGACACACCGCTCAGCCTGTCCCGCCTCGCCGCGATGGAGGGCGGGCGCGCGACACGGCTGCTCCAGGAGATCCGGGAGGCGTCGCTGGCCGGTGACCGGCCGCCGCTGGCGCCCCGCCCCGTCATCGAGGCGTCGTGGCGGCGGATGCGGCGGCTCGGCGTCAGCCCCCAGGGGAAGACCGGTCCGGTGGTGATGACGCCGGAGGAACTCGAACACCGGCGTCGTACATCGGCACTCGGTGAGGTGATACGCGGCGTCTGCGACGGGCTCGGCGGCTTCGTCGACGCGTCGCTCCAGATCCTGGTGGTCTCCGACGCGCAGGGCCGGGTCCTGTGGCGCGAGGGCAACGCCAAGGTGATGCGGCGGGCCGACGGGATCAGTCTGGAGGAGGGCGTGACCTGGACCGAGCAGGCCACGGGGACCAACGCCATCGGTACGGCGCTGGTCGCCGGGGTCCCGGTGCAGGTCCACTCGGCCGAGCACTTCGTGCACACCCTGACGCGGTGGACGTGCGCGGCGGCGCCGGTGCGCGATCCGCGCGACGGCCGGGTGCTCGGCGTCGTGGACGTGAGCGGGCCGGCGAGGAGCTTCCATCCGTCGACGCTGGCGCTGGTGACCGCCGTCGCCAGGCTCGCCGAGAGCGAGCTGCGGGAGC
>NZ_JAAPBF010000183.1 GCF_022695985.1 Streptomyces sp. NP-1717 | reverse complement strand
CATGGGTACATGTACAGATCTCGCCAACGCGACTGCTGACGTGGCGCCCCTCTCGCGCACCGACGAATGCGTCGACTGCGTCGCACTGGACCGCCGGGACTGGGTCCATCTGCGGCTCTGTCTGTCCTGCGGACACGTCGGATGCTGCGACAGCTCACCACTGCGGCACGCGACCGAGCACTTCACACAGACCGGCCACCCCGTCATGCGCTCCCTGGAGCCCGGCGAGGAGTGGCGCTGGTGCTTCACTCATCAGCTGCTGGGCTGACCTTCTCCCCGGCTGATCGCCCGGCTGTCTCCCCGGCTGTCTCCCCGGCCGCCGGGCCGACCGCCTCCTCCTCGATCGGCAGGCACACCTGGAAGCGGGTGTCGCCCGGACGCGAGGTGACCTTGAGGTCCCCGTGGTGCTTGTTGACCACGATGCGGTACGAGATGTCCAGCCCCAGCCCCGTGCCCTCTCCGACCTGCTTGGTCGTGAAGAACGGCTCGAAGATCCGTGGCCGCACCTCCTTCGTGATCCCCACCCCCGTGTCGGCGATCTCGACCATCAGCCGCTTGTCCTCGCGCCAGGTGCGCACCGTGAGCGTGCCGCCGTCGGGCATCGCGTCCAGGGCGTTGACGATCAGATTCGTCCACACCTGGTTCAGCTCCGCGCCGTAGGCGGGGATCGACGGCAGGTCGTGCTCGTACTCCCTGACCACCCGCACGTTGTCGGGGATCTTGGCCTGGAGCATGGTCAGCGTGGCGTCGATCAGGGCGTGCACATCGACGATCTGCAACGGTGTGCGGTCGAGCTGCGAGTACTGCCTGGCCGCGCCGACCAGCTCCGAGATCCGCTCCACGGAGTCGTCGATCTCGCCCATCATCAGCTCGGTGTCGATGGTGTACGTGATCCAGCGCACCGCCCCCTCGAAGTACTCGGCACCCACCGTGGACGCCGCCTCGGTCAGCCACGGCACCCCGATGCCCGCGGCCACCAGTGACGGGGCCAGGTCCCACGCCCGGGCGAGCCCCTGCTCCTCCAGCCAGTCGCTGACGGTGTCCTCCGCGTCGGAGGTCTCCATCGCCGTCAGGTTCACGCCCTCCGCCGCGCGCCTGACGGCGTCGTCCTGGAGCCCCACCAGCGTGTGCAGCGCGGCCCCGTCGAGCCGGCCGTCGGCGATCATGGCCAGCTTGTGCCGCATACCCGTCACCCGCTCGCGCAGCCCCGCCGTCGCCCGCAGCGCCGCCGCCGCGGGATTGTTCAGCTCATGGGTGAGACCGGCGGACAGCGACGCCAGGGCCAGCAGCCGCTCCCGCTCGTTGACGATCGCGTTGGCCGCGCGCGTACCGAAGAACAGCCCCTCCAGCAGATGCACCGCCATCGGGAACCAGGTGCGCACCGCGTACGCGAACTCGTCGGCCGGCAGCACGAAGAACTCGGTGTCGCTGACCGCGCGCATCGTGTGCGGGTACGACTGCTCGACCCGGTCGCCCAGATACGCGCGCGTCGCGCCGCTGTACACGCCCCGCTGGTCGGTCCTGTTGACCTCGACGTCATCGCCGTGCAGCACCCGGTGGAGCGAGATGGCACCGCTGAGCAGCACGAAGAAGCAGGTGGCCGGGTCCCCCTCCCGGTACACCACCTCACCGGCGTCGTGTCGCTCGACCCGGCCGCGCTCGGCCAGCCAGTGGAGCTGTTCGAGGCTCAGTGACTCGAACAGGAAGAGGGTGCGCAGCCGCTCGGGTGTCAGCCGGTCCTCCGGGGTGGTGCTCACTGTGCCTCCAGGTATCGATGCACCAGGGAGACGGCCATGGCGCCCTCGCCGACGGCCGACGCGACGCGCTTGACCGAGGTGGCGCGCACGTCTCCGGCGGCGAAGACGCCCGGGACGCTCGTCTCCAGGTGGTACGGATCGCGCGGCAGGCTCCAGCCCGCCGGGCGCCGCCCGCTCGTCATGAGGTCCGTACCGGTGACGACGAAGCCGCGCTCGTCGCGCGTGACGGCCCCGTCCAGCCAGTCGGTGCGGGGCTCGGCGCCGATGAAGACGAACAGCCACGACGTCGAGACGTCCCTGCTCTCCCCCGACCGGGAGTCGCGCAGGGTCAGGCTCTGCAGATGCCCGTCGCCCTCCGCGCAGGTCACCTCGGTCCACGGATGGACCTCGATGACGTCGATGTCGTTGAGCTGGTCGATCAGATAGCTCGACATCGAACGCGTGAGATCGCCCTGGCGGATCAGCACATGGACACGGCGGGCGTAACGGGAGAAGTACACGGCCGCCTGCCCGGCGGAATTGGCGCCGCCGACGATGTAGACCTCCTCGTCGGAGCAGTTGATCGCCTCGGTGACGGTGGACCCGTAGAAGACTCCGGTGCCGGTGAACTCCTCCACGCCGACCGCGCCCAGCCGCCGGTAGGCGACGCCGGTGGCGAGGACCACGGTGTGCGCGGTGACCGAGCTCGTCTCTCCCAGCCGCAGGACGCGTCCGGAGCCCGCCGCGTCCAGCGCGACCACCCGCTGCGTGCTGAGGATCTCCGCCCCGAACTTGAGCGCCTGGCGGCGGGCCCGCTCCGTCAGCTGCTGGCCGGACACACCGTCGGGGAAGCCCAGGTAGTTCTCGATCCGGCTGCTCTGGCCGGCCTGCCCACCGGTGGCCTGCTGCTCCACCAGCAGGGTCCGCAGACCCTCGGACGCGCCGTAGACGGCCGCGCCCAGACCGGCCGGGCCGCCGCCGACGACCACCAGGTCGTAGAAGTCGGAGGCCGGTACGGTGCTCAGCCCGACGTGCGCCGCGAGCTCCCGTTCCGAGGGGTTCACCAGCGTCTTGCCGTCGGAGGTGACGACCATGGGCACGTCCGCCTGGGTGAGTCCGGCGGCGGTCAGCAGCCGCTCGCCCTCCGGCTCGTCCGAGATCAGCCACCGGTACGGCACGAGGTTGCGGGCCAGGAAGTCCCGTACGGCGAAGGACGGCGCGGACCACCGGTGACCGACCACCCGGGTCTCCGTGACGCCCGGATCCGGGGTGGCCAGCCACAGCTCCAGGAGCGAGTCGATCACCGGGTAGAGGTTCTGCTCCGGCGGGCTCCACGGCTTGAGCAGATAGTGGTCGAGGTCCACGACGTTGATGGCGTCGATCGCGGCCTCGGTGTCCGCGTACGCCGTCAGCAGCACCCGGCGGGCCAGCGGGAAGAGATCCATCGCGGCCTCCAGGAATTCGAGGCCGTTCATGCGCGGCATCCGGTAGTCGGCCAGCATGATCGCGAGCTGGTCCCCGCGCAGCTTGATCTCCCGCAGCGCTTCCAGCGCCTCCTCGCCCGACACCGCGCGTACGACGCGGTAGCTCTCGCCGTACTGCCGCCGGATGTCGCGGGCGACGGCCCGGGAGACGGCCGGATCGTCATCGACGGTCAGAATTGTCGGATTTGCCATACCTCCATCATGGCCCCTGGAGGCGTGAGGTGCGGTGGACGGCGGTTGGGGGGCCGCCGTCCACCGCGGCCGGGAGGGCGCGCGTCACGCCTCGCGCCCGGTGGCGGTCAGTGCGCGGTGCCGGTCTGCCAGACCACCGTCCCGTCGGCGGCGCGGATCACCACGTTCCCGTCCATCAGGACGATCAGCTTGGCGTGCGGATTCCCGGTCGTACGGGACTTCCACACCGGCCGGTCGTCGGCCCCGAGGACGGCGAGGTCGCCGTCCTCCTGGAAGACCGCCCTGACGCCGCCGGTCCCGGTGGTGCCCGACTCCCAGCGCTGCTCGTCGCGCTCGTTCAGGACGACGAGATTGCCGGCCTCCCGCATCACCAGCCGGGCCTTGGCCGTGCCGACGGGCCCGTCGGCGGGCCGCAGGGTGAACGGAGCTTCAACGACCCGGTCGCCGTCGGGGCCGCCGCCACCGTCGAGCTTGCCGTCGGCGAGGAGCTCGATGGTGGTGAGCGAGGGCGCGAACGCGTACACCGCGCCCTCGGTCCTCACGAACTGCTCGAAGTGGACCTTGCAGCCCTTGAAGCTGACGTCGGTCGCGGTGCCGACCAGCGGGTCCCTGCCGGGAGGCTGGTCCCTCGACGGGAAGTTCGGCTCCTCGATCCAGTCCTTCTGGATGAACTCGAACTGCCGCACCAGATCGGACTGGTAGCAGACGAAGACCAGACCGCGCGGTGCGTCCGGACCGTTGCCCGCGCTGCCGGCGGGGTCGAACGGCCGGCCGTAGGGGATGCCGCGCCGCATGATGCGCCGCCCGTCGAGAGCGCCCTTCTCCGGGACGGTCTGCTCGTCGCTCGACTTGAGCAGCAGACCGTCGCGCGGGCTGGTCTTGCGCAGATGCGAGAAGAGCGGAGTGATCTCGCCCTCCAGGTCACCGCGGTAGCTGATGTCGTTGTCCGACCACGCCTCCGCGTCGCTGGGGCTGTCGGCGTGCGGGCACTTCGCCACCGGTGTGCCCGAGCGCCAGCGGCCGACCAGACGCGCGGCCAGCCACTCGGTCGTCGCCTCGGGAGGCACCTTCCCCTGCTCCTTCAGCTCCTTCAGACGCGCCGCGACCTGCGCCCACCAGCCGGGGACGTCCTGCGCGAGACGCCGCAGAACCTGGAAGGAGCCGTTCGTCGCCCAGCCCGGTAGGTCGTTCGGTCTGCCGCCGTCGCGCTCGTGGCCGACGACGAACTCGCCGGCCGGGATGAGCCGGGTGCCGGGGCTGCCCTTCTTGTGCTCGGGCCTGTCCGGGTCGGGCTCGTCGAAGCCCTGGACGGCGGGCTCGCTGATCCCGTCCTTGAAGCCGAAGTGCTCCTTGCCCCGGCGGCTTCCCTCCAGCGTCGCGCCGTCCTGCTCGAAGACGATCACGACCTTGTGCCGGGCGGCCTCCTCACGCTCCTCGGTCAGCGCGACGCGCAGATCCTGGGGCCGGTCCGCGGCGACGGTCAGCACCGCGTGGACCGCCTGCCCCGTGCCGTTGCCGAACAGCCAGTGCTCCGGAGCGCACTGCCCGGTGTCGCCGAGCAGGTCGGCGCGGACCGCGGGGCCCTGCTTGAACGCCTCCTGCGTACTGCCCGGCGGGACGGACGGGAAGGGATCGCGCCCGGCCAGCAGCCGCAGTCCCGGATAGGTGAAGCTGACGACCCGCCATACGGCGTTGAGGGCCTTGGGGTCGTCGCCGCCGGACAGCTTACGGGCCCTGCTGAACTCCGCGTTGAACGCCGCGACCTGACGGGTCGTGGCGATCCGGGGCCGCAGCCGGCGCAGCCAGGTCCTGGCCAGCTTGTCGTCCTCGAACTTGAGCAGGAGTAACTGGACATGGTCCTTCTTGGCCCCGGCGATGATGTCGCCCTGGATCTCCCGGCTCCCGCGCAGTGGCAGACCGTCCCCGCCGCCACCGGCCGGGTCGTACGTCGTCGAGGGCTGTGCCGCGTACGTCATGACCGGACCCCGCTCGGCTCCACGGAGATCCACTTGGCGATGCTCGGGACACCCTCCTCGTTGAGCAGGAACAGCATGTACCAGCCCGGCGGGGCCGCCTCGGCGGTGGGCGGCGCCTGGAGCTCCAGCTCACCGTCGCCCTGCCGCTTGATCCGCAACTCCACATGCCGCTGGCTGGTGTTGACCGAGTGGGTGGCCGTCGTGGGAGCCAGCAGCACGGCCCGCTTCACGTCACCGGCGGTGGAGCTGGAGACGGTGAACCGCTGGTCGTGGACGAGCGGACGGGACGGTGCGGAGTCGAGTCGGGGGCGGGCACCGTTGTGGAGATACGCCGGCTCGTACATCTCGATGGTGCCGTCCATGTCGTCCTTGATGTTCCGGTCGTTGGCGATCTGCTGCGCCTCGTCGCCGGTGACCATGACACGGCCGTCGGGCAGCACCACCGCGTTCGAGTGGTAGCCGCGCGCGAGGCGCTGGACGGGGCCGAGCCGCCAGTCGCCGTTCTCGTCACGCAGCTCCGTGTGCCGGTACTTCAGATCCGCGTTCGGGTTGTACTGCCCGTTGCCGTAGTCGCGGATGTCGTAGGAGCCGTTGACGGTCAGCAGATTCCCGTCGGGCAGGAGCAGTGTGTTGTCCTGCGTGCGGCCGAACGCCCGCGCCTCCTTCGTCTTCCACTTGCCCGCGGCGAGCTGATAGGTGTTCGGGTCCGTACGGTCGCCGCCGAGGACCAGGACGGAGTCCGGGCCGCGGAAACCGCCGGGGAGCGGGACCGCCGAGCCGTAGCTGCGGTTCACGCCGTCCGGCCGGTGCGCCAGATCGCTCCGGGTCTCCTTGACCGGGTCGAAGAGCCACTGCTGGTCGTGGCTGCGGCCCAGTCCGTAGATCTTCCCGTCGCGCAGGCTGAACAGGTGCGGGTAGTCGAGCTTGTACGGCGCGTCCGCGCGGAACCGGTCGACGCTTTGGAACCGGGGGACGTCGGTCGTGCGGTAGGGCACCGGGTCGCGCAGCGCGGGGAAGCGCTCCACGATCGGGGTGGGGGTGCCCCAGCCCAGCTCGGACTGGCCGGACATGATCAGCATCCGGCCGTCGGGGCCGGTGACGACGCTGGGATACCAGCGGCCGACGGACATGTCCTCGTTCATCGCCCAGGTCTCGCTCCACGGGTCGAAGACGAAGGACAGCTTGGCCCCCGAACCGCCGTTGCCCCCGAGGTTGCCGCCGAAGACACCGAGCATCCCGTTGGGCAGGAAGGCGTGTCCGGCGCAGAAGACGGGCGCGGGGCGGGAGACGCCCGTGCTGTCGGGCATGGTGACGGCCGGCGGGGTGACCTTCTTGAAGGCGCTCTCTCCGGTGCCCTTCGCGGGGTCCCAGAGGTAGGCGCGGCCCCGGTTGGCCGCGCCGACGACCTGGGTGGGCGCCGTCTCCTTCGTGGGGTCGGTCTCGATCCGCTCGAAGGAGAAGACGAGCACCTTGCCGGTGGGCAGCTGGGCGATGTGGACGCCGAAGTCCGGTGAGTCGAAGTACTCCTTGAAGGCGCCGAAGTCCGACGCCTTGTACTCCTTGTTGGTCTCCGCCTGCGTCTCGGTGAGCATCTTCAGCCGGGCGGTGCGGGTGGCCTGCGGGTAAGTGCCGAGATCCTCGGCTCCCGCGCGGGTGGCGGCGTGCTCCTCGGCGTGCTCGCGCCCGAGCACCGCCTCCTCGGCGGGGTCCACGCCCGCCCTGGTCGAGTGCTCGTGGTGGCCCCCGTCGCCGTGAGCGACAACGGGGGCGGCACCGGCGGGAGTTGAGGCCGCGAGGGCGCCGGCGACAGCGCACGCCGCGAACGTGCCGCACAGCCTTGTGCGGGAGCGGGGAAATCTCATGAGGCTCGGTCCGGGTCCTTTCCGGGATGGATGGAGCGCGTGGTACGGCGATGCCGCACCCGGAGCGAATGACTACTCGCTGTAATCATGCTCGGGGTGTTCGAGCGTAAAGGTCCAGGAAAACGAGCGATTTTGGCTCTATGGAGGTAACAGGCAGTTCATAGGGTTCGCTCCCCGCGTGAGCGCCCGGCGCGTGAATCGCCTGCCGTCCGGCCCTGTCCGCCCCCGTCGTGCGCCAAGTCCGCTTCTGGCGCGGGCTGTTGACAAACCCATGACATGCTTGAAAACTCTCACTGCCCGACCGCAGGACCTGAATCGTGAAGCTCAATTATTTGCGGTTCTCTTGCAAGATAGGGGCAGTTGATCTGTTCCGTCTGATCGTGGTCCTGCCGTCCCCCCCACCACGGACCGGCATCCCTCACTCTGTCGACCCCACGGAAACAGAGGACACCATGAAGTCGAAGCACCTCCGACGACGGCTGACATCCGTCATGTCAATGACCGGCCTGCTCGTCGTCGGGCTCCTGCCCGCGGCGTCCGCGTCGACGGCGGGCCCGCCCGCCAAGACCGAGGGCACGTCGGCGCGTTCGGCCGCAGCCGAACGCGGGGCCGCCCTCCCGTACGTCGAGTACGAGGCCGAAGCCGCCGACTACGACGGCACATTGCTGGAGGCGGACCCGAAGCGCACCTTCGGGCACACCAACTTCGCCAGCGAGTCGTCGGGCCGCGCATCGGTACGGCTGGACAGCACCGGGCAGTACGTCGAGTTCACCTCGACGAACGAGGCCAACTCGATCGTCGTGCGCAACTCCGTCCCGGACGCGCCCGGTGGTGGCGGTATCGACACCACCCTCAGCCTCTACGCCGACGGAACGTTCGTCCAGAAGCTGGATCTGTCGTCCAGGCACAGCTGGCTGTACGGCGACACCGACGACCCCGAGTCGCTGACCAACACACCCCAGGCGGACGCCCGCAGACTCTTCGACGAGTCGCACGCGCTGCTGGAGAAGGGCTATCCGGCGGGCACGGAGTTCAAGCTCCAGCGCGACGCGGACGACGACGCGTCCTTCTACATCGTCGACCTGATCGATCTGGAGCAGGTGGCGCCCCCGGCCGCCAAGCCGGCCGAGTGCACCTCGATCACCGAGTACGGGGCGGTCCCCGACGACGGGAACGACGACACCAAGGCGATCCAGGACGCGGTCACCGCCGACCAGAACGGCGACATCGACTGTGTCTGGATCCCGCGGGGCCAGTGGCGCCAGGAGCAGAAGATCCTGACGGACGACCCCGACAACCAGGGCCAGTACAACCAGATCGGGATCAGCGACGTCTCGATCCGGGGCGCCGGGATGTGGCACTCACAGCTCTACACGCTCACCGAGCCGCAGAACGCGGGCGGGATCAACCACCCGCACGAGGGCAACTTCGGCTTCGACATCGACGACAACACCCAGATCTCCGGCATCGCCATCTTCGGCTCCGGCCGGATCCGCGGCGGCGGGGGCGCCGAGGGCGGGGTGGGCCTGAACGGCCGCTTCGGGCAGAACACCAAGATCACGGACGTCTGGATCGAGCACGCCAACGTAGGTGTCTGGGTCGGTCGCGACTACGACAACATCCCGTCGCTCTGGGGTCCCGCCGACGGCCTCCAGTTCAGCGGCATGCGGATCCGCAACACCTACGCGGACGGCATCAACTTCAGCAACGGTACGCGCAATTCGCGGGTGGACAATTGCTCGTTCCGCACCACGGGTGACGATTCGCTCGCCGTCTGGGCCAATCGATACGTCAAGGACCCGGCGGTGGACATCGCGCACGACAACTCGTTCACCAACAACACCATTCAGTTGCCCTGGCGGGCCAACGGCGTCGCGATTTACGGCGGTTATGGCAACAAGGTGCAGAACAACCTGATCGCCGACACGGCCAACTACCCCGGAATCATGCTGGCGACGGACCACGACCCGCTGCCTTTCTCGGGCGAGACCCTGCTCACCGGAAACGCACTGCACCGCACGGGCGGCGCTTTCTGGAACGAGGACCAGGAGTTCGGCGCGATCACCATTTTCCCGGCGAGCCGAGACATCACCGGGGTGAAGATCAGGGACACCGAGATCTCCGACTCCACGTACGACGGCATTCAGTTCAAGAACGGTGGCGGCAACGTACCGGACGTCGAGATCAGCGACGTGTCCATCGACAGGTCCAACAACGGTTCCGGCATCCTCGCGATGGGTGGCGCCCGTGGCAGCGCGACGCTCACGGACGTGACCATCACCGACTCGGCCGAGGGGGATGTCCTGGTCGAGCCGGGATCGAGCTTCGTGATCACGGGCGGCCCCGGCACCGGGCGGGCGGGCGGCTGACACACCATCCACCGGGCGTGAGCCCGGTCGGCGCCTTCCGTACGGCTCTGTGAGGGAAGCCGTACGGAAGGCGCTTTTTATGTATTCGGGACTTTTCGTGCGCGATGGAAACTGCTATTTGTCCGTTTTGCGGGGAGGGTGTTATGTGTATTGAGTGACCAACTTGTCCCTTTCTGGGTGGTGTTGTCGGCGGGCGGTTGCATCAATAGCCCGTGATGTGTGTCACAGGTTCGGCCGGGCGTTGTCTCCGGCGCCTCCGTCCACCTCCCGTGCGGGAAGGGAAAGTTGAGGCCGGCACCGCCGGCCGGGAATTCGAATTGTTCGCCGTTTGATCAGTGAATGGCGGGATGCGGTGAATTCAGGACTTGTTTCGCCCGGACGTTCTCGCTTACGTTCTCGTCATTCCGGGCGGAACGCCGAATCCTGCCGCTGCCCGGAAACCGCACCCACCCATTCACGTACGGCAGGAGCGGGGGACCCAGGTAAGTCGCCGATCCGGCAATGCCGGACCGGCTTGGGGTGAAGCCGCGCCAAAAGCGCGGCCGGGCATCTCCCGCCCGAACCCGACAGCTCACCTCGCAGGCGACGGAGAGGATTTCGTCATGCCCGCACTGGGTAAGCACCGCCGTTCCCGCACCAGCCCGCTCGCCCGCCGCCTCATCGCCCTCGGCACCGGCAGCGCCGCACTCGCACTGCCCCTGGTGACCGCCACGACGGCGGGCGCCGCGCCCGCCCCGCAGCAGGCCGTCAAGGCCCCGACGGCCGCCACCGCCGCCGCGAAGGTGACCCACACCGTCGCGAAGGGCGAATCGCTGGCCAAGATCGCGGACGCCCGTTCCGTGAGCGGCGGCTGGAAGGCGCTGTACAAGACCAACCGCGCCACCGTCGGCGACAACCCGTCGCTCATCCACCCCGGTCTGAAGCTGAAGCTCTCGGGCAAGCCGAAGGCGGCGGCCCCGACCGCGTCGACCGAGAAGAAGGCGTCGGGCGAGACCACGGACGCCGTCGAGACGGCCGCGAAGTCGTACACCAACGACCTCGACGGCTGGATCCGCGAGGCGCTGGACGTCATGGCGCAGAACGGCATCCCCGGTTCGTACGACGGGATCCACCGCAACATCATGCGCGAGTCCGGCGGCAACCCGCAGGCCATCAACAACTGGGACTCCAACGCCGCGGCCGGCACGCCCTCGAAGGGCCTGCTCCAGGTCATCGCCCCGACCTTCGAGGCGTACCACGTGCCCGGCACGTCGACCGACCCGTACGACCCGGTCGCCAACATCACGGCGGCGTGCAACTACGCGGCCGACCGGTACGGCTCGATCGACAACGTGAACGGCCCGTACTAGTCGCGACGGCCGTAGCGTGACCTGGAAGGCCGGGCGGACTGCGCAGAGCAGCCCGCCCGGCCTTCCGGCGGTCCCTGAATCGCCGGCCGGGCTTCACGCTGTGTCCTCAATCGCCGGACGGGCTTCGTGTCGTGTCCTCAAGCGCCGGACGGGCTTTTTAGCCCGTCCGGCGCTTGAGGACGGACCCTCGGCCTGAAGGGCCGGATCGTGGCTCGCCCGCTGTCCGGGGCGGGCCGGAGCCGATTCAAGCCCGTCCGGCGCTTGAGGACGAACCGGCCACCGGACGGACCCGGTCGACACCAACCGGCCCACCCCCACACACCCACGCCCTACTCGTCCAGCAGCTCCGCCGCCAAGGACTCCACCCGCGCCCGCCACGCCGCCTCCGCCGCCTCCGTGTCGAAGTCGTCGTGCGGGCCCGTCTGCGTGAGGACCAGCCGGGGCCCGTGCCCCGTCCCGGCGCGCAGCTCCCAGCGGACCTCGCCCCCGGGATGCCAGGCGTACGCGAGGAGTTCCGGCGCCCGTACGTCCGTGACCGGCCCCGCCGGGATCTTGTCCGCCGTGAAGCCCGACGGCACCGGCGAACCGGTCGACGGCTCGGCGCCACCCGTCAGCCGGGCCCAGACCGTCTCCGCGGGCCGTACGAGCTGGCGCTCGAACCGGACCCGGCGCCCGCCGTCGTCCGTCTCCTCGACATGGCCCCGCGTCAGCTCCTCGAACCGCGCCAGATACGCCTCGTGCAGCGTGCCCCGCGTGTCCCGCTCCACGTCCACGGACCGTCCGTCCAGCAGTTGGCCCAGCGCGGTGACACAGACCTGCCAGCCGGACGCGAAGCTCGCCGCCCCGAACCGGTCGCCGAAGGTGTGGACGAGGCTGAGCCGCGAGCCGTCCCCGTCCGGTGTGATCTCCCACCTCAGATGGTCCTCGCCCCAGGTGAACGCGAAGAGGCGCGGTTCGTCGGCATCGGTGACCCGACCGGTCATGGCCGGGCCGGGTCCGGGCTCGCCGGGGAAGTGGAACCCGATCTCGCCGCCCGGCCGCAGGTCCACGCTCACCTCGGAGGGAAACCACTTCGCGAGGTGCGCGGGCAGCGTGATCGCGTCCCAGACCCGCTGCGGCGGATGCGCGAGCCGGCGCTCCATGCGCAGAGCGGTCCGCCCGCCGCTCTCGGCGGACAGGGAGGACGAGAATCCGTGGTCGTCGTGACGGCCTTCGTCGGGGTGCTCGGTCATGGGGAATCGTCCTCCATCGCGTCGAGATGCCGTTCGAGCGCGTCGAGACCTCCGGTCCACAGATGCCGGTAGTGCGCGAGCCAGGCGTCGAGCTCGGCGAGCGGCTCCGGGGCCAGTTCGTACCAGCGGCGCTGGGCGTCCTGCCGTACCCGTACCAGCCCGGCCTCTCTCAGCACCCGCAGATGCTTGGAGGTGCCGGGCTGGCTGAGGCCGAGGCGGTCGGTCAGCTCACCGACCAGATGAGGGCGCTCCAGGAGCAGATCGAGGATCTTGCGCCTGCTCGGCTCCGCGAGCACGTCGAACGGTATGGGCATGACCCGACCATACCCACAGGATTATATAACCGCAATCGCATGTGCGACTGTCTACCTCCGCGCCAGCAGCCAGTCCATCGCCACCGGACACGCGTCGAGAACCGATACGTGCCCGTCCCCGGGCCGTACCCACAGCTCGGCCCGTGGCAGACCGGCGAGCATCGACGTGGCGTGCGCGGGCGGGACGACGCGGTCGCGGCCGCCCTGCACGAGCAGTACGGGCGGGGCCACCTCCGCCAGGTCGAAGCCCCACGCGGTGGCGAAGGCGACGTCGTCGTCGATCAGTCCGTCCGGCCCGGCCTGCCCCGCCCTCCCCGCGTCCTCGCCCAGCGACGACCAGGCGCCCGCCAGCGCGGCGAAGTCCTCGGAGGTGAAGCTCGCGGGGTCGAACTCGTCCGTCGCCGCGTACAGTTCGCGCGCCTCGCGCCCGTCGGCGGCGGACCGCAGACCACCGGGCGACGTCATCCCCTCGTACCAGTCGAAGTCCCGCGTGTACGGCGCGATGCCCGCCAGGCAGACGGCGCCCGTCACCCGGTCCGGCAGCAGCGCGGCGCACGCCAGCGCGTGCGGCCCGCCGCCGGACGCCCCCATCGTGGCGAACGACCCGACGCCGAGCGCGTCCGCGATCCGCTCCACGTCGGCGGCGGCCGATGCCACGTTCCGGCCCGGCAGCGGGCTCGAACCTCCGTAGCTGGGACGGCCGTACGACACCAGCCGGATCCCCCGCGCCGCCGCCGCGGTGAGCAGCGGCTCCAGCGGGACGCCGGTCTGCGGCGAGCCGTGGTGCCAGACGACGGTCTGCCCGTCCGTGTCCCCGCCGCCGCTGTCGTACGTCCGCAGCGTGCGCCCGTCGCTCAGCTTCACATCCTGTTCGATGACCACGGCTTCAGCCTACGGCGCGCGATCCGCCCGGCTCAGCAGATCCCGTCGCCCGGCTTGGGGTTGCCCAGCGCGAACAGCGGGCGCAGCCGCAGCCCCGCCCAGGTCCCGAGCAGGGCGGTCGCGCCCCAGATCCAGCCGTGCAGACTGCCCGACGCGATGCCCGCGAGGTAGGCGCCGATGTTGCAGCCGCCCGCCAGCCGGGCGCCGATCCCCATGAGTACGCCGCCGAGCACCGCCGCCACGGCCGTGCGGCCGGGGATGCCCCGGTGCAGCGCCCACGTGCCGCCGAGCGAGGCGGCGACAGCGGCGCCGATCATGATGCCGATGTCGGTCAGGCTGTTCTTGTCCTTCAGTACGGGCCCCGCGAACATCTCGGCGTTGCCCGGCTGCTGCCAGAACGACCAGCCGGCGGGGTTGCCGCCGAGCGCGTCGACCACCCGCGAGCCCCACAGGCTGAACGCGCTGGTCACACCCCAGGGACCGCCGGACACCAGCAATACGCCGGCGCCCAGCACTGCCAGCGCCAGCGCGCCGGCGGCCAGCGGCCACGAGCCGCGCAGCACACGCGCCGCGCCCTTGGCGCTCGGCGGGGTGCTGATCGGCGGCGGGGTACGGCGCGCCTGTACGCGGCGGCTCACCAGCACGATGAGACCCAGTACGGCGATGGTCACCGCCCAGGAACCGAACCAGCCGACGTGGTCGGACAGCAGGACCGGGTCGAGCGCGGGCAGATCCTTCCAGAGGTCGAACTGCCAGGCGGCGACGGTCGATCCGACGATGAAGCCGCCGAGGGTGAGCACGATGGACGACTGCCCCGAGCCGACGGCGAACAGCGTGCCGGAGGCGCAGGCGCCGCCCAGCTGCATCCCGACGGCGAAGACGAACGCCCCGACGAGCAGCCCGACACCGAGCGGCCCCGCCGACGGCGCGGGCACGGACCCGAACAGCCCCGTGCCGCTGCCGATGATCAGCGCGAAGAGGGTGGCGGTGGTGCCCAGCAGCAGGGCGTGGGCGCGCAGCCCCTGCCCGTTGCCGACGGCGACCAACTGCCGCCAGGCGGAGGTGAATCCGAACCGTGAGTGGAACAGCGCCAGACCCAGACCGAGCCCGAGCAGCAGGAGCGAGCCGGGCTTGGCGCCGTGCGTCGACCACACGTACGCGGTCAGCGCGACGGCCAGCAGACCGGATATCGCG
>NZ_JAAPBF010000182.1 GCF_022695985.1 Streptomyces sp. NP-1717 | reverse complement strand
AACCACTCCCACGTCAGAGGCTGCCATTAGAGTGGCAAGCCTCTGCCACACCCTGCGAAAACAGCGTCGCCGGTCGTTCTGACCAACGCATTGTGCGAGTTGCGGGCGCCGGGCCTCAGACTCTGTCCCGGGTTCCCGGGGGTGTGACAGGTGCGGGGGCGGCCCCCGCGAGCGGGCGCACGCCCGTCGGTACGCCCGGGGGTGACCTTTGGCCACAGCGAGCACGTCAGCTGCCCCGACCCTGATCGGTTCGGTGCGCCGCGCGCTGCGTCTGCTGGAGTCGGCCGGCGCCCACCCGAACGGGGCCCCGGCGAAACAGCTCGCCCGGGAGGCCGGCCTCCCCCTCCCCACTGCCTATCACCTGCTGCGCACCCTGACCCACGAGGGCTATCTGCGCCGTGAGAAGGGTGTGTTCCTCCTCGGGGCCGCGGTGGACCGCCTGGTCAGCGGCGAAGGTCCGGGGACCGGCCGGACCCGGCGCTCGGTGGCCGAATCGATGGAGCGCTGCCGCGATCTGATCGGGGCGCCCGTCTATTTCGCGGTCTACCGCGAGGGCGAGATCGAGATCGTCGCGGTCGCCGACAGCCCCGCCGCGCCCGCCGTCGCCGAATGGGCGGATTTCCGCGAGACCGGGTACGCGCACGCGATCGGCCAGTGTCTGCTGAGCCAGCTCGACGACAACGCCCGCCGGGACCATCTGGACCGGCACCCCGTGCGCCCGCTCACCCCCTACTCCGTGGCCGACCGGCGTGCGCTTCTGTCGCGCCTCGGTGCCATGGGCCGTACGGGACCCGTGCTGGAGCGGCAGGAGTACGCGCTCGGCCACGTCTGCGCCGCCGTGCCCGTCAGGCACGGGCCGGTGGTCGCGGCGCTCGCGACGTCGGTGCCGCTGCATCAGGAGGGAAAACTGCTTCCCAATGTCGAACGGCTATGCAAAGAGATCGGAAACTTGCTCGGCCCGCTTGAATTCTCTATCAGTATCTGAAATATCACTCCTTGTGATCCGTTACTGCGTGTTGGACGATTAAGAAGAGGATCAAGGGGCAACAATATCGGACGTTTCACCCCCTAAACCCCCGAAATCTCTCTGAATTTCTTACTCTCCGTAACTTTCCGTCATCAACTGCGGGGTACATGATGCGCGAGTTGGTTCAGGCCGAAGTCCTGATGAGTTTCCTGGTCTCCGAAGAGCTCTCATTCCGAATTCCCGTGGAACTCCGTTACGAGACCGCGGACCCCTACGCGGTGCGGATGACGTTCCATCTGCCCGGCGACGCCCCGGTCACCTGGGCCTTCGGCCGCGAACTGCTGGTCGACGGCATCAACGAACCCAGCGGTGACGGCGACGTGTACATCTCACCGACCCAGCCCGAAGAGCTCTCCGACGTCCACATCAGGCTCCAGGTCGGCGCCGAACACGCCCTGTTCCGGGTCAGCGCACCGCCGCTGGTGGCCTTCCTCGACCGTACGGACCGGCTGGTCCCGCTCGGCCAGGAGATGACGCTCGGGGACTTCGAGACCAACCTGGAGGAGACGCTCGGGCGCATCCTCGCCGAGGAGAACGCGGGCTGAGGGCTACGCCTTGCGGCGGCGTCCGCCTCCGCCCCGCGTCCGCAGGCCCCCGAACGGGCGCCCGGCGGGCGCCTTCGGCGGCGTTCCCGAGGGTGCCCCTGACGGCGCCCCCGTCGCCGTCTCCGCCGTCGCTCCTCCCTCCGGTGTCCCCGGCCGGTCGGCCGACACCACCAGCGCCGCCAGCACCGTGGTCACCGGCACCGACGCGACCAGACCGATCGACCCGACCAGGGTCCGCACGATCTCCTGGGCCACCAGCTCGCTGTTGGCCACCATCCCCACGCTCGACTGGGCGATCGAGAAGAGCAGCAGCAGCGGCAGCGCGGCGCCCGCGTAGGCCAGGACGAGCGTGTTGACCACCGACGCGATGTGGTCACGCCCGATCCGGATACCCGCCTTGTAGAGGGCGCGCGGCCCCATGTCGGGATTCGCCTGGCGCAGCTCCCACACCGCCGACGTCTGGGTCACCGTCACATCGTCCAGCACACCGAGCGATCCGATGATGACGCCCGCCAGCAGCAGACCGCTCATGTCGATCTCCGGATACAGCCCGTGGATCAGACCGGTGTTGTCGTCCGTGTTGCCCGTCAGACTGGCCCAGCCGATGAACAGCGAGCCCAGCAGCCCGATCAGCAGCAGCGAGATGAGCGTGCCGAGTACGGCGACGGAGGTACGGGCCGTCAGACCGTGGCACAGATAGAGCGCGAGCAGCATGATCGCGCTCGAACCGACGACCGCGACGATCAGCGGATTTGAGCCCTGGAGAATCGCCGGCAGGATGAACAGCGTCAGTACGGCGAACGAGATGACCAGCGCGATCAGTGCCATCAGCCCGCGCAGCCGCCCCACCACGACCACCGCGAGCGCGAAGATCCCGGCCAGCAGGGCCATCGGCGTCGTGCGGTCCACGTCCGTCACCGAGTACTGGAGATCACGGGGCGCGTCGGGGGCGAAAGCCACCACAACGCCTTGTTTCACGTGAAACTGCCGCGGGGCGTCGGGCTGGACGATCTCGACGAACTGACGCCCCTTGTCCTTGCCGGTCGTCACCTCGACCGTCACCTTCGCGCAGTCCCCGGTCTGCGCGCGCTGTGCCTCACGTCCCTCCGGCGTCGTCGTGTCGCCCGTCGGCGGGACCTGGGCGGCGTTCACGTCCTTGCAGTCGATCTGCTCGATCTTCACCACCTGGCCCTGCTCGGTCTGCCGGTCGAAGCCGACGCCGGTGCGCTCGTGGGCCGGGGCGCCGCCGGGCCACAGCACGACGAGTCCCACAACGACGGCCGTGGCGAAGGGGATCAGCACCGCGGCGATGACCCTGCGCAGGTGCTTGGAGACCGGTGCGGCCGGCCCGTGGCTGTGCGAGTGGCCGTGTGTGTCGGGTGTCTGCTGGGGTGAGGTCACCGACCGATCATCGCAAGAACGGCGGGGGCCCTCTGTTCAGCACGCCCGATATCGCGTTAGCGTGGTGGTGCCTTTACACACGCGGGAGCTCGGAGCACCGGGCTGAGAGGACGCTGACTGTGGAGTTCCGGGGCTTCCCCGGACCCCTGAGCTGCGTCGACCGCCGAACCTGTTACCGGGTAATGCCGGCGTAGGGAGTAGGTCTCATATGACCGTTCAGGACGCACGCACGCCTGCCGCACGAGCCATCGGCTGGCACAAGGGATACGTGGAAGGATCGCGGCCCGATCTCCGGGTGCCGGTCCGTCAGGTGCACCTCACCAACGGCGACGACGTGACGCTGTACGACACGTCGGGGCCGTACACCGACCCCACCGTCGAAACCGACGTACGGCGCGGTCTCGCACCGCTCCGGGAGAACTGGATCATCGGCCGCGGCGACACCGAGGAGTACGCGGGCCGCCCGGTCCGCCCCGAGGACGACGGCCTCAAGCACACCGCGCCGCGCGGCGGTCTGCGCAATCTGGACGCGGTCTTCCCCGGCCGCCCGCGCCAGCCGCGCCGGGGCCGGGACGGGCAGGCGGTCACTCAACTCGCGTACGCCCGGCGGGGCGACATCACACCGGAGATGGAGTACGTCGCCATCCGGGAGAACGTCCCGCCCGAGGTCGTACGTGACGAGATCGCCGCGGGCCGCGCCGTACTGCCGGCCAACGTCAACCATCCCGAGATCGAACCGATGATCATCGGCAAACGGTTCCTGGTGAAGGTCAACGCCAACATCGGCAACTCCGCGGTCACTTCCTCCATCGAGGAGGAGGTGGACAAGATGACCTGGGCCACCAAGTGGGGCGCCGACACGGTCATGGACCTCTCCACCGGCCGAAACATCCACACCACCCGCGAGTGGGTGCTGCGCAACTCCCCGGTCCCCATCGGCACCGTGCCGCTCTACCAGGCGCTGGAGAAGGTCGACGGCAAGGCCGAGGAGCTGACCTGGGAGATCTACAAGGACACGGTCATCGAACAGGCCGAGCAGGGCGTGGACTACATGACCGTCCACGCGGGCGTGCTGCTGCGCTACGTGCCGCTCACGGCCCGCCGCAAGACCGGCATCGTCTCGCGCGGCGGCTCGATCATGGCGGCGTGGTGCCTGGCGCACCATCAGGAGTCGTTCCTGTACGAGAACTTCGAGGAGCTGTGCTCCATCCTCGCCTCGTACGACGTGACGTACTCCCTCGGTGACGGCCTGCGGCCGGGCTCCATCGCCGACGCCAACGACGAGGCGCAGTTCGCCGAGCTGCGGACGCTCGGCGAGCTGAACACCATCGCCAAGCGGCACAACGTGCAGACCATGATCGAGGGGCCGGGCCATGTCCCGATGCACAAGATCAAGGAGAACATCGACCTCCAGCAGGAGATCTGCGAGGAGGCGCCGTTCTACACGCTCGGCCCGCTGACGACGGACGTCGCCCCGGCGTACGACCACATCACCTCCGGCATCGGCGCCGCGATGATCGCCTGGTGGGGTACGGCGATGCTCTGCTACGTGACGCCCAAGGAGCACCTGGGCCTGCCCAACCGCGACGACGTGAAGACCGGCGTCATCACGTACAAGATCGCGGCACACGCGGCGGATCTGGCGAAGGGCCACCCGGGGGCGCAGGAATGGGACGACGCGCTGTCGGACGCGCGGTTCGAATTCCGCTGGGAGGACCAGTTCAATCTGGCGCTCGACCCGGACACGGCACGGGAGTTCCACGACGAGACACTGCCGGCCGAGCCGGCGAAGACCGCGCACTTCTGCTCGATGTGCGGGCCGAAGTTCTGCTCGATGCGGATCTCCCACGACATCCGCCGTGACCACGGCGGTTCCCAGGACGAGATCGAGGCGGGCATGGCGGCCAAATCGAAGGAGTTCGCAGCGAGCGGCAACCGGGTGTACCTGCCGATCGCCGACTGAGCCGGGTGACGGACGTCCACGTCCATGGAGTGGCCCCGCCCCACCGGAGCCGGGGCCACTCCGTGGTGCGCTGCCGCTTGGTGTCCGCCATCTCGCGGATGCTGTTCCGCCACAAAATGGCCCGGCTGATGCGGAAGTTCGGCCACGAGGCCGTCCTCGGCGTGGTGGGGAACACGACTCTGCCCCGGCCGCCGGCTCGTGCTGGCGGTCGGGGCAGGGGCAACGGCTGTTGAACGCGAGTAGGGCAGGTCCGGTTCCATCCTGGCCGGGGATGGGAGCGGCCTGCCCTGCTCGATGGGGGTGTGTGTTGGTTACTCGCCGCCGAGGATCTCGTCGACGGTGTTGGTGAGGCCGTCGGCGATGGCGGTGTCGACGTCGGAGCCGACGATGGCGGCGATGATCAGGGCGACCAGGACGATGACGCCGACGTACTCGACGGCGCCCTGGCCCTTGTCGCTGCGGCGCTTGAGGGCGGTGACGGCGGTGTTGGCCCAGGTGCCGACGTAGAGCTTGGCGTTGGTGGCGGCCTTCAGCGTGACGTTCGACATGAGCTTTCCCCTTATGTGTCGGCCGGCCGGTGTCCGGCCGACTCGTACGAGTCTGTGGTGTCGCCCCGCGTTTCCGGCTTCCTCCTGGCCGGTCCCGCTGGCGACATGAGAAACATACGAAGAGGCGGCACCCACCGGCATGGGCCCCAAGACCCAACCCCGGGCCCAACCCACGGAATAGGCCCCACGGACACTCACTCCGCCTTCTGGTGTGCGAGTCCGTGCAGGCCGGGGCTCACTCGGGCTGGTGGTCGGGACCGCCGAAGTCGGGGCTGGAGAAGTCCGGGCTGGAGTACGTCGGACGCCGGCCGGCCGTGGCGCCGTCGTCCGGGCTGGAGAAGTCGGGGCGGCTGTAGCCCATCTTCGGCAGATGCTGCGCCGGGCGGGCCTTCGGTGCCGGCTCCGCGCCGGGCGCGGCCAGGGCCTCGCGCAGGAACGGCAGGATGCCTCGTTCGAGGACGGCGACACGCCACTCCTCGCGGGCCCGTGACACGTCGTCGGGCCACGCGCCGTCCGCCTCGCCGGCCGAGACCTGCGTCGCCGCGTTGCGCAGCGCCGTGATCAGCAGCCCGGCGGCAGCGACCGCCAGACCGACGGCCGTGACGGCGGTGAAGAACCAGCCGACGGTCAGCAGTGTGTCGGAGAAGCCGGGCACCGGACTGAGCATTCTCAACGCGTAGCCGACGAGCAGGAAGACGACGGCCGCCGCGCCCGCGAGGATCGGCACCAGGACGGCGACGACGGCGGCGAGACCCGCGCCGGTCTCGGTGGCCCCGTGCATCGCCGGGGCCAGTACGGAGTTGCCCACCGGTGAGGTCGCCGGGGCGCGGAATTCCTCCCGGATCTTCGCGAAGTGCTCGTACTCGGTCGCGGCGGCGGCGGTTATCAGCGACGTCGCGTTGAGAGCCATCGTGCGCAGTTGTTCGGTATTGAGTCGCTGTCCTACACCGGCCAGATCCGGACGGTCGTGCGCGTGGCGCAGCGTTTCGTCGAGAATCCGCTCGAAATCGGCGCGATCCTCGTTCAGCAGATGCGGAGCGCTGTTCATGTGCGTCCCCCGATGCTCCGTAGAGCCGGATTGCCCGCTGAGAACGGGCGGTTGGCGAAAACGGAGGAGAGCCTGCTACGGATAAGCCGATGGTAGAGCGGTTACGGCACCCGGTGACAGGGGGTTCACTGAAATCGCCTGCCCCCACTCTGTTCAGTTATGCAACGGGAGCCGTACGACCAGAAGCTTTCCGGCCATGGTCACTCCGCCGTCCATGGCGATGGCGAGACCGTCCGCGTACACGTGCGGCCCGTCGACCACGGGTCCGGCGTCCTCCTCGCCGTCCGAGGCGTCCTCGGTGCCGACTTCGCCCAGCAGATACGGGATCGGGCTGTGACCGTGGACGATGCGCTGCCCGCCGTACGCGGCCATCAGCTCCCGGGCGGCGTCCGGGCCGCCGTCGTCACGGAACGCGAAGCGCTTGGTGAGCTTGCGGAAGATGTCCCAGCACTCGTCGGCGTCGTTGCGGGTGAGGATGGCGCGGATGTTGTCGTTGACGTCCTCGATGGTGGCGCCGTAGTCGAGATACGCGGTCGTGTCGGAGTGCATCAGCAGATGCGTGTCCTCCTCGACGAGGGCGTCGAGCCGCGACATCCACTGGAGATGCACGTCCTGGAGGCGCTCCATGTCCGTCTTCTGACCGCCGTTCAGCAGCCAGGCGGCCTGGAAGGTGGCGGTCCCGGCCCCGGAGTTGACGGGGGTGTCGCCGAACCGCTTGGCGCCGAGCAGCAGCAGCTCGTGATTGCCCATCAGGGCCTTGCAGTAACCGCCGGCGGCGGCGGCCTCGGCGGAGAGCCGCATGACGAGGTCGATGACGCCGATGCCGTCGGGGCCCCGGTCGGTGAAGTCGCCGAGGAACCAGAGACGGGTGTTGCCCGCCGACCAGTTGCCCTCGTTGTCGATGAGGCCCTGTTCGGCGAGGGCGGCGACGAGTTCGTCGAGATAGCCGTGGACATCGCCGACGACGAAGAGCGGGCCGAGGCCGTCCGTCTCGGCGGGGCTCTCGGCGGGTACGACGCGCACCTGGGCGGTGTCGCCGCGCTTGATGACCGGGAGGTCCCGTTCGGTGGGGGTGTAGCCCTCGGGGATCTCGTTGCGCGGGACCGCGTTGCCGGGGTGGACGGACGGCGTCGCGTCGGCGGCCGGTGCGGGCGGTGCGGGCGGTGCGGCCGGTGCGGGCATCGGCGGTGCGGCGGGCGCCGGCGGTGCAGGGGACGCCTCCGTGACGACCGCTCCCGCACCGACGAAGCTGCGCGGATCACGGAGCGACGGGGCGTCAGAGACCTTCGCGGCCACCGGAGTCGGAGTGGGAGCCGGGGCCGGTGCGGGCCGCCCGGCGGGCACGGTGGGCGAGATGCCCCGCGGATCCGTACGGGGCGGGACGCCGAGACTTCCCGGAGCACCGGGCTGCTCGGCCGCCTTGGACGCCACGGGCGGCACGGGTTCCCCCGGCTGCACGGGAACCTGCGTGTACGGCGGCACCCGGAAATCGCGCAACGTCGCCGTCCGCACCACGGGTCCCTGACCGGTCCCGGCCCCCTGAGTCATCGACCCCTCCACCAACGTCGCGCCTCCGTACACCTTTCGCGCCCGCCTGGTCGGGCGGGACATCCCCACCGGAGGGAGGGGAGGGTCCGCGGTGTCGTGCGCCCATCATAGGAATGCAGCCACCCCTGTGTGACGCACCAGGGGTGGTCAATCCGATTCCACCCACGTTTAACCGGATGTTTTCACGCGGATCGCCCGAATTGTGCGATGCGTGTCCCGTCTCCGGTCCGTACCAGGTTCGTCCGCGGTCGGTCTCCGGTCCGTCTCCGGTCCGTCTCCGTCCGTCTTCGGCCCCTGCCTTCGGCCCCTGCGCGTCAGTCGCGCGCGGGGGACCTCGGAGCGCTGACCGTGGTGCGGGGCGGGCGCCGTTGGGACGAGGTCCGGACGATCAGCTCCGTGGGTATCACCTGCTCGACCGGCCGCCCGGTGTCGATCCCCTCGATGGCGTCGATGAGGAGCTGCACGACGGCCGTGCCGATCCGGCGCGGCTTGAGCGAGAGCGTCGTGATGGGCGGTTCGGTGGTCGCGTACACGGTGGACTCGCTGCAGCAGACGAGCAGCAGGTCCTCGGGCACCCGCAGGCCGTACCGTCGCGCGGCGGCGAGCAGATCGGTGCCGTTCGGATCGAAGAGCCCGTACACCGCGTCGGGCCGGTCCGGCCGGGCGAGCAGCCGGTCGGCGGCGACGGCCCCGGCGCAGGGGTCGTGCGCGGGGTAGGACTCGTACACCGGGTCCTGTCCGACGCGTTCGCACCAGCGCAGATACGCGGTGGTGGAGAGCCGGGTGTACGTGTCGGTGGTGGTCCCGGTCAGCAGCCCGATCCGGCGGGCCCCGGCGGCGGCGAGATGGTCGAGCAGATCGAGTACGGCGGCCTCGTGGTCGTTGTCGACCCAGGCGGTGACGGGGAGGGTGCCGGCCGGGCGGCCGTCGGAGACGACGGGCAGGCCCTGGCGCACGAGTTCGGTGACGACCGGATCGTGGTCGGAGGGGTCGATCACGACGGTGCCGTCGAGTGCGACGTTCGACCAGACGTCGTGCCGCGAGGTGGCGGGCAGGATGACGAGGGCGTAGCCGCGGGCGAGCGCCGCGGAGGTCGCGGCCCGCGCCATCTCGGCGAAGTAGGCGAATTCGGTGAAGGTGAAAGGTTCATCCCCGTACGTGGTCACGGTCAGGCCGATCAGACCCGACTTGCCGGTACGGAGGGTTCGGGCCGCGGCGGACGGCCGGTAGCCCAGCCGCTCGGCGACTTCACGGACATGTCGGCGTGTGGCGTCGGGTAACCGTCCCTTGCCGTTGAGCGCGTCGGAGACGGTCGTGATGGAGACACCGGCTGCGGCGGCCACGTCCCGGATGCCCGCCCGACCTTGCCGGCTGCCCCGGCGGGATGTGTCCGTCCGGCTCACCTGGTGTTTCCCTGCTGGTGTCATGGCGAGCCGATAGTAGGGCGCATCAAGGTGGTAAGGCCGGTCGCATATTCACTCCCCAAGAGTCACGTTTCTGCATGATCAACAACGCTCAATCGACGTGGAAATCAAGGTCGTTGAGCGATTCGGTTGTGGTCTGTCAAGCGTTGAGCTGGATGGGCCTGGCGAGTGTCCGATGTCTCGAAGAGGTCTCAACTCACCCTCACGGGGGATGCGCGCCACGGCGTGAGCCACCGGCGCGCGCCAGGTTCGCGAGCGCTCCCCTTGCGGGGACCGGTCTCCGAGGGAGTCGGGGACCGGTCTCGCGGGCGGTATTCGCAGCGCCCGTCAATCCTCTTAAGGTGAGCAGTATTGGTACATCCGCATGAGGCGAGCCGATGATGTGCACGGCCCCCAGAACGCCCGAGGAGGACCCGCGGTGAGCGAGACGAGCCCGAAGCTGCGCGCCGAGCTGGACGGCATTCCCACCTACAAGCCGGGCAGGCCGGCGGCGGCCGGCGGGCCCGCCGCGTACAAGCTGTCGTCGAACGAGAACCCCTATCCGCCGCTGCCCGGCGTGATGGAGACGGTGCTGGCCTCGGCCGGCACGTTCAACCGTTACCCCGACATGGCGTGCACCGGCCTGATGAACGAGCTGGCCGACCGCTTCGGGGTGCCGGTCTCGCACCTCGCGACCGGTACGGGCTCCGTGGGCGTCGCCCAGCAGCTCCTCCAGGCCACCTCGGGCCCCGGCGACGAGGTGATCTACGCGTGGCGGTCCTTCGAGGCGTACCCGATCATCACCCAGATCTCGGGCGCCTCGTCGGTGAAGGTGCCGCTGGACGCGAACGAGGTGCACGACCTCGACGCGATGGCGGACGCGATCACCGACCGGACCCGGATGATCTTCGTCTGCAACCCCAACAACCCCACCGGCACCGTCGTGCGCCGGGCGGAGCTGGAGCGGTTCCTCGACCGGGTGCCGGAGGACGTGCTGGTGGTCCTGGACGAGGCGTACCGCGAGTTCATCCGTGACACCGAGGTCCCCGACGGCGTCGAGATCTACCGGGAGCGGCCCAATGTGGCCGTGCTGCGGACCTTCTCCAAGGCGTACGGCCTCGCGGGTCTGCGGGTCGGCTTCGCGATCGCCCACGAGCCGGTGGCCGCCGCGCTGCGCAAGACCGCGGTGCCCTTCGGTGTGAGCCAGATCGCGCAGGACGCGGCGGTCGCCTCGCTGCGCGCGGAGGACGAGCTGCTCGGGCGGGTGGGGTCGCTGGTCGCCGAGCGCACGCGCGTGTACGACGGGCTGCGCGACCAGGGCTGGACCGTGCCCGCGACGCACGCCAACTTCGTCTGGCTGCGGCTGGGGGAGCGTACGGCCGACTTCGCGGCGGTGTGCGAGCGGGCGGGCGTGACGATCCGGCCGTTCGCGGGCGAGGGGGTGCGGGTCACGATCGGCGAGTACGAGGCGAACGACCTGTTCCTGCACACGGCGGAATCGTTCCGCAAGGAGATCCCCGAGGGCGCGGCAGGACCCGCGGGGGCCTGAGGGCCCGGGGCCCACGGCGTTCCGCGGAGGCTTCCGGCAGCCTCCGCGCACGGCTTTCCGGCGCGCGGTCGCGGCCGGATGTTCGAAGGGGACCCCCCTTGAAGATCCGGTCGGGCCGTGCGCCATACTTTTGCTTGTGAATGTGAACGCGTTCACAAGCGTGTCCCTGTATCCCGGTTCCTCCCGGTCAGGACGGGACCAACAGGGCAAGCCGCCGCCCCGAAAGGACGGCTCGTAAGGAGAAGGAGAGACGACGACGTGGACATCGCACTGGCTCCCGAGACTCTCGCGCGATGGCAGTTCGGCATCACCACCGTCTACCACTTCCTCTTCGTCCCCCTGACGATCTCCCTCGCCGCGCTCACCGCCGGCCTGGAGACCGCCTGGGTGCGGACGTCGAATCCGAAGTACCTCAGGGCGACGAAGTTCTGGGGCAAGCTCTTCCTGATCAACATCGCCATGGGTGTCGTCACCGGCATCGTGCAGGAGTTCCAGTTCGGGATGAACTGGTCCGACTACTCACGCTTCGTCGGCGACGTCTTCGGCGCCCCCCTGGCCTTCGAGGCGCTGATCGCCTTCTTCTTCGAATCCACCTTCATCGGCCTGTGGATCTTCGGCTGGGACAAGCTGCCCAAGAAGATCCATCTGGCCTGCATGTGGATGGTCTCGATCGGCACGATCCTCTCCGCCTACTTCATCCTGGCGGCCAACTCCTGGATGCAGCACCCGGTCGGCTACCGGATCAACGAGGAGCGCGGCCGGGCCGAGCTGACCGACTTCTGGGCCGTACTGACGCAGAACACCGCGCTCGCCCAGTTCTTCCACACCATGACGGCGGCCTTCATGGTCGGCGGCGCGTTCATGGTCGGCATCTCCGCCTTCCATCTCGCGCGGCGGGGGCGCAAGGGCCACCGCGAGAACATCCCCGTGATGCGGACCTCGCTGCGCCTCGGGCTGGTCACGCTGGTGACGGCCGGCCTGCTCACCGCCGTCAGCGGCGACACGCTCGGCAAGATCATGTACGAGCAGCAGCCGATGAAGATGGCCGCCGCCGAGGCCCTCTGGGACGGCGAGGCGCCCGCGCCGTTCTCCCTCTTCGCCTACGGAGACGTGGACGAGGGCCACAACAAGGTCGCCCTGGAGATCCCCGGCCTGCTGTCCTTCCTCGCCCACAGCGACTTCGACTCCTTCGTCCCCGGCATCAACGACGTGCAGAAGGCCGAGCAGGAGAAGTACGGGCCCGGCGACTACCGGCCCAACATCCCCGTGGCCTACTGGGGCTTCCGCTGGATGATCGGCTTCGGCATGGCGTCGCTGGGGATCGGCCTGCTCGGCCTCTGGCTGACCCGCCGCAAGTTCCTGCTGCCGAAGGCGCTGCGGACGGGCGAGGACGAGGTGCCGCATCTCGTGCTCTTCCGCAACAAGGCGCTCAGCGCACGCTTCGCCCACATGTACTGGGTCGTCGCCCTGTGGACGATGCTCTTCCCGCTGATCGCCAACTCCTGGGGCTGGATCTTCACCGAGACCGGCCGGCAGCCCTGGGTGGTCTACGGGGTGCTGCGCACCGCCGACGCCGTCTCCCCCGGCACGTCGCAGGGCGAGGTGCTCACCTCCATGATCGTCTTCACCCTGCTCTACGCGGTGCTCGCCGTCATCGAGGTCAAGCTGCTCGTCAAGTACGTCAAGGCGGGACCACCGGAGCTGACGGACGACGACCTCAACCCACCCACGAAGATCGGCGGCCACGACTCCGAGGACGCCGACCGCCCGATGGCCTTCTCGTACTGAGGAGTTGATCCGAATCATGGAACTCCACGACGTCTGGTTCGTGCTGATCGCCGTCCTGTGGACCGGCTACTTCTTCCTTGAGGGCTTCGACTTCGGGATCGGCGTCCTGACGAAGCTGCTCGCCCGCGACCGCAAGGAGCGCAGGGTCCTCATCAACACCATCGGACCCGTCTGGGACGGCAACGAGGTGTGGCTGCTGTCGGCGGGCGGGGCGACCTTCGCCGCGTTCCCCGAGTGGTACGCGACGCTCTTCTCCGGTTTCTACCTCCCGCTCCTGCTGATCCTGGTCTGTCTGATCGTGCGCGGTGTCGCCTTCGAGTACCGCGCCAAGCGGCCGGAGGAGCGCTGGCAGCACAACTGGGAACAGGCGATCTTCTGGACCTCGCTGCTGCCGGCGGTGCTGTGGGGCGTGGCCTTCGGGAACATCGTGCGCGGCGTGAAGATCGACGCCGAGATGGAGTACGTGGGCAACCTGGCCGACCTGCTCAACCCGTACGCGATCCTCGGCGGGCTCGTGACGCTGACCCTCTTCACCTTCCACGGCGCGGTGTTCGCGGCGCTCAAGACGGTGGGGGACATCCGGGCGCGGGCGCGGAAGCAGGCGGTGGCTCTCGGGCTGCTCACGGCCGTGCTGGCGCTCGGATTCCTGAGCTGGACCCAGCTCGACAGCGGGGACGGCGCGAGCCTGGCCGCGATGGTCGTCGCGGTGGTGGCGCTGGTCGGGGCGATCGTGGCGATCAGGGCGGGCCGGGAAGGGTGGTCGTTCGCGCTCTCCGGGCTGACGATCGTGGCCGCCGTGGCGATGCTCTTCCTGACGCTCTTCCCGAACGTCATGCCGTCCTCGCTCAACGAGCAGTGGAATCTGACGGTGACCAACGCGTCGTCGACGCCGTACACCCTGAAGATCATGACCTGGTGCGCGGGCATCGCCACGCCCGTCGTCCTGCTCTACCAGGGCTGGACGTACTGGGTCTTCCGTAAGCGCATCGGTACGCATCACATCGCGGACGCGCACTAGCTGACTGGGCGGGTGTTTCACGTGAAACCGATCGATCCGCGTCTGTTGCGGTACGCACGGGCCACCCGGCGCTTCCTGGTGGCGGTGGTGGTGCTGGGACTGGCCGGAGCGGCGCTGGTCGTGGCCCAGGCGATGATCATCGCCGAGGTGGTGGTCGGCGCGTTCGAGGACGGGCTCGGCGCCAGCGGGCTGCGTACGCCACTGCTGCTGCTCGGCGCGGTCGCCGTCGGGCGCGCAGTGGTCGCGTGGCTGACCGAGCTGGCGGCGCACCGGGCGAGCGCGGCGGTCAAGTCCGAGCTGCGGGGGCGGCTGCTGGAGCGGGCGGCGGAGCTGGGGCCGGGGTGGCTGAGCGGTCAGCGCACCGGATCGCTCGTCGCGCTGGCGACGCGTGGCGTGGACGCGCTCGACGACTACTTCGCGCGCTATCTGCCGCAGCTCGGTCTCGCGGTGGTCGTACCGGTCGCGGTACTGGCGCGGATCGTGACCGACGACTGGGTGTCGGCGGGCGTCATCGTGCTGACGCTGCCGCTGATTCCGCTGTTCATGGTGCTCATCGGGTGGGCCACTCAGTCCCGG
Source organism: Streptomyces sp. NP-1717 (assembly GCF_022695985.1). Lineage (GTDB taxonomy): Bacteria > Actinomycetota > Actinomycetes > Streptomycetales > Streptomycetaceae > Streptomyces. The sequence continues at coordinate 297 of NZ_JAAPBF010000182.1, read as the reverse complement.
ATGGACCGCCAGTGGCAACTGCTGTCGCGGCTGTCGGGTCACTTCCTCGACGTGGTCGCGGGGCTGCCCACGCTGAAGGTCTTCGGGCGGGCGAAGGCCCAGGCGGAGTCGGTGCGGGAGATCACCTCGGAGTACCGGCGGGCCACGCTCCGGACGCTGCGCATCGCGTTCCTGTCGTCCTTCGCGCTGGAGCTGCTCTCGACGCTGTCGGTCGCGCTGGTGGCCGTGGGGATCGGGATGCGGCTGGTCCACGGGGACCTGGATCTCTACACGGGCCTGGTGGTGCTGATCCTGGCG
>NZ_JAAPBF010000181.1 GCF_022695985.1 Streptomyces sp. NP-1717 | reverse complement strand
GGGCGCGGCAAGCGCCGGGCGACGATTTTCGTGGCGGCTCTCGTCGGCGCGGCGCTGGTGCTCACCGGGGCCTTCCTGCTGACCGACCTCGGCGGAGGCGGCGAGAAGAAGCCGGTCGCCCAGTCCCCGTCGGCGAAGCCGACCACGAGCGCGCCCGAACTGCCCGCCGGAGTGAAGTGCGCGGGTGACGACTGTACGGGCGAGGACCCCGAACTCATGGGCTGCGGAGGCGAGTTCGCCGAGACGGCGACGACCGCGACGGTCGGCACGGCGGTCGTCGAGGTCCGCTACAGCGAGACGTGCGGGGTGGCCTGGGCCCGCATCACCCAGGCGGCGCCCGGCGACACGATAGAGATAGCGGCCGACCAGGGCGAGGGCGAACCCCAGACGGGCACGGTCAACGCGGACAAGGACGCGTACACACCGATGGTCGCGGTGTCCACGGCCGAGGAGGCGAAGGCGTGCGCGACGCTCACGACGGGCGTGGAGGGCTGCACGACGGCGACCCAGTGAACGCGGTGCGGGCAACGTCCGGGGGTGGCCTCGTCCGTGAGGAGTCACGTTCGCGGCAAGGAGGGCTCCGATGGCGGCGGGCAGGTTCGCAGGGCCGGCGAAGGTGCGTGTCGCCGGCGGCGGGCGTACCGTTCCGCCCCGTCGCGCCCCGCGCCCTCCCCGTCGGATAGCCTGACCGGCGGTTGTCTCTTCACGTCAAGACAAGATTCACCCGCCGTCGGAGAGATGGCCCGCACCAGGGGCACGGCCCCTGCCGCCCGCCGTTCCACCGCTGTCTAACGGAGACCGCCATGACCCGCACTCCCGTGAATGTCACCGTCACCGGCGCAGCCGGCCAGATCGGTTACGCGCTGCTCTTCCGCATCGCCTCCGGCCAACTGCTCGGCGCGGACGTGCCGGTCAGCCTGCGTCTGCTGGAGATCCCGCAGGGCCTGAAGGCCGCCGAGGGCACCGCCATGGAGCTCGACGACTGCGCCTTCCCGCTGCTCCGCGGCATCGAGATCACCGACGACGCCAACGCCGCGTTCTCCGGCGCCAACGTCGCGCTGCTCGTCGGCGCCCGCCCCCGTACCAAGGGCATGGAGCGCGGCGACCTGCTCTCCGCCAACGGCGGCATCTTCAAGCCGCAGGGCAAGGCCATCAACGACAACGCCGCGGACGACATCAAGGTCCTCGTCGTCGGCAACCCGGCCAACACCAACGCCCTCATCGCCCAGGCGGCGGCCCCGGACGTACCGGCCGAGCGCTTCACCGCGATGACGCGGCTCGACCACAACCGCGCGATCTCGCAGCTCGCCGCGAAGACCGGCGCGCAGGTCACGGACATCAAGCGGCTCACGATCTGGGGCAACCACTCGGCCACCCAGTACCCGGACATCTTCCACGCGGAGATCGCCGGCAAGAACGCCGCCGAGACGGTCAACGACGAGCAGTGGCTGGCCGACACCTTCATCCCGACTGTCGCCAAGCGCGGCGCGGCGATCATCGAGGCGCGCGGCGCGTCCTCGGCGGCCTCGGCCGCCAACGCCGCCATCGACCACGTCCACACGTGGATCAACGGCACCCCCGAGGGCGACTGGACCTCCATGGGCATCCCGTCGGACGGCTCGTACGGCGTCCCGGAGGGCATCATCTCGTCGTTCCCCGTCACCACGAAGAACGGCGCGTACGAGATCGTCCAGGGCCTGGACATCAACGACTTCTCCCGCGCGCGCATCGACGCGTCGGTGAAGGAGCTCACGGAGGAGCGCGACGCGGTCCGCGAGCTCGGCCTTCTCTGACCCGTAGGCGTACGCAGTCGGCTGTACGAAGCTCCCGGCGGCCTCCCCGGCCGCCGGGAGCTTCGTCGTGCCACGCGGGGCCGGGGCAACCCCCGTACACCCGCCGGGTGTTGATTTCCGATTCGGCACCACCGGCGGGAACCCTTCGAGCACACTGAGTGCATGAACGCATACGGAGAGGGGTTGCCCGCGTACCGGACCATCCGCATGACGGTGCAGGAGGGTCCCATCGCGGCATTCGCCGACGAGGAGGCGTGGCGGGCGCGGGAGCGGTATCCCACGATCGTCGGCATGGGGCTGCCGGTCTTCGTCGCCGCGACGGAGTCGGAGCGCGGCGGCTGGGAGATCCTCGGCTCCGCCGGGGACACGCCGCAGTCGGTCCGTGACTCCCTCGGCTCGCACTTCCGCAGGCTGGCCAAGGAGGCCGCCGAGGCCGGGCGCGCGGGGGACCGCAAGAAGTACCGCGCGGCGTACGAGAAGCTCGACCGGGTCGCGGTCGACGAGTTGCGGGTGCTCGGCACCCGGTACCGCGTGGTGCGGGTGGAGCAGTTCATCCGGCTGGGTCCGGACGGGCCCGAGCCGCCGAGGCCGTCGGACCCGGACCCGGGAGAGGTGGGGGAGGCGCACCGCCTGCCCAGCCGGATCAAGGGGTTCGTCATCGATCCGTACATCGGCACGGGGATGGCGGAGGGGCTGCTCAAGTTCGACCTGATGCAGTTCGTGCTGAAGGCCGGGACCGCGCCGCCCGAGGTGCGCGGCGATTCGCTGCGGGCCGTCGAGACGCATCCGGGCGGCGTGCTGCTCCCGGCGGAGTTCGCGATCGCGGAGTGCGGCGGGGACGGGCAGTGGAAGCCGCACTCGGGCGCGGCGCCGAGCCCGCAGGCCGCGCGGGACCGGCTGGCGGTGGACTTCCGCGTCATGACGCCCATTCAGCAGCGGCTGAGCGAGGCGGAGCGCGAGGAGTACGCGCGGGCGGCGGACCGGCTGGACGAGAAGCGGGGGGCCGGCATCGCGGTGGCCGGGCGGCGGTACCGGGTGGCGCGGGTGGAGCAGTTGGTACGGATCGGGCCCGACGGACCCGAGGGGCCGAGGCCGTCGGACTTCGACCCGGATCCGCCGATCGAGGCGCACACGAAGCAACTGCGCGAGCAGGGCCTGCTGGACGACGAGGACGTGTCCCTCGAACTGAACGAGGAAGTGCGGGAGATCAAGCGGCTGATGGAGAAGGAGGAGGCGCGGCGGGCCGCGTGGAAGCTGCGGCGGCAGCAGAGGAAGCAGGCCGCGAGGTCGTCCGGTCCGGACCGGCGGACGGACCCGGGGTCGGACCCGGACACGGCGCCGGAGTCGGACACCCCCTAGTGCCCGGCCCCGCGTACGGTCCCCGTCCGGCGATATCAGTGGAAACCGGCCACCGGTCGGGTACCGGCGAGTAGGGGTACGTGCCCGTCGCACACCAAGTTGCGGCAAATGTCGACGAGTTGGGCCCCTGTTTTCCAGTTGTTTCGTCATGAGCATGGTTACATCGAGCCGCTTCTGGGGGACCATTCCCGCGTCGGTCATCGCGCGTAGACCCGTGCGGCGACCGCGCCGCTCGCTCTGAGGGAAGCTCCGTGTCACCGGACGCGGAGCGCCAACCTGTCTCCCCACCGGAGGTTTCGAAATGCGCCGACGTCTGGCGATGCCGCTCGCCGCACTTGCCCTCGCTCTCCCCGCCACCCTGATGTCGGCGAGCTCCGCCGCCGCCGCACCGGCCGACAAGCCGCAGGTGCTCAGCAGTTGGACGCAGACCAGCGCCGCCAGCTACAACTCGTGGGTCTCCGCGCGGGGCAACCAGGGCGCCTGGTCCGCGTACGGCTTCGACTGGTCCACGGACTACTGCTCGTCCTCGCCGGACAACCCCTTCGGCTTCCCGTTCCAGACGTCCTGCGCGCGCCACGACTTCGGCTACCGCAACTACAAGGCGGCCGGCACCTTCAGTGCCAACAAGGCGCGGCTGGACAACGCGTTCTACTCGGACCTGAAGCGCGTCTGCGCCGGCTACTCGGGCGCGACGAAGGCCTCGTGCGACGGTACGGCGTGGACGTACTACCAGGCGGTCAGCATCTTCGGCCGCTCCGCGGCGGTCGACGGCACCAAGTCGGTCGTCTGACCGACCTCGCGGCGGCCTGAGCCGCCGTGACCCGATACTCGAAGACCCCTCGCTTCCCCCCGGCGAGGGGTCTTCGTGCCGCAATGGGCCGTGAGAGCGCGGATGTCAGTGACCCTGAACACTTTCGGTCATCGAACACGCATGCTTTCTCCATCCCGGGGCAGGCGCCCAGATCGCCAGTTGTTGCTGGTGACGGTGCATATCGGGAATGGAAGGCCAAACGCGACGTGTCGGCACAACAGACCATCTTCGTGGACGGAAAGTGGCGCGAAGCCGCCTCCGGTGCCACTCGCGAGATCCTCGACCCCGCCGACGCCACCCCGTTCGCGGTGGTGTCCGAAGGCGGCGCCGAGGATGTCGACGCGGCAGTCGACGCCGCACGCGGGGCCTTCGACGGTGGTGCGGGGACCTGGCCGCGCACGCCCGTCACCGAGCGGGCCGCGTTGCTGCGCCGGGTCGCCGGGCTGCTGCGGCGCGACCGGGAGACGCTCGGGGCGCTGGAGAGCCGGGACGCGGGCAAGACCGTCGAGGAGGGACGGGTCGACGTCGACTGCGTCGCCGACGCCTTCGCCTACTTCGCCGACCTGGTGACCAACGAGAGCGGCGGCCGGGTCGTGGACGCCGGGTCCGACGACGTCCACAGCGTCGTCGTGCACGAACCCGTCGGTGTCTGCGCGCTCATCACCCCATGGAACTATCCGCTTCTCCAGGCGAGTTGGAAGATTGCCCCGGCACTGGCCGCGGGCAACACTTTTGTCGTCAAGCCGAGCGAGATCACCCCGCTCAGCACCGTCGCGCTGATCGACCTGCTCACCGAGGCCGGCCTGCCGCCGGGCGTCGCCAACCTCGTGACCGGCGCCGGAGACCCCGTCGGCGCCCGCATGGCCGAGCACCCCGGCGTGGACCTCGTGTCGTTCACCGGCGGACTGGCCAGCGGTACGAAGGTGATGCGGGCCGCCGCGCCCGGTGTGAAGAAGGTCGCGCTGGAGCTGGGCGGCAAGAACCCCAACGTCGTCTTCGCCGACTCCTGCGCCACCGACGAGGGCTTCGACACCGCCGTCGACCAGGCACTGAACGCCGCGTTCATCCACAGCGGCCAGGTCTGCTCCGCCGGTTCGCGCCTCATCGTCGAGGAGTCGCTGCGCGAGCGCTTCGTCGCCGAACTCGCCCGCCGTGCCGCGAGGATCCGGCTCGGCCGGGGCAGCGGCGAGGGCGTCGAGTGCGGACCGCTCGTATCGGCCGGGCAGTTGGCGAAGACCGAGGAGTACGTCGCGTCCGCCCTGGCCGACGGGGCCGTGCTGCGGGCCGGCGGCAAACGGCCCGAGCCGGGCGAACAGCGGCCCGCCGCCGGGTACTTCTACGAGCCGACCGTCCTCGACCAGTGCCACCGCGAGATGCGGGTCGTCTGCGAGGAGGTCTTCGGTCCCGTACTGACCGTCGAGACCTTCCGTACGGAGGACGAGGCCGTCGCGCTCGCCAACGACACCGAGTACGGGCTGGCCGGCGGCGTCTGGACGGCCGACCCCGGCCGCGCGCGGCGCGTCGCCGGACGGCTGCGGCACGGCACCGTCTGGATCAACGACTTCCACCCCTATCTGCCGCAGGCCGAGTGGGGCGGCTTCGGCAAGTCCGGCATCGGGCGCGAGCTGGGGCCCTCGGGCCTCGCCGAGTACCGCGAGGCCAAGCACATCTACCAGAACCTCGCGCCACGGCCCGTGCGCTGGTTCGCCGGCTGACCGGCCGGCGCGAGGGCCCGCCGACCGGCGTACGGGGGAGCCTCAGCACGCCTCGGCCCCTCACGCCCCATCACGCGCAAGAACCTTGAAGCACCCTAGGAAGTGGAGTAGACGACACCCATGGCCGAACACGACGCCGCATACGACTACGTCGTCGTCGGTGGCGGTACCGCGGGATCGGTGATCGCCTCCCGCCTCACCGAGGACCCCGACGTCACCGTCGCCGTCATCGAGGGAGGGCCGTCCGACATCGACCGGCCCGACGTGCTGACGCTCCGCCGCTGGATGGGGCTGCTCGGCGGCGAGCTGGACTACGACTACCCGACGACCGAACAGCCGCGCGGCAACTCCCACATCCGGCACAGCCGGGCCAGGGTCCTCGGCGGCTGCTCCTCGCACAACACCCTGATCGCCTTCCGGCCGCTGCCGTCCGACTGGGACGAGTGGGCCGCCGCCGGGGCCGAGGGCTGGGACGCGGCGTCCATGGAGCCGTACTTCGGGCGGCTGCGCAACAACATCGTGCCGGTGGACGAACGGGACCGTAACCCCATCGCCCGCGACTTCGTCGACTCCGCCCGGTCGGCGCTCGGCGTCCCGCGTGTGGAGGGCTTCAACAAGAAGCCCTTCCACGAAGGCGCCGGCTTCTTCGACCTCGCCTACCACCCCGAGGACAACAAGCGGTCGTCCGCCTCGGTGGCGTACCTCCACCCGTTCCTGGACCGGCCCAACCTCCGGCTGCTGCTGGAGACCTGGGCGTACCGGCTGGAGTTCGACGGCACACACGCGACAGGCGTACGCGTACGGGCTGCGGACGGCACCGAGTCGTACGTGCGCGCCCGGCGCGAAGTCCTCGTCTGCGCCGGCGCCGTCGACACACCCCGGCTGCTCCTGCACTCCGGCATCGGCCCGCGCGCCGACCTGGAAGCCCTCGGCATGCCCGTCGCCCACGATCTGCCGGGCGTCGGCGAGAACCTCCTCGACCACCCCGAGTCGGTCATCGTCTGGGAGACGGACGGGCCGATCCCCGAGAACTCGGCGATGGACTCCGACGCGGGCCTCTTCGTCCGGCGCGACCCGGACCACGAAGGCCCGGACCTGATGTTCCACTTCTACCAGATCCCGTTCACGGACAATCCCGAGCGCCTGGGGTACGAACGCCCCGCGCACGGCGTCTCGATGACGCCCAACATCCCCAAACCCCGCAGCCGCGGCCGCCTCTTCCTCACCAGCGCCGACCCCGAGGTCAAACCGGCCCTGGACTTCCGCTACTTCACCGACGAGGACGACTACGACGGCCGCACCCTCGTGGACGGCATCCGGATCGCCCGGCAGGTCGCCGCCGCCGAACCGCTCGCCAACTGGCTGACCCGCGAGGTCTGTCCGGGCCCGGACATCACCTCCGACGACGAGCTGAGCGAGTACGCCCGCAAGTGCGCCCACACGGTCTACCACCCGGCCGGCACCTGCCGGATGGGCGCCGCCGACGACGAACAGGCCGTGGTGGGACCGGATCTGACAATTCGTGGCCTCACCGGGATCCGGATCGCCGACGCGTCCGTCTTCCCCACCATGCCGGCCGTCAACCCGATGATCGGCGTCCTCATGGTCGGGGAGAAGTGCGCCGAACTGCTCACAGCGGCAGCCGCCGGGGCGCTCACCACGACACCCACGACCGACGACACAGCGGGACCAGCCGCTGACACAACCGCACCGGGAGGTGATGCGTGATGACCGCCACCGAACCGGTCTTCTCCGTACGCGATCTGTGGAAGGTCTTCGGACCGAAGGCCGAACGGATACCGGGCAACAAGGAGTACGCGGCGCTGTCCGCCGAGGAGCTGAGGGCACGGACCGGCTGCACCGCCGCCGTCCGCGACGTCTCCTTCGACGTCCGCAAGGGCGAGGTCTTCGTCGTCATGGGCCTCTCCGGCTCGGGCAAGTCGACCCTCGTACGCTGTCTGACCCGGCTCATCGAGCCGACCAGCGGGCGGCTGTCCATGGACGGCGAGGACGTCATCGCCATGGACAAGACCCGGCTGCGTGAACTGCGCAGGCACCGCGCCGCGATGGTCTTCCAGCACTTCGGTCTGCTGCCGCACCGCTCCGTCCTCGACAACGTCGCCTACGGCCTCGAAATCCAGGGCGTGAGCCGCCCCGAGCGGCGCGCCAGGGCGGCGGACATCGTCGGCAAGGTCGGCCTCGAAGGACTGGAGGACCGGCGCCCCGGCCAGCTCTCCGGTGGCCAGCAGCAGCGCGTCGGGCTCGCCCGCGCACTCGCCGTGGACCCCCAGGTGCTGCTGTTCGACGAGCCGTTCAGCGCGCTCGACCCGCTGATCCGCCGCGACATGCAGGAAGAGGTCATCCGGCTGCACCGTGAGGAGGGCCGCACGATGGTCTTCATCACACACGACCTCAGCGAGGCACTGCGCCTCGGCGACCGCATCGCGCTGATGCGCGACGGCGGGATCGTGCAGCTCGGCACCCCCGAGGAGATCGTCGCCAACCCGGCCGACGACTACGTACGCGACTTCGTCCGCGACGTCCCGCGCGAACAGGTCATCTCCGTACGCCGCGCCATGCGCCCCGCGCGCGACGGCGAGGGCGAGTCCGGTGTCGCCCTGAAGCCCGACACCCTCGTCTCGGACGCGATCGAGGCCGTCGCCCGCAGCGGCTCGTCCTGCCGGGTCGTGGAGAACGGCCGGACGCTCGGCGTCGTCGGTTACGAGGAACTGCTGGCCGTCGTCGCGGGACTGGACGACGAGGCGGAACCCAAGGAGGTGGCGGCGGTATGAGCGCCGCTCCCAATCCGGTGTTCCAGAAGACCGGCCAGGGCACACGCGACGCGGGCGCCGTGGACGACGTACGCACGGCGAAGACCGGCGCCTCCGACGGCGCAGCGCCCGGCCCGTGGGCCCGTCTCGTCGGCAACCCCCGCGCGATGCTCCTCGTCGCCGCCGTCCTCGTCGCGATCGTCAGCGCCGCCGTCACCGGCAGCGGTGCCTGGCCGGCCGGCCTGACCGTCGACGTACGCTCGCCCCTCGACGACCTCAACCGCTGGCTCGTCGACAACCGCACCACCCACCCCCTCTTCCTCTACTTCCTCCTGCACATCAGCAACACCGCCGAAAGCTCCGTCGACGGGGTGTTCAGCGTCCTGGAGAGCCTCGGCTTCATCGGCGTGACCGTCGCAGCCGTCCTCATCGCCTGGTACGCGGGCGGCGCCGGCCTGCGCCGCCGCGCGCTGCGCACCGCCGCCACCGCGTTCGCCACCTTCGCGGTGATCGGGCTGCTCGGCATGTGGGAACCGGCGATGGAGACGCTGGCCCTGATGGTCGTCGCCGTCACCGTCTCCGCGATCGTCGGCGCGCTGCTCGGGCTCGCGGCCGGTCTCTCCGACCGCTGCCAGCGCGTCCTGCGGCCGGTGTTCGACACCATGCAGGTGCTGCCCGCCTTCTCGTACCTGCTGCCGTTCGTGCTGCTCTTCGACATCGGCATCCCGTCGGTGTTCGTCGCGACCGTCATCTACGCGGCCCCGCCGATGGCCCGGCTCACCGCGCTCGGGCTGCGCGGCGCGGACGCCGCCGCACTGGAGGCGTCCGCCTCGCTCGGTGCCAGTTCCTGGCAGCGGCTGGTGACGGCACGGCTGCCGCTCGCCCGCAAACAGATGCTCCTCGGCCTCAACCAGACGATCATGATGTGTCTGTCGATGGTCGTCCTCGCGTCGATGATCGGCGCCGGCGGACTCGGCGACGAGATCTTCACGGCGCTGTCCACCGTCGACGTCGGGCTCGCGCTGCCCGCCGGAATCGCCGTCGTCCTGCTGGCGATCTGGCTGGACCGTACGACGGCGGCGGCCGGCGAACAACTCGAAGACCCCGCCGCCGGGCGCCCCGCCAAGTGGTGGGTCCTGTGGCCGGGCATCGTGGCCGCCGTCGCCGGCGGAGCGGTGCTCGGCGCCGTACTCGGCCGCAAGGAGTGGCCCGAGGCCTGGACCGTCGCGATCAGCCAGCCCGTCAACACCGTCGTCGACTGGATCGAGCGCGAACTCGGCTCCGGCGTACCGGTGCTGGGCGGCACCCTCACCTGGTCCGAAGGCTTCGCGAACTGGGTCATCAACCCGGTGCGCGACGCGCTGCTGGCCACGCCCTGGTGGGCGCTGCTCCTCGTCGCCGGTGTCCTGGCGCTGCGCACCGGCTGGCGCGCCGTCGTCACGGTGGTGCTGTCGCTGGCCGCGATCGGCGCGATGGGGCTCTGGGACCGCTCGCTCGACACGCTCTCGCAGGTCCTCGCCGCGCTCGTGGTGACGCTGCTGCTCGGCTTCGCCATCGGCATCCTCGCGGCGCGCGTCGCACGGGTCGAGCGGGTGATCAGGCCGGTGCTCGACATCATGCAGACGATGCCGCAGTTCATCTATCTGATCCCGGTGATCGCGCTGTTCAGCGGCGGCCGTACGGCGGCCGTCGCCGCGGCCGTCGTCTACGCGCTGCCCGCCGTCGTACGCATCACGACCCAGGGAATCCGGCAGATCGACCCCTCCGCACTGGAGGCGGCACGCTCACTGGGCGCCGGTACGGGGCAGCAACTGCGGCAGGTACAGCTGCCGCTCGCCCGGCCCGCACTCCAACTCGCCGTCAACCAGGGCGTGGTGCTGGTCCTGGCCATCGTCGTCATCGGCGGCATGATCGGCGGCGGCGCGCTCGGCGTCGACGTGGTGAGGGGCCTGGCCAAGGGCGATCTGGGCCTCGGTATGACGGCCGGTATCGCGATCGTGTGCCTGGGGCTGCTGCTGGACCGGATCTCACAGCCCAGCGCGGCGGCCAAGGAACGTGCCCTGGTGTGAACGCCACGGACAACGCCACCGAAGACACCCCCGCCGGTACTCCCGCCGGCACCACAACTGAAACCGCGACAGAAAGAACAACGACGTGACCCACAGCAAGCGGATACGCACCACCCTGGTCGCCGGAGCCGGCGCACTCGGCATGCTCGCGCTCAGCGCGTGCGCCGCCGAGACCGAACCGAAGTCGTCGTCCGACGAGATCACCCTGACCGTGCCCTCCTGGGTCGGCGCGCGCGCCAACGCCGAGGTCGCCAAGGTGATCATGGAGCAGGAGCTGGACGTGAAGGTCGAGCTCCAGCAGCTCGACGAGCCGGTCGCCTTCGACGCGCTCAACAACGGCAAGGCCGACGCGATCCTGGAGGACTGGGGCGGCTCCCCGAAGAAGGAGAAGCTCTACGTCGAGGACAAGAAGACCATCGTCAAGGGCGGCGACCTCGGGGTCGTCGGCCACATCGGATGGTTCGTCCCCAAGTACTACGCGGACGCCAACCCCGAGGTCACGGACGCGAAGAACCTCAACAAGTTCGTCAAGGACTTCAAGTCCGCGAACAGCGGCGACCAGGGCGAGTTCCTGGGCGCGGCGCCCTCGTACACGACGTACGACGAGCACCTCGTCAAGAACCTCAAGCTGGATCTCAAGATCAAGGAGACGGGCAACGAGGCCGCCCAGATCAAGGAGATCCAGCAGAAGTACCGGGACAAGGAGCCCTTCATCACCTACTGGTGGGACCCGCAGTGGCTCAACGCGGACATCGACCTGGTCGAGGTGAAGCTGCCCGCGTACGAGGAGGGCTGCAACGTCCCGGAGACGGCGACGGACTGCGCGTACGCCAACACCCCGCTCCAGAAGTACCTCAACGCGGACTTCGCGAAAAACGGCGGTGACGCCGCCGAGTTCATCAAGAACTTCAAGTGGACCACCGAGGCGCAGAACGAGGTCGCGAAGGCCATCGCGAAGGACAAGATGAGCGGCGCGGACGCGGCCGAGAAGTGGGTCAAGGCGAACAAGTCCACATGGGAGGCCTGGCTCCCCAAGAAGTAACCCGCCTGCCCCGCACGGACGGCCCGGAGCGCCCGACCGCTCCGGGCCGTCCGGCGTGTGCGAACCTCAGAACTGGCTCAACTCCCTTGAGACCGCGAGCCGGAGGCGGACAGTATCCGGAGATGAAGCTGTTCGGGCAGGACAAAGAGGAGTTCACCGTACTCGTCGTGCGCGAGGCCGATGAGGTCGCCGAGGCCGTGGACCACGCGCTGAGGACCGCCGGTCCCGAGGAGCGGCCGGGGCTGGAGCGGGCCGCCGCGCTGCTCGCCGCCGCCAGGGAGGCCACCGACGTTGAGCTGCGCGGGAACTGGGCGCGCCGGAAGATGGCCGAGGCGGGTGTGAAGGGGCGGGCCGACTCGGTACCCGCGGTGAAGGCGCTCCGCGAGGCCGAGCCGGGGCTGAGCCTCCTCCAGGCCGTACGGCTGTCGCAGGAGGCCGCCGCGCTGGAGGACGAGGAGCGCCACGGCCGAACCGCCTGACCGGCGACCGGAGCCGGGAGCGCGGCGCGCCGACGGGCGTTACGCGGACTCCCGCACCACCAGCGTCGGCGTGAAGATCATCGATGGCAGCGGACCGCCCGGCGCGGCGATCTGCTTCAGCAGCAGCCTGGCCATCTCCGCGGACATCTCCTCGACCGGCTGACGTACCGTCGTCAGCGCCGGATCGCAGGTCAGCGCCGCGTTGCTGTCGTCGAAGCCCACCACGGCCACGTCCTCGGGCACCTGCCTGCCCGCCCGGAGCAGTACCGGCATCGCGCCCAGCGCCATCAGGTCCGAGGCGATGAACACCCCGTCCAGATCCGGGTGTTCGGCCAGCAGACGACGCATCGCCGCCGCGCCGCCCGTGTGGGTGAAGTCGCCCTCCGCGACCGCCACGTCCTCGATCCCGTGCGTGGCCATCGCCGCCCGGAACCCGGCGAGCCGCTCCTGCCCCGCCGGCATGTCCTGCGGCCCCGCGACCGTACCGATCCTGCGCCGCCCCAGCCCCGCCAGATGCCCGGCCGCCAGCCGCGCGCCCGCAGCCTGGTCCGCCTCGACGTACGTGAGCGGCGACGGCTGTCCGGGCAGGCCCGCCAGCACGGCGGGCAGTCTCGTCTCGTGGACCAGCCGGGGCAGCGGATCCCCGGCGTGCGAGGAGATCAGGACGATGCCGTCGACATGGCCCTGGCGCAGATACGACAGCAACTGGTCGCGGGAAGCGGCGTCGTCCGCCAGCATCAGCACCATCTGGACACCGGCCGGCCGCAGCACGTCGAGCAGCCCGCCCACGACCCGGCCGAAGTACGGGTCGGAGAACATCCGGCCCACGAACGGCTCGGCCACCGGACGCCGTTCCTGCTCCGAGACGACCAGCGCGACCGAGTCGGTACGGCGGGTCACCAGGGAGCGCGCGGCGCGGTTCGGCACGTAGTGCGTGGTGGCGATGGCCTCCTCGACGACTCTGCGCAGCGCGGGATCCACCGTCGGCGCTCCGTTGATCACGCGCGACACCGTGGCACGCGAGACGCCTGCCACGGCGGCCACGTCCTCCAGGGTCGGGCGCGCGGGCGGGGAGGCGTCGGCAGTCATGCAGCCTTTATACCGGTTGGTACTCGGAGCCCGGACGGGGTCCCCGGGCGGCCGGTGGCGGCGCTACGCGGTGATGCGCTCCAGGCCGGCGAGTTCGCCCCGTCTCGCCTCGACCAGCGCGGCGGCGAGCTTCCTGGCCGCCGCCTCGCTGCCCGCGTCGACCTCGGAGCGGGACACGTGCGCGGACTGTTCCAGATGTTCGCGGATCTGGATCACGAAGACCTTCTCGAAGGCGGCGCCTTCGGCGGCACGCGCCTGAGTGAGATCGCCGGGCGTCACCATGCCCGGCATCTCGTGGCCCTCGTGCACATTCGTGGACGGGAGCCCCAGCTCCTTCAACAGCGCCCGCATACGGTCGAGTTCGGTACGGTGCCCGGCGGCCAGGTCCTTCGCCCAGCTCCGCAGACGGGGATCGGTGGAACGTTCGGCGGCCATCGTCAGGAGTTCGACCGCCCCCTCGTTCATGGGGGTCATGAGCTGGACCCACGCGGCGTCGGTGGCACCGGAGAGAGTGGCGACGGGGCTGGGGCGTACGGAAGCCGAAGCGGCGGACGGCTTCTTGTCGTCGGACGGGGTGGCGGAGCAGCCCGTCACCACCAGAAGGGCGAGGAGCGCCGCCGCCGTACCGCGTACCGCCTTCATGGAGAGTCCTTGGGTGGGGGAGGGGCGGGGGATCGGCAGACCCGCCGTCCGTCCGGGGCCGTGCGGCTCCGGACGGACGACGGGCGTGGTCCGGTCAGGAAGGCCGGCCGTCGGCACCGCACTTGATGATGGGACGGATGCAGTCACGTACGCGCCGCTCCATCTCCGCCGCGGGCCAGACGTTGAAGAAGTCGCCGTGCATCGTGTAGCCCCGGCCCGACGCGAGCTTGAGCCGCGCCGGATCGCCGTTGACCGGATACCTCAGCACCTGGCGGAGCTTCGGCACCGGGACCGGGTGGGTCGACGGGCAGGCGCCCGCCACCGGGTACGACATATGGCTCTTGTGGTCGGCCGAGTCGAGATCACGGCCGTTCCAGCACTGGGGGAAGTCCAGATACGACTCCAGCATCGCGCCCGCCGGGCAGTTGACGAAGTCGGTGGACGGATTGACCTCGCCGTGGTGCAGACACGACCAGCGCGCCCGCGTGTTGTCGTTGGGGCCGGTGGCCTTGGCGTTGCCCGCCACGATCCGCAGTCCGTACGGCAGCGGCTGCGTCTGGGCGATGATGTCGTCGCGTACGCCTTCACCCAGGTAGTAGAAGGTGGTGCCGGTCGGCTCCACCTCTCGCGTGCCGTCGTACAGGGTCGGGACCCAGTACGACGAGAGGTCCTCCTGCGGCGCGCACGTGGTGCGTCCGCGCGCCAGACTGTTGACGTCGGAGCGGGCGTTGGTCGTGTCGTTGCCGAAGAAGCTGTGCATGTGCGAGCCGCCGGGCAGTCCGGGGGCGACGATCGGGTCGTCCGGCAGGCGGTGGCTGTACGGACACTCGGCGAGGAACTCCGAGACGCGGACGACAGCCGCGCCCTTGGTGCCGGATCCGGCCTGCTCGGCCGCGACGGAGCCGGTGCTCGCACTGCTCATGTTGGCCTGGAGCAGGGAGGCGGTGAGCGCGACGAGGGCGA
>NZ_JAAPBF010000180.1 GCF_022695985.1 Streptomyces sp. NP-1717 | reverse complement strand
TGGGTGACGTACAACGACAAGGCGCCCGAGGACGACGTGAAGGCGCTCGGCGACCTCGTGGGCAAGACGCAGTACACGCTGATGAGCCCCGTGAAGGAGCAGGCCGGCGCGATCATGCTGACCGCGTGGGGCAAGCAGGTCGCCGTCGACAGCGCGAAGGACCCGCGCGTCGACCAGTTCTTCGCCAAGTACGTGCAGGGCCCGCAGACGCCTGAGCCGGGCGCGGCCTGCACCGGCGGAATGGGCGACCAGTGACGCGCACGAACTGGGCGGCCATCACGGCGGTCGTACTCGCCCTGCTGTTCGCGGGAGCGGCCACGGTCGCCTCCGCGGGGCGCGAGGACTCGCCGCGCGCGAGCGTCACGCCCACGGCGGACTCGGCCGACGCGGGCTTCGCGCGTGACATGGCCGTCCACCACCAGCAGGCGGTGGAGATGTCGTTCCTGGTGCGGGACAGCACGGACGACGAGGAGGTGCGCCGCCTCGCGTACGACATCGCCAACACCCAGGCGAACCAGCGCGGCATGCTGCTGGGCTGGCTCGACATGTGGAAGCTGCCGAAGATCTCCACCGACCAGGAGCCGATGGCCTGGATGGCGCGGGACGGCGGGCACGCGGGCATGGACGGCATGGAGGGCATGGATCACGGCGCCCACGAGGTCCGTGACGGCTCGCTGATGCCGGGCATGGCGACGAAGACGGAGCTGGAGGCCCTGCGGACCGCCAAGGGCGAGAAGGCGGAGATCCTGTACCTCCAGCTGATGACCGACCATCACAAGGGCGGCGTCACGATGGCCGAGGGCTGCGCCGAGTTGTGCGAGGTCGACACCGAACGGGCCCTGGCCGAGGGCATGGTGAGCGCGCAGCAGTCCGAACTGGACCTGATGGCCGACCTCCTGAAGGCACGGGGGGCGAAGCCGCGCACCTGACCACCGGGCGGGCCACGCCTGTCCCCGAGAGCGCCGGGCGGATCGCGTACGCGACCTGTCCGGCGCTCTCGATTCCACGGGCGACCACGAGCGACCGCGGGCGATCCGGAGGGCCGGCGGCCTCGCACGCGCGTCCTCGTCCCCTTCACCCGTACCGCCCGTTTCACCCGTTCGGGTGACAGCGGTCGCGTACGCCGGACGGCCCCCTGACGATGGGGGCGCTCGGGGCGGACGGTATCGAAGGAGGTACGGACCCCATGACCACCGCCAAGGACATCATGCATCCCGGCGCCGACTGGATCCCCTCGCACGAGACCCTGGACCGGGCCGCGCAGCTCATGCGTGACCTGGACGTGGGCGCCCTGCCCATCGCCGACAACGACGAACGGCTGGCCGGCATCCTGACCGACCGCGACATCGTCGTCGGCTGTGTGGCGCAGGGCCACGACCCGGCGAACGTCACCGCCGCGGAGATGGCCCACGGCACGCCGCGGTGGATCGACGCGGGCGCGGACGTGGACGACGTGCTCACCGAGATGCAGGACCACCGGATCCGCCGGCTGCCGGTGATCGAGAACAAACGCCTGGTCGGCATGATCAGCGAGGCGGACCTGGCGCAGCACCTGAGCGACGCGCAGATCGCGGCGTGGGTGGAACGGGTGTACGCCGCCGGCTGACGGGCGTACGGACGCCCGCCGGCCCGGTACGGGTGTGCGGGCCGCCGCCCCGTGGCGCGGCCCGCACACGCTCCCGCACGGCCCCGCCCCCACATCGCGTCAGAAAGACGATTACACTGGGCCCGTGCCTCAACTACGTCTCGCTCTGAATCAGATCGACTCGACCGTCGGCGATCTCGCCGCGAACGCCGAGGCGATCGTGCACTGGACCCGGCACTCCGCCGAACAGGGCGCGCATCTCGTCGCGTTCCCGGAGATGGTGCTGACCGGCTACCCCGTCGAGGACCTGGCCCTGCGGTCGTCCTTCGTCGAGGCGTCCCGCGACGCCCTGCGCGCGCTCGCCGGGCGGCTCGCCGACGAGGGCTTCGGGGAGCTGCCCGTCGTCGTCGGCTATCTCGACCGGTCCGAGCGGGACCGGCAGCGGATCGGCCGGCCGGCCGGATCGCCGCAGAACGCGGCCGCGGTGCTGCACCGGGGCGGCGTGGCGCTGACGTTCGCCAAGCACCATCTGCCCAACTACGGCGTCTTCGACGAGTTCCGCTACTTCGTGCCGGGCGACACCATGCCCGTCGTGCGGGTGCGCGGCGTCGATGTCGCGCTCGCGATCTGCGAGGACCTCTGGCAGGACGGCGGCCGGGTGCCGGCCACCCGTTCCGTGGGCGCCGGGCTGCTGCTGTCGATCAACGCCTCGCCGTACGAGCAGGCCAAGGACGACACCCGGCTGGAACTCGTACGCAAGCGCGCCCAGGAGGCCGGCTGCGTCACCGCCTATCTGGCGATGATCGGCGGCCAGGACGAGCTGGTCTTCGACGGCGACTCGATCGTGGTCGACAAGGACGGCGAAGTGGTCGCGCGCGCGCCGCAGTTCGCCGAGGGCTGTGTGGTGCTGGACCTCGACCTGCCCGCTGCCGCGGCCGAGCCGCCGGGCGGCGCCGTGGACGACGGTCTGCGCGTCGACCACGTCGTTCTCTCCGAGGAGCCCGTCCCCGCCTACGAGGCGGAGCTGGCGGGCGGGTACGCCGACCGGCTGGACGACGACGAGGAGGTCTACTCCGCCCTGGTGGTGGGCCTGCGCGCGTACGCCGCCAAGAACGGCTTCAGGTCCGTCCTGATCGGCCTCTCCGGCGGCATCGACTCCGCGCTCGTCGCCGCGATCGCCTGCGACGCGCTCGGCGCCGCGAACGTCCACGGCGTCTCGATGCCGTCCAAGTACTCGTCGGACCACTCACGGGGTGACGCGGCCGAACTCGCCCGCCGTACGGGGCTGAACTTCCGCACCGTGCCCATCGAGCCGATGTTCGACGCGTACATGGACTCGCTCGCCCTGACCGGGCTCGCGGAGGAGAACCTCCAGTCGCGGCTGCGCGGCACGATGCTGATGGCGCTCTCCAACCAGGAGGGCCAGATCGTGCTCGCACCGGGCAACAAGTCCGAGCTGGCGGTGGGGTACTCGACGCTGTACGGCGACTCCGTCGGCGCGTACGGCCCGATCAAGGACGTCTACAAGACGACGGTCTTCCGGCTCGCCCGCTGGCGCAACCGCGCCGCCGAGGAGCGCGGCCAGACCCCGCCGATCCCGGAGAACTCCATCTCCAAGCCGCCGAGCGCCGAACTGCGCCCCGGCCAGGTGGACACGGACTCGCTGCCGGACTACGACGTGCTGGACCGGATACTGGCGATGTACGTCGACCGCGACCAGGGCAAGGACGCGATCGTCGCGGCGGGCTTCGATCCGGCGGTGGTGGCGAAGACGCTGCGCATGGTGGACACGGCGGAGTACAAGCGCCGGCAGTACCCGCCGGGCACGAAGATCTCCGCGAAGGGCTTCGGCAAGGACCGGCGGCTGCCGATCACCAACCGCTGGCGGGAATCACCGACCGCCTGAGGACCGGCACCCGGAACACCCGGCCCCTGAACAGCCGGCCCCTGAACAGCCGAACGACTGAGCGCCCGAACGGCTGAGCGGTTGAACAGGTGTGCCTACTGCGAGAGTTCGATACGGGCGGCGATCGGCAGATGGTCGCTGCCCGTGCGGGGCAGCGTCCACGACGACTTCGGCTCGACGCCCTTGACCATGATCTGGTCGATCCGTGCCATCGGGAACGCGGCGGGCCAGCTGAAGCCGTAGCCGTCGCCGGCCGCGCCCTGGGTGGAACGCATCTGCGACGTCACGGCGTTCAGGGAGCGGTCGTTCATCGTGCCGTTGAGGTCGCCGAGCAGCACGATCCGGTCCAGCCGCTCGTCGGCGATCGCCTCACCGAGCGCGTCGGCGCTGTCGTCGCGCTGGTTGGCGGTGAAGCCGGCGTGCAGTTTGACCCGTACGGACGGCAGATGCGCCACGTAGACGGCGATCGCGCCCTGCGGTGTCGTCACCGTGGACCGCATGGCGCGCGTCCAGCCCATCCGGATGTCGACGGAGCGGATGCCGCTCATGGGGTACTTGCTCCAGAGCCCCACCGTGCCCTGCACCGAGTGGTACTTGTACGTCCCGGCCAGCGCCTTCTCGTACGTGGGAACCGCCGACGCCTTCAGCTCCTCCAGCGCCACGACGTCCGCGCCGGACTCCACGATCTCCCGCGCGGTTCCCTCGGGATCGGGATTCTCCGCGTTGACGTTGTGCGTGGCGACCGTCAGATCGCCGCCGGTGCCCGACTTCCCGACGAGCAGTCCGCCGAAGAGGTTGGCCCAGACGACGGTCGGCAGCAGCAGCGCGATCAGCGCGGTGGCGGAGCGGCGTACCAGCGCGGCGACGAGAAGCACGGGCACCAGAAGTCCCAGCCACGGCAGGAAGGTCTCCATGAGACTGCCCAAGTTGCCGATGCGGTTGGGGACCTGGGCGTGCAGGATCATCAGCAGCGCCGTGAGGACGGCGAGCACCGCGACGACGACACCGCGCCGCCAGATGCCCCGGTCGCCGCGCCAGCGGTCGGCGAGGGTCCGGATCCGGCTCTTGGGAGGGTCGTTGTCCTCGGCGCCGTCCACCCGGGATTCAGCCGTGTACTCCTGCGTCATTCCGCTGCCCTCACTGCCTTGCCGTTCACGCCCGCCACCGACCCTAGGCGATGACGCGCGCTTTCCCCGCCGTCCCCGACGGCCGTACGGGCACAAGGACGAGCGTGATGGGGCGGCGGGTTCCGGACACGGGCGGTTACCGGGCCGCTGTGACACACGACGCACGGCCCGCGCGACGGCGCGGCGGGCGGTCAGCCCTCCGGGTCACCGGCCGTGCCCCGGGCGGCTCTGTCCCCCGCGTCCCTGGGGCGCAGACCTTCGAGCAGCGCCCTGAGGATGCGCTCGGCGAGGTCGTCGTCCAGCGGCGCGTCCTTGCGGTGGACGGTGCGCACCAGCATGGGGCCGACGATGAGTTCGTCGATCAGCTCCACGTCGATGTCGTCACGGAGTTCACCCGCGGCGACGGCGCGGCGCACCGCCGCCGTCATGGCGGCGCGGCGCGGCGCGATCACGGTGTCGTGATACGCGTCCCACAGTTTCGGATGGCTCTTCATCTGCGCGAAGACGTTGTACAGCAGGGCGGAGCTGCGCTGGGCGAGGCCGCGCCTGCGCAGGGATTCCAGACCGACGAGGATGTCGGCGAGGCCGGAGGTCCCGGACAGGGCGGGCTCGGGCGGCTCGATGGCGCGCAGGACGTCGACGAAGAGCTCCTCCTTGCCGTTCCAGCGCCGGTAGATGGTGGCCTTGCCGACGCCCGCCGTCCGCGCGATGCGCTCGATGGAGAGCCCGGCCAGCGGCTCACCCTCCTCAAGAAGCTTCACCACGGCCTGGAGGATCGCGCGTTCGGCCGCCTCACTGCGCGGCCGGCCTCGCCGGGGCTCCTGCCCCTGGTCCCGCTCCTGCCCTCGCAATGGCCCGCCTTTCGCCCTGCCCCGTCAGCCGTACGCCCCGCACGATCCGCCCGATTCTCGCCGACGCCGGCGCGTCCGGTCGAACGCCCGGCACCGCCCCGTGCGTGCCGGGCCCGGGAACGCCGACCGTCTCGCGCGGCGCTTGGGCCGCGCTTGTTTCCGGCGCTTGTTCCCGGCCACCGGACGGGGCCCGGCGCCCCCTACTCCTGGACGGCGGGTGCCGCCCCGGCCGGATGTTCGGCGCGCTCCCGTGGTGCGTTCCGCTCCTGATCGGTGCGGCCCGGCATGAAGAGGGCGACCACGACGGTGCCGATCAGCGCGACGCCGGCCGAGCCGAGGGCCGTGACGTGCATGGCGCTCAGGAAGGCGTCGTTCGCGGAGGAGACCAACGGGGCGCCCGCGGGGCCGAGTTTCTCGGCGACGGCCATCGTCGCCTCGATCGACTCCCCCGCCGCGTCGCGTGCCGCGGCCGGAACGGCGGCGAGGTGTCCCTCGATCTCGCCCCGGTAGGTGGTGGAGAGCAGCGAGCCGAGTACGGCGATGCCGAGCGCGCCGCCGACCTGCCGGAAGGTGTTGTTGACGGCCGATCCCGAGCCGGCCTTCTCGCGCGGCAGGGCCTGCATGACCGTGACGGTCACCGGCGGCATGATGTGGGCCATTCCGGTGCCCTGGACGAAGAAGACCAGACACAGCACCCAGACGGGCGTGGTGGCGTCGAAGAGGGCGAACGCGGCGAGACCGGCGGCGACGAGCAGCATGCCGCCCGTGCAGACCGCGCGGGCGCCGAACCGGTCGACGACCAGCCGGGCGCGCGGCGCGAAGACCATCTGCGCCACGGCGAGCGGCACGATCAGCAGGCCCGAGTCGAGGGCGCTGTAGCCGCGCACGCTCTGGAGGTAGAAGGCCGAGAAGAAGGTGACCCCCATCAGGGCGAAGAAGACCAGCGCGATCGCGGCGACGGCGGCCGAGAAGGCCGGCTTCTTGAAGTAGGACATGTCCATCGACGGGTGGTCGCTGCGCTTCTCGTGCACGACGAACGCGGCCAGGACGGCCAGACCGCCGATGATCGATGCCAGCACCGTGGCGTCGGTGAAGTCTGCGAGTTCGCCCGCGCGGATGATCCCGTACACGAGCAGGACGAGGCCGACGATCGAGAGCAGTACGCCGATGGGGTCGACACGGCCGGGGCTGGGGTCCTTGGAGTCCGGCACCAGCAGCACCATCGCGATCAGCGCGACGATCACCACGGGGACGTTGACCAGGAAGATCGAGCCCCACCAGAAGTGTTCGAGCAGTACGCCGCCGGTGATCGGCCCTATGGCGATGGCGAGTCCGACACTGCCCGCCCAGATGCCGATGGCCTTGGGCTGCTCCTCGCGCTCGAAGACGTTCATCAGGACGGCAAGGGTGGCCGGCATCACGAAGGCGGCGCCGAAGCCCATCACCGCGCGGTAGGTGATGAGTTCACCGGGCGAACCGGACATCGCGGCGAGCGCGGAGCCGATGCCGAAGACGACGATGCCGAAGAGGAGCACCTTCTTGCGGCCGACGCGGTCGCCGAGCAGACCGGAGGTGAAGAGCAGGCCCGCGAAGACGAGGGTGTAGGAGTTTATGGCCCACTCCAGCTCGCTCTGGGTGGCGCCGATCCCGACGGGCGCGGGGCTCGCGATCGTCTTGACCGCGACGTTCAGGATCGAGTTGTCGAGCACCACGATGAGCAGGCTGAACATGAGGACACCGAGGATGGCCCAGCGGCGCCGGTGGACGGCCTCGGGGACCCGGCGCCCGTCGGCGCGGACGCCGGGCGGTGTCGAGGACGGCGGGGGCGGTGGCGGCGCGGACGAGGGTGAGGGTGTGGGCATGGCGACGAGCGTAAGGCCATTTCAATACGAGACCGTCTCGTATTGTAAATTCTTTACCCGGGGAACGGCGAGAACGGAGTAGCCCCACTTCCCGTCGGCGGTGCCCGGATGCCACCATGGACACGGTCCGGGGACACCGTCAGGGTGCCTCGAGATGACGAAGGAGCCGTAAGCCATGACGTTCGAGGCTGCGCAGAACCCCTCACGTGATCCCAAGTCGCTGTACGGCGGCACGGGCACCCGCCGCGTCACCGTCCATGACATCGCCGCCGCCAAGCGACGCGGCGAGAAGTGGCCCATGCTCACCGCGTACGACGCGATGACCGCCTCCGTCTTCGACGAGGCCGGTATCCCGGTCATGCTCGTCGGCGACTCGATGGGCAACGTCCATCTCGGCTACGAGACGACGGTACCGGTCACCCTCGACGAGATGACGATGCTCTCCGCCGCCGTCGTCCGGGGCACCAGGCGCGCCCTGGTCGTCGGCGACCTCCCCTTCGGCTCGTACCAGGAAGGCCCCGTACAGGCCCTGCGCAGCGCCACGCGCCTGGTCAAGGACGCAGGGGTGGGCGCGGTCAAGCTGGAGGGCGGCGAGCGCTCGCTGCCGCAGACGGAGCTGCTCGTCCAGGCCGGCATCCCGGTGATGTCGCACCTCGGTCTGACGCCGCAGTCCGTGAACACGCTGGGCTACCGGGTGCAGGGCCGCGGCGACGAGGCCGCGCACCGGCTGCTGCACGACGCCAAGGCGGCGCAGGCCGCCGGCGCGTTCGCCGTGGTGCTGGAGCTGGTCCCCGCCGAGGTCGCCGCCGAGGTCACCCGGTCGCTGGAGATCCCGACCATCGGCATCGGCGCCGGTCCCGACACCGACGCGCAGGTGCTCGTCTACACGGACATGGTGGGGCTCACGGGCGGCAAGGTGCCGCGCTTCACCAAGCAGTACGCGAACCTCCGGCAGACGCTCGGGGACGCCGCGAAGGCGTTCGCGGACGAGGTCGTCGGAGGAACGTTCCCACAGGAAGAGCACACCTTCCACTAGAGGGTGTCCTGTCGGTCGGGCCCCGGCAGGGTCGGCGGGACACCCCCTGGCACCACCACACCAGCCACCGCCGCAAGAGAAGACAGCCCGCCGACATCCCCCATCGGCGGGCTGTCGGCGTTCCCACCCCGTCCGACAGACGGCTGTCGGCGCTCTGTCGGCCGGATGTCGGTCGCCTGTCAGTGGCGGCTGCCACGATCGACGGCATGACGCGAATCGACACAATCCCTGCCGGCGGCAACTCGGCCGTCACGGTGCGGGGCCTGGTCAAGCACTACGGTGCGACCAAGGCGCTGGACGGGGTGGACCTGGACGTGCGCGAAGGCACCGTCCTCGGAGTCCTCGGGCCCAACGGCGCCGGCAAGACCACGCTCGTACGCTGCCTGTCCACCCTGATCCTGCCCGACTCCGGTACGGCCGTCGTGGCCGGTTACGACGTGGTGAGGCAGCCGCGGCAGCTCCGCCGCACCATCGGCCTCACCGGGCAGTACGCCTCGGTCGACGAGAAGCTCTCCGGCCGGGAGAACCTGTACATGATCGGGCGGCTGCTCGATCTGTCCCGTACGTCCGCGCGCAGGCGGGCGGACGAGCTGCTGGAGCGGTTCTCGCTCACCGAGGCGGCGCGAAAGCCGGTGCTCCAGTACTCGGGCGGTATGCGCAGGCGGCTGGATCTCGCGGCCTCGATGATCGGGCAGCCCGCGGTGCTCTATCTGGACGAGCCGACGACGGGCCTCGACCCCCGCACCCGTAACGAGGTGTGGGCGGAGGTCCAGCGGATGGTCTCCGAGGGAGTGACCGTACTGCTCACCACGCAGTACATGGAGGAGGCCGAGCAGCTCGCGAGCGAGCTGACGGTCATCGACCGCGGCCGGGTCGTCGCGGGCGGCAAGGTCGACGAGCTGAAGGCGCGGGTCGGCGGCCGGACGCTGGAGATCCGCCCCACCGACCCCGGCCGGCTGCCGGAGATGGCACGGGCGTTGAGCGAGACCGGCCTGGACGGTGTCGCGGGGTCGCAGATCAACGACGGCATGCTGTTCGTGCCGATCCTCGCCGACGTGCAACTGACCGCCGTGATCGGCGTGTTGGCCGGGCGCGGGTTCGACATCGCGCACATCGGCACCCATCTGCCCAGCCTGGACGAGGTGTTCCTGGCGATCACGGGCGAGAAGACGAGCGAACAGGCCGACGACGTGCGCGACGCCGCCCACGACGACACGCGGCCGAAGGAGGTCGCGGTATGAGTACGGTGACGACGACGGAAGCGACGGACACCGCGCCGTCCCCCCGCCCCGCGCAGCCCGTCCGGGCCCTCTCCGACGAGGGCCGGATCGGTCTGCGGGCCAATCTGCGGCACATCGGCGCCCTCGCGCGCCGTAACGCCCTCCAGATCAAGCAGGACCCGGAGTCGATGTTCGACGTCCTGCTGATGCCGATCGTGTTCACGCTGCTGTTCGTTTTCGTCTTCGGCGGGGCCGTCGCGGGCAAGGGCAACCAGTCCGAGTACGTGAGCTATCTGGTCCCCGGCCTGATGGCGATGATGGGGCTCAACGTCTCGATGGCCGTGGGCAGCGGGATCAACGAGGACTTCCAGAAGGGGGTCATGGACCGGTTCCGGACGATGCCCATCGCCCGGTCGTCCGTTCTCGTCGCGAAGATCGTGGTCGAGGTCGGCCGGATGATGGTCGCCTTCGCGATCCTGCTGATCGTGGGCTTCGTGCTCGGTATGGACATCGAGACCTCACCGCTCCAGGTGCTGGCGGCGATCGGGCTCTCGCTGCTGTTCGGCGCGTCGCTGATGTGGATCTTCATCCTGATCGGGCTGAGCGTGAAGACGGCGCAGGCGGTGCAGGGCGTGGGGTTCCTAGTGCTGATGCCGCTCCAGTTCGGCTCCTCGATCTTCACCCCGCCGTCGACGATGCCGGGCTGGCTCCAGAACTTCACGGACTACAACCCGCTGTCGAATCTGGCCGACACGGCGCGCGCGCTGTTCATCGGCGGGCCGATCGCGCACGACCTGTGGATGACGGTGGCCTGGGCGGCGGTGATCACGGCGGTGACGGCGCCGCTCGCGGTGTCCAAGTTCCGCAAGAGGACCTGAGGCGGGCGGCCGGGGCCCGGTCACGGGCCGGGCCCCGGCCGAGGGGCGGATGTCGGGCCCCGGCGGAGGGCCGGTTGCCGAAGTCGGGCGCGGCCGAGGGCCGGAGACACCGGACGCAGGCGCGGGCGAGGTGGTCGGAAGCCGACCCAGGGCAGACGGTTGGACGCCGGTCCGAGGGAAGTCCTCGGACTCCACCCCTGGGGAAACCGTCAGACGCCCGCGAGGGCGAACGCCTCGTCGAGGGTGAGCGCGCGGCCCTCGGCGAGAGCCTCTTCGTACGCGGCGCCGTCCAGCCCGCCGGCCCGGACGGCCGCCTCGGCCGCCTCCCGGTTCTCGCGCTCGTGCGAGGCCCGGTAGTGGCCCCGCGGCAGATGCGCCTCGTACGCGCCGATCAGCCGGGCCCCGTCCCGTACCCGCTCCGGACCGCCGAGCCCGGCCAGCGCCCAGCCCGCGGTCAGCAGATGGACCGCCGACATCTGCGGGGCGACGATCCGCGACATCGCGTCGTTCGACAGCTCCAGCGCCCGCCGGGACCAGTCGAGCCCGGCTCCGTACTGCGTGTCCAGATTCTCCAGCCAGCCGAGCAGGCCGAAGACGAAGCCCTCGAAGATGCGCAGGTTGGAGTGTTTGAACTCCTCGCGCAACTGGCCCAGTTCGTGACGTCCCTCGGCGGAGCGCCCGGTGCGGCCGAGCCGGATCGCCAGATAGATCCGGGCGGCCGGCTCCGCCTCGTAGTCGCGCCTGCTCTCCCGCAGGATCTCGCGCAGCACCGCCTCGGCCTCGTCGCCCTCGCCCGTCTCCATCATCACGCCGGCCAGACGCGTGCGCAGGAGCGCGACCTGGGACTCCACGCCGAGCAGCCGGGTGGTCTCGATGGCGGCGAGGAAGTCCTCGGTGGCGCGGGCGAATTCACCGTTGCGCTCATGGGCCTCGGCGCGCGCCGACAGCGCCTCGGCGGCGCCCCACGCGTCGCCGAGCCGGGTGAAGATCTCCAGGCTCTCGTCGGCGTCGCGGCCCGCGTCACCGACCCATTCGGTGCGGTTGGCGAGGATGTTGGCCCGCACCTGCAGAGCCGAGGCCAGCTCCCACTCGTAACCGAAGTCCCGGCACGCCCGCACCCTCGCGTCGATCAGTTCGCGGAGCCGGCCGGCCTGCCCGGTGATCATGACCGCGAAGAACCAGAGCGAGCCGGGCGTACGGCAGATCTGCGGCAGGCCGGGCTCGTAGACCTCACTGATGCGGCGCAGCCGCTCCATGGCCTCGGGCGTGGTCCACTCGTCGAACTCGTGGTTCATGCTGGCCAGATGGATCAGCCGGACACCGCGCCGTGCCTCCATCAGCACGTCGGGCGCCATCGGCGGCGGGGCGTCCGTGCACTGGTCGTACACGGGCGGGGCGGGGACGACCGGCGCGGCAAAGGGGTCGGGGCCCAGTTCGGCGGCGGCCGAGGACCAGTGGCGCGCGTCGCTGCGCAGATCGCGGATCTGCCAGTAGAAGGCGAGCGAGTGCACCAGGCAGAGCGCCTCCTGCTCGTCCCGGTCGGCGACGGCGCGACGCAGCGCGGTGCGCATGTTCTCGTATTCGAGGGTGATGCGGGCGATCGAGTGGACCTGCTCGGGACCGCGCAGTTTGAGGTCGGCGCGGCGGGCCAGCTCACGGAAGTGGACGAGGTGGCGGCGCTCGGCGGCGGGGCCCTCACCGGACTCGTCGAGCCGTTCACCGGCGTACTCCAGCACGGTCTCCAGCAGCCGGTAGCGCATCTCGCCGTCCGGGGCGGGGGCGGCGATCACGAGTGATTTATCGACGAGCGAGCCGAGCAGTTCGAGCGCGTCGGGCCCGCACAGGGCTTCGGCGGCGGCCAGGTCGCAGCCGCCCGCGAAGACGGACAGGGCGCCCAGCGCGGTCCGCTCGGCGGGGTCGAGCAGGTCCCACGACCAGTCCACGACGGCGCGCAGCGTCTGCTGTCTGGGCAGTACGGTGCGGCTGCCGCCGGTCAGCAGCCGGAAGCGGTCGTCCAGCCGGTCGGCGATCTGCCGGGGGGTGAGCATCCGCAGCCGGGCGGCGGCCAGTTCGATCGCGAGCGGCAGCCCGTCGAGCCTGCGGCAGATCTCGTCGGCCGCGCCGGGGTCCTCGTCCGTACGGAAGCCGGGCCGGGCGGCGGCGCCCCGGTCGGCGAGCAGCCGCAGCGCCATCGGTTCCGGCAGCGGGCCGACGGGGCGTACGACCTCGCCGGGTACGCCGAGCGGCTCCCGGCTGGTGGCGAGGACGGTCACGCCGGGGCAGCGGGCCAGCAACTCCTCGACCAGCCGGGCGGCGGCGTCCACGACGTGCTCGCAGTTGTCGAGCAGGAGCAGCATGCGGCGGCGCGAGCAGTGCTCGACGAGCCGTACGAGGGGGTCGTTGGCGCCCGGGTCGACGGCCCGCAGACTCTCGGCGCCGGCGCCGCGCAGTACGGTCTCGCGGGCGCCGAGCGCGACGAGTACGGCCTCGGGGACGGTGGCCGGATCGTCCACGGGCGCGAGTTCGGCGAGCCACACCCCGTCGGGCCACGCGCCGCCGCCACCCCCGGCGGCGACCTCCTGCGACAACCGCGTCTTCCCGGCCCCACCGGCCCCGAACAACGTCACCAGCCGCGCGTCCCGCAGATCCTCCCGAAGGTCGGCCATGTCGGCCTCGCGCCCGACGAAGCTGTTGATACGGGCACGGAGGTTCCCGGGGAGCGGCGAGCCGGGGCCCGCCCCGGCGGGGGCGGGTTCCGCGGAGCCGGCGTGCGCCGCACCGTCCGGAACGGGTACGGGGCCGGTCGGCGCGCCGGACGGCGCAGACGCCGCACCCTCTCCGAAGGAGGCCGGTTCCACCGGCGCGCCGGCGGAGCCGGGCCCGGCGTGACCCGCACTGTCCGGGTCGAGGGCGGGCGAGCCGTGCGCCGCACCGTCCCGAACGGGCACGGGGCCGGTCTGCGCCCCGGACGAAGCAGACGCCGCGCCCTCGCCGTAGGAACCGGGTTCCGCCGCCGCACCGTCAGGGCCGGGCCCGGCGTGGGCCTCGCTGTCCGGAACGGGCACGGGCCCGGTCTGCGCCCCGGACGAAGCAGACGCCGCACCTTCTCCGAAGGAGGCCGGTTCCGCCGCCGCACCGTCAGAGCCGGACGCGTCGCGCGTGGGACCACCGGCGCCCCCAGGCCGGGCAGAGCCGGGCCCGGCGTCGTGACCCGCTTCGTCCGGTACGGACACGGGTCCGGTCGGCGCGCCGGACGGAGCAGGCGCCGCGCCCTCGCCGTAGGAATCGGGTTCCGCCGTCGCACCGGTGGAGCCGGGCGAGCCGTCATCGCCACCGGGCGCCCCGCCAGCGGGGTGGGATCCGTCGTCCGTACGGGGACCGGCCCGGCCCCGCCCCCACGTGCCGTCCTCGTTCGCGTACGCGTCCGGGTTCAGCAACTCCTTGTGCAGCGTGCGCAGTTCGGGGCCCGGGTCCATGCCCAGGCGGGTCGCGAGGTCGCGGCGGACCTCGTCGTACGCCGACAGCGCCTCCGCCGTGCGGCCCACCGCCCGCAGCGCGCGGATGCGCAGCGCCTGGAGCAGCTCGTCGATCGGATGGTCGTCGCAGAGCGCCGCCAGCTCGGGCAGCGCCTCCTCCGCGCGGCCGAGGGCGAGCGCCGCCGTGAGGCGTGCCCGGCGGGCGCCCAGCCGGCGCGCCTCCCAGCGCGCCGCCTCGGACCTGCGGTCCGGCAGATCGGTCAGCGCGGGGCCGTGCCACAGGCCCAGCGCCTCGTCCAGCAGTTCGGCCGCCCGCTCGGCGCCGCCGTCGTCCAGCGCCCTGATCCCCTCGGCCGTGAGCCGCTCGAAGCGGTACAGGTCGACGTCGTCCCGGTCGGCGCACAGCCGGTACCCCCCGCTGTCGGCGACGACGGTCCCGGCGCCGAGCGCCCGGCGGAGCCGGCTGACCAGTGCCTGGAGCGCGCCCGCGGCGTCCACGGGGGTGTCGCCGTCCCAGACCTCGTCGACGAGCGTGGCCGCCGGGACGGTCCGGCCGGGCCGCAGCGCCAGCACGGTCAGCAGCGCGCGCAGCCTGGTACCGCCGACGGCGTACGGGGTGCCGTCGGCGCGCAGGGCCCGTGTGGGGCCGAGAAGCCGGTAGCGCACCCCACCATTGTCCGGCACGCCCTCCCGGTCGGCCGCCCGCTCCCCCGGGTCCGCCGTCTTCATCTGCCGCCCCAGCCCTTCCGCCGTCTCCCGTGTCCGCCCAGCGTCGCCGGAACGGGCCCCCGCA
>NZ_JAAPBF010000018.1 GCF_022695985.1 Streptomyces sp. NP-1717 | reverse complement strand
GATCCCGTCCAGGTCGCGGATGAAGAGATCAGGGCGGACGAAGTGACCGCCGGGGACCTCGTGCCACTCGTGCGGAATTCCCGCCGAGCCGAGGCGGTCACGGAACTCCCGCTGCCCGGCGAGGACTTGCGTCTCGTTGACCGTGTCGAACCAGTT
This sequence comes from Streptomyces sp. NP-1717, assembly GCF_022695985.1. Taxonomy (GTDB): domain Bacteria; phylum Actinomycetota; class Actinomycetes; order Streptomycetales; family Streptomycetaceae; genus Streptomyces. Next base: position 63,718 of record NZ_JAAPBF010000018.1, on the reverse strand, counting down.
GACCGGGTCGGGGCTGGTGCCCGCGGCCAGGAAGACGCGCTTGTTCCGGTAGCTCTCGACGCGCTGCACCGGGTTGTCGGCGCTGACCCGGGCCTCGTCCCACAGCGGCGCGCCGTAGACCGTGGCGCCGCCCAACTCCACCGCCGCCGAGGAGAGGTTGGCCCAGTGGGTGACGAGTCCGCCGTCGCGGCGCAGGCTGGCCGGCCCCGAGTGGGAGCTGACCGAGGCGAAGTGCCCGTAGTACTTGGCCGCGTACTTCAGCGCGCCGAATCCGCCCATCGAGAATCCGGAGACCGCCCGGCCGTCGTACTCGGCGTACGTACGGAAGTTCGCGTCGATCCAGGGGAGCAGCTGGGCGATGTGGAAGGTCTCCCAGTTGCGGGGGCCGGTGTTGGAGCCGACCGGGTTGGAGTACCAGCCCGCGGCGCCGCCGTCGGGCATCACGACGATGAGCGGCTTTCCGGCGGTCCAGGCGCGGATGCCCATCCGGTCGAAGGCGATGAAGTCCTGGCCGGTACCACCCCCGTGGAACAGGTACAGGACCGGGTACCTGCGCCCGCCGGAGTGGTAGCCGTCCGGAAGCAGGACGTTGACGCCGGGGTTCCAGCCGATCGCGTCGGTCGCGAAGCGGAAGTACCGCATCCGTGGATCGCGCTCGTCGCGGTCCACGACGCGCAGTCCGAATCCGTCTCCGACCGCGTGGGCGGCGGACGCCGACGCCAGAACGCCTCCCGCGCCGAGTGCGGTCGTCGCGGTGAATCCGGCGGCGGCCTTCATGACGCCTCTGCGGGTGGGCCGGTGGGTGCTCAACGTGACCTCCTGGTCAGGGGGAAATGCGATTCGGGTCGCGGCGTGCGGTCGCGTCCGCTCCGCGCGGTCAGGCGGAGTAGCCCTTCGGCGGGATCAGGGTGGCGAGCTGGTCGAAGGAGATCCAGTAGATCTGGTTGCCACCGAAGGACGCGGGGTCCGCGATGAGGACGGTGCGGTCGACCGCGTCGTAGCCGAAGATCGTGAAGTAGTGATAGATCGTCTGGTCCGGGGGGTAGCCGGGAGGCTGGTTGCCCGGTGGGGCGACGATGTTGGCGACCAGCGGATAATTGCGGTCGATGTCGAACACGATGTCGTGCCACAGGAGATCCCGCTGCCCCTGGGTGGGCGGGTCGTTCGGCATCTCCTTGGTCTCGTACCAGCCCCCGCCGAGACGGGCGTTGAGTACGTTGGTGACCTGGCTGATGTGATCGGTGCCCGCCTCGGTCGTGCCGAGCTGTGCCGCCAGCTCACCTTGGCTCGGCGGGCCGGTGCGGGCGGAGAGCGCGATGCGCGTCGCCGCGGGACCGCACCAGTAGCCGGTCTCCTTGACCTGGTAGTCGATCTCCAGCCAGCGTGCGCTGCTCGTACGTCCGGAGGTGACCCGCAGCTCGGTCCCCGGCTCGTTGTACCCGGAGGCGAGGGCCGTACCGGCTGTCGAGTCATGTGCCCGCACATCCACGACCGGGACGGCGGGAGCGGGCGATGCCTGGGCGGTGCCGGGGAGAAGAAGTGCTCCGATGGCGAGGGCCGCGACCGTGCCGGGGACAAGTCTCGCGCGCATGAGGGCTCCTGTGGGGGGCGGGGCCGTACGGGAAGAATCGGCGCGGGCAGGGTGTGGGGGCCCGCCCGGCCCTGTGCGGGGGCGGTGGCACGAGTCAGAGTGCTGGTTCGGCGGCGACGGGCACAAGCGCCGTAAGCCCAGGCTTACGGGCGCGGTCGGTCGCCCTGCCCGCGCCCGGCGCGCCGGTCCTCGGCCGCCAGCAGCGCACGCCCCTCGGCGGTCGCGGTGTGCAGGGCGCGACCTGCCGTGCGAACGGTGGTGGTCAGGCCCGCCGCGCGCAGGACGTTCATGTGCTGGCTGACGGCCGGGTGGGTCACTTGCAGCATCCGGGCCGCCTCCACGGTGGAGCAGCCGGTGCGCGACGCCCGCAGCAGGTCCGCACGGGTCTGCCCGAGGAGACGGCCGAGGGGGCCGGGGCCCGTCGGGGGCCCCACCGTACCCGCCGGCCCGGCCCAGTCGGCCGTGTGGTGGATGGGATGCACCAGGACGGGCGGCAGTTCACCGTCCGCCAGGGTGGTCGGGGTGGGCCAGCAGAAGAACGACGGCTGGAGCACGAGTCCCCGCCCGTCCAGCCGCAGGCGCTGGTCGACCGGGTAGGTCACCTCCAGCACGGGCGGCCGCCACCGGACGTCCGGCCCGAGACCCGACAGCAGCGCCTCGGTGCCGCCGTCCATCAGATGCCGCATCCGCAGCGCCCGGTCGGCCTCCAGGTCCGCGCGAACGTGTCGCCAGTGCGGTACGAGCGCCTCCGCCTGGTACTCGTGGAGGGCATCGCCCAGCCGCGTGAGCGCGTCCGTGTCGCCCTCGGCCAGGGAAGCGGCCCAGTCGGGCAGCCGTGTCGACCTGGACAGCCGGGCCAACTCCGCCCGCAGCCTCCGCCGTGGTGTTCCGAGCAGGGTGTCGATGGCCGCCCGGAGCGTGGTGCGGTCACCGGAGCCGGGGGTGAGGAAGTCGGGGGAGTAGCCGTAGGGCGGCAGCAGCGGGGAGAGCAGGTGTCGGCCCTCCGGGAGCCGAGGCCTCGCCCAGCGGCGCCAGGCGCCGAAAACCCTCTCCCCGTCCGTCCGTTGCAGGGTCTGCACGCTGTTGGTGATCTCCCACATGACGTCCGGTCCCGGGGCCACCCTGACCCTCGTCATGTCCTGGGGCGTGAAGTGGATCCGCAGCATGGACGTTCTCCATCGGAAGGCGAGGTCGGCCACGCGCCCGCAGCCCTGCCGTCGGTCCGCCGTGCGACCACCGGCGGAGAACAGGCCACTACCCGCCACCGCGACGGGGTATGCCGCGCCGTCCGCTCTTCCGTGCCCGCCGAGACCAGGGTCACGCAGCCGGGCGAACTGGCCGACTGAGCACGGGCGTTCGCCGGTGGTCCGCGCTGTGGGGCAGCCGGCCGCGATGTGGTTCGAGGATGTCGGCAGCCGGACGACGGCGAGCTCTTCGTCGTAGCCTTGCCGCTTGTGAAATCCATACGTATGAGGTGGCAACGCGCGCGGCGCGGGCGGGCCGGGGGGAGCGCGGCCCCTTCGCGGCGGGTGGCCCTGGACCGGATCCAGAACCTCCTTCAGGCGGGCGGATTCGAGCAGGCAGAGGCCGAGGCGCGGGCCCTCGCCGCTTCGTCGCGCACCCGGGGCGACGGCCCGGACCTGATCTCGTGGCCGGCCCGGTCCCTTGCCGCCGGGGCGGCCGTCGCCCACGGCCGCGGCGCGGAACTGCTGCCCGAACTCGACACACTGATCAAGGAGTTGCGGCAGACAACCGGCGCCGACCGGCAACTGCTGCTGGCGGTCCGGTCGAACCGCGCGGCGGTCCTCGTGCAACAGGACCGGCACACCGAGGCCGAGGCGGAGGCGCTGGACATCCTGCGCGGCACCACCCGAATCGCCCATCTCACCGAGGTGTGGAGAATCGAGCTGAACGCCGTGACCAACCTGGCTGCCGCACTGAACGGACAAGGCCGTTACGAGGAAGCGGAGGCCATCGCCCGCGGCAACCTGCCCCGGGCGGACGGGCCCGCCGCCGCCTTCCTGCACTGTGCGCTGGTACGCAGCCTGAATGGACAGAAGCGCTACGAGGAGGCGTTGGCCGAGGCCCGCCGGTACACACCGGCCGGGGGGCGCACGGCGAGCGGGACTCTGGGGATCGTGACAGCAAGGGCCCTGCACGGCCTGGGCCGTCGCGACGAGGCGGAGGCCGCCGCCCGCGAGGCACTGACCGCCTGCGAACAGTCTCTGCACCCGGCCCACCCCCGCGTCAAGGAGGCCCGTACGCTGCTGGCCCACATCACCGCCGAGGGACCGACCCCGGAATGAGACCCCCACCACTCAGTGAGGTTGACCGGGGTGCCCGGCGACGGGCACCCCGGTGCCGTCAGTCGGCCGACTCCTGCCAGCCGTCGGACTCCAGGCGCCCGACGTCGAAGGCGTCGTGGCCCCCGCTCGTGACGCGGATCGCGTCGACGTAGATCCCGCGGCCCTGGTAGGCGCCGTCGGTGCGGTACGTCCAGCGCAGGTGGGTCGTTTCGGCGGCGACCTCGGCCGATGCCTTGATCCACTGCCTGCGCGAGTAACCGTCGAACGTCCCTCCGGTGCTCCAGCGCCGGTCCTTCGCTCTCAGGTCCAGCGGGACGGGGGCCCAGCGGGAGCCGCCGTCCGTGGATGCCTCCAGGCTGCCGCTGTCGACCTTCGGCTCGGTGTCGTACCAGAGATGAAAGGAGACCTTGCCCGTCGTGCGCATCCTTTTCAGCGGTGCGGTGAGTGTCACCTCGGCGCCGTCCGTCATGCCGGAGAACCATGCCGTCCTCCCGGTGGCGGGCCTCACCGGCACCGATCGGGCGAAGGCACGTGCGGGCGCCCGGCGGTACTCGCTGTCCGTGCCCCAGTCACGGGTGGGATGGACGCGGTTGGCCAGGAAGACGAACACGGTGCGGTCGACCGGGTCGACGGTGATGCAGGGACCGGTGTAGCCGGTGTGGCCGGCGGTCACCGGGGACGTCAGCGCGTCCATGTAGAACCGCTGGTCGACCTGCCAGCCGAGTCCGCGCGGCGAAGCTCCGATGTCCGCGCTGTAGTTGACGAGTGTCTTCCTGACCGTCGCCTCGGACAGGACGCGGGTGCCCGCGTAGTGCCCGCCGTTGGCGAGCATCTGACCGAAGACGGCCATGTCGGCGGCTGTCGAGAAGATACCCGCGTGGCCCGCGACACCGCCCAGGTACCAGGCGTTCTCGTCGTGCACGGTGCCGTGGACCATGCCCCGGCCCGTCCCCGGCTGGTACTCGGTCGCCGCGATCCGCGGCAGCAGGCTCTTCGACGGGTTGAACATCGTCTCGGTCATGCCGAGCGGTCCGGTGACCCGGTCGGCGATCAGATCGTCCAGCGCCTCTCCCGTCACGCGGTGCAGCAACTGCCCCAGCGTGATCAGGTTCAGGTCGGAGTACTCGTAGCCGCTCCCCGGCTCCCGCCGCAGCACCGACGCGTAAACGGCCGCCATCCGCGCGTCGTTGTCGGGGTAGCCGGCCAGGTTCATCCAGGACACGAGGCCCGAGCGGTGCGTCAGGAGATGGCGCGGGGTGATGGCGGCCTTGGCCGGATCGGCCGCCGCGAACTCCGGCAGGTACCTCGCCACCGGCTCGTCCAGGTCGATGACGCCTTGTTCCCACAACTGCGTCGCGACCGTCGAGGTGAACAGTTTGCTCACCGACGCCATGTCGAAGAGAGTGTCCTTCGCCATGGGCACCCACTGGTCGCGGGGCAGCTCGACCGGGGTCTTGGTGGCCGCGTCCCAACTCTCGTACCGGACGGCATGGCCGCGCGCCTCGTGGGTGACGATCACGCTGTTGCGCGCCGCGATGAGCACGAAGCCCGGGTGCGATGGGTTGGGCCGGCCGGGCCCCGGCTCCATGTACCGCGCCGCCTCGTCGGCCATCCGGTCGACGTGCTCGGCGATCAGCCCGGCGCGGGCGGCCGAGCCGGGGCGCAACCGGCGTGAGACGGTGGGGAATCGGATGTCGTCAGGGGTGATGGCCGGCGGTCCCGTCCGGGCCCCCGTGGGCGTGGCGGCGTGGACCGTGCCGCCGAGCGGAAGGGCCGCCCCGGCGCCGGCCACCGCGGCCGCCGCGTGGAGGAAGTTCCTGCGTCTCATGCGTCAACTCTGCTTTCTCACCGGTTGGTCGGGACGGACTCAGCGATAGATCAGGAACTCCCTGCGCAGTGCGCGGAATCGCTTGAGGTCGTCGTGCCAGACCTCGGGGATCCCGGCCGCGTCCGTACCGCTCTCGATCGCCTCACGCACCCGGGAGTTGCCGCTCAGCTTGTCCATCCAGAAGCTGGTGACGTCCTGGGAACGCCAGCGGTACTCGGGGAAGAGCCGCCACTGCTCGGTGATCATGGCGAGGGCGGTGGGGATCGGCTCGAAGCGGTCGACATCGGTGATCAGCACCTCGACGCCGCCGCACGTCTTGTCCTGCTGCTTGGAGAACACCGGCTTGAAGTACGCCTCGCGGAAGCGGACCCCCGGCATCTCGCGTGCGTTGAGCGCCCTCTCCCAGCGGTGATCGATGCCGGGAGCGCCGATGAGCTGGAACGGCTGAGTGGTACCGCGGCCCTCGGACAGCGCCGACGCCTCGAAGAGGCAGGTGCCGGCGTAGACGTCGGCGGTGGCGAGCGTGGGCATGTTGGGCGAGGGCGCCACCCAGGGCAACCCGGTGTCCGTGTACCGCATGCGCCGGTCCCAGCCCGACAGCCGCTGGACGTGCAGGTCCGCCTGCTTGCCCCCGGTGGCGGCCGGTACGAACACCTCGTTGTAGAGCCGGGCCAGCTCTCCCGGCGTCATGCCGTGCTGCTGCGCGATGGCCTTGAGCCCGACGAACGTGGAGTGTTCGGGGTGAAGCACCGGCCCGTACGCGTCCTTTCCGGACAACGGGGTGGGCCGGTCGAGGACGACGAACTTCACGCCGAGCCTCGCCGCGGCCTCCAGCGCCAGATACATCGTCCAGATGTAGGTGTAGAAGCGGGCGCCGACTTCCTGGATGTCGAAGACGACGGTGTCCAGTTCGAGGTCGGAGAACAGCCGCTCCATCGTGGTGGAGTTGTTGTAGGCGTTGTAGACGGGAAGTCCGGTCTTCTCGTCGATGAAGAACTCCTCGCCCTCGCCGGCCTGCCCGATACCGCGGAAGCCGTGTTCCGGACCGAAGATCGCGACCAGGTTGACGGCCGCGTCCGCGACCATCACATCGACGATGTGGTTCAACTCGCGGTCGATGCCGGTGGGGTTGGAGATGACGCCGACCCGCTGCCCGGTCACGGACGCGTAGCCGCTCCGGCGCAGGGTTTCGAAGCCGGTGCGCACCCCGCCTTTCGCGCCGTGCCCCTTGCCCTGTGCGCCGGCGGGGCCCGCCGCTGCCACCCCGGCCGTGCCCGCGGCCACGGCCGAGGTCGCGGCAGCCGTCAGTAGATCTCTGCGTCGCATGGTGGTGATGTCCTTTGTTCGTACGTGTCGGCGGTTCGTCAGTGCCGGTAGCTCAGCCCGTGGCCGAGCGGGAACAGGGGCTGGTCGGGATCGTCCGCCCTGGGGATCGTCACCGGCAGCGTGCCGCGCGGGCGGACTTCGCCGAACAGCACCCGGGTCGCCGACTCCAGGGCGCCTTCGCGGTAGGAGTACGTGGCCAGGTGGGTGCCCGCCTCCGGGTAGCGGGCGATGTCGTACGGCGTGCCGACGGCGACGGTGACGACCGGCTTGCCGGTCGCGATCAGGGCGTTCACCAGGGCGGACTGTCCCGGATTGGCCCCGGCGCCACTGGTGACGACCACGACGGAGTCGTGCCCGCGGGCCTCGGACGCGGCGGCGGCGACGGTGGCGGCGCCCGGGTTGGTGCCCGTGTAGTGCGGTGTGGCTGTCACATCGCGTTTGCCGATGAGCGCGGCCAGCTGCGATGTCGTGCCCTCGCCCCAGCCGGTGACCAGCACGCTCCGCGCGTCGTCCGCGAGCGGCAGCACCCGGTCGTCGTTCTTGACGAGCGTGGTGGTCCGGTCGGTGATGCGCTGCGCGGCCCGCAGGTGCGCGGACGATCCGACGGTCTTGTCAACGCCGTACGGGTTGGCGAAAGGCCGCTTCACGATGCCCTGCTGGTGCTTGAGGGTCAGGATCCGCCGTACGGACCTGTCGATGCGCTTCTCGGTCAGCTCGCCCTCGGTGACGGCCTCCAGCACCGCGTTGTACGCCGTGTCCAGGTCGGGGGGCATCAGGAGCATGTCCACCCCGGCCTGAAGCGCCTTGACCGGTACGACTTCGTCCGGATAGGTCTCCCGGACCCCGGCCATGGAGAGGGAGTCGGTGACGACCACGCCGTCGTATCCGATCTCGTCGCGGAGCAGTCCGGTCATGATCGGCTCCGACAGGGTGGCGGGGTCGCCGGTGGGGTCGAGCTCGGGGAACTGGATGTGACCGGTCATGACGGCCCCGATGCCGGTGTCGACGGCCCGCCTGAAGGGGGGCGCGTCGATTTCCCGCCACTGTTCGAGAGTGTGGGTGATGACGGGCAGACCGACGTGGCTGTCCACGTCGGTGTCGCCGTGCCCGGGGAAGTGCTTGGCGGTCGCGACCACGCCCGCACGCCCGCTCTGGTAGCCGCGCACCTGTGCCTCGGTCAGATCGGCGGCGAGCTTCGGATCACTGCTGAAGGACCGTACGCCGATCACCGGGTTGGCGGGATTGACGTTCACATCGGCGACCGGGGCGAAGTTCTGGTTGATGCCGACCGCCCGCAGCTCCGCTCCGGCGATCTTCCCGGCCTCACGCGCGTCCCGCTCGCTGCCCGAGGCGCCCAGCGCCATGTTCCCCGCGAACTGCGTCGCGGGCGGGCCGAGCCGCTGGACGATGCCGTGTTCCTGGTCGGTGCTGACCAGCAGCGGCACTTCGGCCGGCTGTCCGAGCGCGGCCTGCTGCAGTCCGTTGGAGAGCGCGGCCACTTGCTTCGGGTTCTGGAGGTTGTCGGACCAGGCGAAGTAGATGACGCTGCCGAGGTGATACTTGTCGATCGCCTGCTGTGCGTTGTCGACGCCGAGCCAGTTCTGGTTCCTCGTGACGTCGGCGGCCTTGTCGGTGTCGGCCGACGCGCCGTAGGCGTACGTGGTGAACAGCTGGCCGACCTTCTCCTCCAGCGTCATCCGGGCCATGGTCTTCTCCACCCATCCCCGCGGCGCCGGCGCCTTGGCCGACACGGCGGCGGGCATGGACAGCAGCAGACCGCACACCGCCGCCGTGACCGTGATCTGTCTGCGGAAGCGTCGGTCGCGGCGCATCGCGTGAACCATCGCGCACTCCTTTGCCGTTGGGCGGGTTGGCGTGGACTCGACAGGCCTGTGCCTGTGTCTATGGCTCATTCGCACCTCAGGTCAAGAGGATGAGCGTGCCTTGATGACAGGCATTCGCGCAGGTCAGCGGTACTACAGTGGTGTAGACCACTGGCTGCTCGCCCCTGTCCGCGCGGCTTCACCGCGCGGACAGGGGCGAGGAGGGGGTGCTTTGCGCCGTTCGCTACTTGCCGCCCTGGAGGGCGCCCCAGGTGGCCGGACCCGCGATGCCGTCGACGCCCAGTGCCCTGGAGGACTGGTAGGCACGGACGGCCTGTTCGGTCTCCGGGCCGAAGGAACCGTCGATGCCGACCGTGCTGCCGAGCGCCGCGGTCAGCGCACGCTGGAGCCTGCTGACGTCCTCACCGCTGGAGCCGCTCCGCAGCGTCGGGGTGGAGCCGTGGGACAGCAGCGCCGTCCAGGTCTTCGCACCGATGACGCCATCGACGCCCAGCCCCACATCGGCTTGGAAAGCCCGGGTCGCGGCCTGCACATTCGGTCCGAACGCGCCGTCCGGCGCCCCCGGGTCGTTGCCGGAGTCCTTCAGCCGGCACTGTGCGGCCTTCACCAGATCACCGCTGGAGCCGCTGCGGATCGTGGCGTACGCGGAGAAGTCCAGGCCGACCGCGGAGCAGCCGGTGGGGGGAGTACCGCCGCAGTCCCGGGCGACGTTGCGCCAGGTCCGGCTGTTCGACTGACCGTATTCGACCCCGCCGAACCAGGGCCTGACCCGTTCGGAGGTCGATGTGCCCCAACTGGCCTCCCCGTTGCCGTTGGCGTCGTAACCGAGCTCGAAGTGGAGATGGGGATGGCCGTTGGAGGTCGGGCCCGTCTTCCCGACCCTTCCGATCGTCTGATCCTGCGTCACGCTGGCGCCCACGCCGACGGAGCGCGACTGGAGATGCAGATAGGTGGTGAAGTAGCCGTTGCCGTGATTGATCTGGATGACGTTCCCGGCGTTGGCGTGGGAGAAGGACATGTTGACGACGCCGTCCGCCGCCGCGACGAGCACGGCCCCTTCGGTGCCGACCTGGTCGGGTTCGCGCACCATGTCCAGGGCGGGCGCGTGTGCCCAGGTGTCGAGCCGCCACTGCTGCCCGCACGTGAAGGGCAGCTGGAAGTCGATGGGCGGCGCCGACCGGGCGCGGCCGCCCTCGGCGGAAGCCGGCGCACCGCCCTGGAAGGCGAGTACGGCGGAAGCCGCGACGGCCACGAACAGCTTTCCTGAGCGAAGCAGTCGTTTCATCTTTCCTCCTCGGTGTGCCGACTTCCCGGCCGGCGTGCAGGGCTGCGCTCCGGACCGGCCCGGCCCGCACGCGCTCGGGCCCGCTCGGCCGAGGCGCGACCGCGACCGGGCACGCCGGACTGTGGACACAAGAACGCCGGGTGACGACGGATCACCTGGGTGAACGGCGTGCGGGCAGGCTCAGTTGACGGGCTTTCCGAGAATGGCACAGGAGATCCGCAGGTCAAGATGCGAGCCCAAAGTGTCAGAGGTGGCACCAATGAGCTGCCCCGTGGATGGCTCACGGAGGTTCCCCCCTGCCCTTGCCTTGCCCTGCACCCGGCCGCCCGGCACCGGGCGGCCGGGGCGAGGCCGGATCAGGTGAGGACGGCGCCGTAGGCGGTGAGGATCTCGTTGATCGGCTGCACGAAGGAGGTGCCGCCGGAGGTGCAGTTGCCGGAGCCGCCCGAGATCACCCCGACGGCCAGTGCTGTCGTGCCGTCCCCGGTGAGGGTGAACACCGGGGCGCCGCTGTCGCCGGGCTCGCAGCAGAGGGTGGTGCGGATGAGCCCGTCGAGGCGACGCCCCGCAGGCTCTCGGACGGCCCGCCGCGATCGGAAGTCAGTCCGCGTAGACGGAGATCAGGCACACAGCCGCGAACGGCACGACCGACACCCCGAGCAGCGCCGACGTCGCGGGGGCGCAGCGGTCAGCCGTTCCCTCGTGCCCAATCCCCCAGGGTGGCCGCGATTCGGTGTCGCCCGTACGTTCGGGCAGACCGTCCGGTCACGGGCCCCGGGTTCGGGGGCTCCCGGCATCGTCAGGTCGTCACGGGCCGGGGGCCGGGCGCCAGGAAGGCGGGATCACGCCCGCGTCTCTCAGGTCCGACCACATCCGGTCGGGGATCGGACGCGCGAGCAGGTTGGCCGACTCCTCGATCTCCTCCGGCGAGCGGGCCCCGACGACAACGGCGGTCACGGCGGGGTGTCCGAAAGGGAACTGGAGCGCGGCCGCCGTCGGCGGCACCCCGTGCCGTGCGCACACCTCACGGAGAGTTCTCAGCCTGGCCGCCGTCGCGGGCCCGGCGTTCTGATGTACGGCCGAAGCGCCAGGGCCGGGGTCGGCGAGAAGTCCCCCGCCTTGCAGGACTCCGGCCGCCAGGACCGCCACGCCACGCTCGTGGCACAGGGGCAGCATCTCAACGAGGCCCGACTGGTCGAGAAGGGTCCACCGCCCGGCCAGCATCACGCAGTCGGGGCCGGGTTCGGGGGCCTCGCGGAGAAAACGCGCGGCGACGTCGGCGTGGTTCACTCCGATCGACACGGCCTTGATGACTCCAGCACGACGCAGGTCGTCCAAGGCGCGGTAGGCGTCGCCGACAGAGCGGAGGAAGTCCTGCTCCGGATCATGGACATGAAGCACGTCGACACTGTCCAGGCTGAGCCGCTTCAGGCTCTCCTCAAGGGACCGGACCACACCCTTGTACGAGTAGTCCAGCCGTACTCCGAGGCCCGGGGGCGGATCGGCCCAGATCGGCTGTGTGTCGGGGCCGCCCTGTTCGACGAGCCGCCCGACCTTGGTGCACAGCACATAGGAGTCGCGTGACTCGTCGCGCAGAGCTGTGCCGGCACGGGTTTCGGAGAGCCCGTAGCCGTATACGGGCGCGGTGTCGAAGAGCCGTATCCCGAGTTCCCGGGCGCGACGGACGGTATCCAGGGCCTGTTGTTCCGGTACGGACTGGAAGAGCCCTCCGATGGAGGCCAGCCCGAGACCGAGCCGGCTGACCGTCAGACCGGTCCGGCCGAGAGGGACTTGGTCCTCAGCGCGCATGGAGCTCCTCACTGGTCGGTACGGTCCGCTCGTACCAACCATCGCCCTCTTCAGGGCGGCCCGTCCCCGATATCGCGGTATTCCGCCGGGGCGCTGGGTACGGAGCGTCAGTCGCGGCGTCAGCCTCCGAGTCCGGAGCCCGTCCGGCCGCGCCCTGGCAGAGACCTACGCCCCCTCGGCCAACTCCGTGCCTCCATCGTCCGGCGGTCCTTGGACGCACAATTCGACTCCCTTGCCAGGCCGGCGTGACGCGCGTCCTCCCGGAGACGATCCATCCGCGCCGCACGGCGCAAGGCGCTGCGCAATGGCGTCGGACCGGGCACCGGGCCGGCCCGGCGCGCAGCAGTGAGGACTTACCGCGCCGGACGGGGCGACGACGACCAGCGGGCTGTGATCGGTCAGACAGAGCGCTCCACGTTGTGCGTTCGTTTATCGCGGCCTCCTACCCTGACACCGATCCCTCCGGCCGGTTGGCTCGTACGCCTTCAATAGGCCGGGTATGCATAGAAGTCGGCCCCGCACGCAGAGGGGGCGGCACGAAGGCGGGAACGGGACACGGGGGACGCCATGGGCGAGGCTGTGGAAGAGGCAGAGGCGCGAGATGTCGAGTCGGACGGTGAGAGGCAGCGCGACGCCTTCATCTCGTACAGCCAGAGCAAGAACGCGCCGCTCGCGAAACAGCTTCAGCGAGGTCTGGAGCGGCTGGCCGTGCCGCGCTTCCGGCCCATGCGGATGAGCGTGTTCCGTGACATCACCAGCCTGCCCGCGAACCACGACCTGTGGCAGTCGATTCAGCGCGAACTGGCACGCTCCCGCTATCTCATCCTGCTCGCCTCCCCGGACGCCGCCGCCTCGCCCTGGGTGGCCAAGGAAATCGACTACTGGCTGCGTGAGCGCGACACGGAGCACCTGCTCATCGCCGTCGTGGGAGGTGAGATCAAGTGGGATGAATCGGCCGGTGACTTCGACTGGCGGAGGACCACATGTCTGCCACGGAACCTGGCCGGCCACTTCACGTCCACGCCGCTCTGGGTGGACCTCCGCGAGATCGAGAGACAGAGCCGTCTCTCCCTGCGCTACCCGCCGTTCCGCGCCGCCGTCGCCACCCTGGCCGCACCGTTGCACGGCCGTCCGAAGGAGGAGTTGGAGCACGACGACTTCAGGCAGGTCCGGTTCGTCAAACGGCTTGGCTGGTCGGGTGTGGCCCTGCTCGTGGCGCTGCTCATGCTCGCGGTCTACGGCTTCGTCGATGCCGGCAGACAGCGTGACGAGGCCGTCGCACAGGCCCGCACCTCCGCCTCACAGGCGCTGGCCGCCCGCTCCGGGCAGCTGCTCGCGACCAGTCCCAACCAGGCCGCGCAGTACGCCCTTTACGCCGACGAGACCCGGTCCACCCCCGAGTCCCGGCGCGCCCTGGCCCAGGCCGTGGCCGCCGCGCCGTATGCCAAGCGGCGGCTGCGGGCGGACGCCGACTCCGTGTTGGGCAACCAGGGCGCGGGCAACCCCGCCGACACGGACGTCGTCCTCAGCGCGGACGGTACGACAGCCGCGTACAGCTCGGAATTCGACGAGGCACCGGGCGTACGCCTCTACGACGTGCGCTCCGCCCGGCAGTCGGGCGTGCTGCGCACCGAAGGCAGGCCCAGGGCGCTGAGCCGCGACGGCCGCGTCCTGGCCACGGAGGTCTACCTCAACCGGGTCCAGCTGTGGGACACCCGGACGGGCAAGCTTCTGCGCACGATGGCCACGGGGCACACGGAGGGCCTTCCCCGCGTCGGGCAGGGGCTCTACGCCCTCGCCTTCTCGCCCGACGGACGGTGGGTCGCGGTCTCGCACCTCACTCCCGAGGGCGAGGCGTTCCTGGTCGTGTGGAGCGTGTCCGACGGGCGCGAGATCACCCGGCTTCCGGTGAGCGACGCCCGGGTGGGGCTCGGATTCTCCGCGGACGGCTCCCGGATGACCCTGGTCGACACGGGGCGTCAGGAGGTCCGGGAGTTCCTGACCGACCCGGCGCGCTGGGAGTCGGCCCGGTCCCTGCCCGGAATGACAGGCACCCCGACGGAGGCTTTGAAGCACAGTGAGGTCCTGCTGTTCGACGGGGCACGCAAAGCCCTGACCCGGACGCCGGAGCGCGCCGAGGTGTGGGACCTGGAACGGCGCCGCCGGATCGCCGAACGGTCCTTGGGCGCGTACGAGAACATGACGGTCGCCGACGGCGAGGGGACCGTTGTGGTGGGCGGGCGGGACGGCAGGGTTCGGCTCTACGACGCCGCGCTGCGGCCCAGTACGACTCTGGGCCGCCTGGTCCGGCCGGCCGGCGCTCTCGCCGTGTCGGCCGACGGCGCCCACGTGGCGGTCGGCTCGTACGGCGGCGAGCTGAACCTCTTCACCACCGGGGCCCGGCGGGGGCAGCGAGTCGCCCTCAATGACGGCGAGTTCTCCGCCGGGGACCTGACGCCCGACGGACGGATGGCGGTGCACCGGACCGAGGGGCACACCGAGTTCTGGGATCCGCGCACCGACCGCCGCCTCGGCGCGATTCCGTACGCCAACCTGTCAGTGAACGAGGACGACACGGCTTACGCGCTCAGCGCGGACAAGCGGTACGTCGGCATGCGGAGTGTGGAAGGCGGCGAGAGCACAGGGCGGTTTGACATCTGGGACCTGCGCACCGGGAAGCGCACGGGCTGCGGCCTGACCATCGACGGAGTCTCCGGCGGGCTCCGCCGCCCCGGTGTGTTCTTCCTCCCTGGCGACCGTCACGTCGTCGGCGACTGGAACGGCGCCGTGGAGGTCCTCGACACCCGAACGTGCACCCGCAGTACGGTGACGTCGGGCTCCCGCGACCTCGCCCTGAGCGGGGACCGCAAGACCCTGGTTCTCCTGGATGGTGCCAGTGTCGATGCCTGGCGCTGGGACGGCGATCACTCCTTCGAGCACACCGCCCACACCACCCTGCCGGACGGGGGCCCGGCCCTGGGCATCGGCGTCGACCACGACGGGAACCAAGCGGCCTTCTCCTACAGGGAAAGCCATGTGTACGTCGTACGTCTCGACTCCGGACAGCGGGTACGCGCCACCGGATACCTGCCGGAAATGGCCGGCGACGTGGCGTTCAGCCGGGACGGCACCCTGGTGTTCCAGGGTTTCAGCACCGAGAGCACCCAAGGCGTGCGCGTTCTGGACGCGAGCAGCGGCGATCAGCTCGATGTCTGGACCACTGATCCCCCGGCCGCCTCCGCGGAGCCCGGCGCCGGCATGCAGGTCGTCCCCGGCCCTGCCGAGGACATCCTCACTCTCGGACCCGACCGCAAAGTCGTCCGCCGTACGGTCGGCGTGGAGCCGTGGCGCGACCTGCTGTGCGGGCTGGTGAGTCAGCCCCTGCCCGCCCGCGAACGGGACCGTTATTTGGAGGGCGTGGACGTGGAGGCGCCCTGCCGCTGAACGGCGCGTGATTCTCGCCCCTGCCCCTCGTCGCGCCAGGGGTGTTCGGCATGATGTGCGGCCATGGGACGTCAGCCGGTGGGCATGGACAACCAGGAAACTCCCGGCAGCCACAGTTGACGGGGCATCTGACACGTAGAAAGCACCAGCGAGGTATCGATGACGAGGTTGTTCGGCGGACGTATAACGCGTGTGGTCCTCGCGGCCCTGGCAGGCTGCGGGGCCGGCGTCGCTCTCCACGCGATCAGCAAGGCCGACGGCAGCTACGCGTTCGCGGTCATCGGAGCCGTCGTCGGCGTGACGGTGGCTCTGGCGACGCAATTCTACCGAAGCACAGCAAGGCTGACCGAGGTAAGAATCACCGTGCCCCAACTGAGCGAGCTCACTTTCGTGGTGAACAACGACGCTCAGCAGGTGGCGTGGCAGTTGTTCGTGGAATCGGTCACCCGAACCTCCACCCAGCGTCTCGGTGACGACGAAGGACTGATCCGCGAGGCGCTCACCTCCCTCTACGGCCTGTTCGCCACCACACGCGACACTCTCAAAGCCAGCCGCCCGTCCACGCTGAGCGTGGGCTTCACCGTGGAGAACCTGGCGGTGACCCTGCTCAATCGTGAGCTGCGCCCCTTCCTCTCCAAGTGGCACCCACTGCTGCGCGAGTTCGAGAATGCGAACCCCGACCAGCCGGAGTCGGTCTGGCCCCGTGCAGCGGAATGCCGCGCTGAACTGCGCCAATTGCAGACAGCCACGCGAGAATACGTCCTCGCGTTCGCGAAGCTCGCCGGCGTGCAGGACCCGCACATCATGCTGGGAACCGAATCCGGGGATTAGGGCCTGACCGGAGGATCCTGTGACAGCCGGGCCTTCGGTTCGTTGTGCCCAGCATGTCGGGGTGATGTGACTCATGCCGGATGGGTACGACCGGAGCCGCACTTGCCGGTGCCCCCTCTGTGAACGGCACCGGCGTCGCTCGGCGGGCGGGCACCGGGGCTACGGATCGTCGACGGCGCCGGGTCACCGGCTGCGGCGGCACCCGACAGCGCGGGTGCCGGCCGGCCTCGGCGATAGTGAACTTCTGGACGTCGCGGTGGCAGAGCAAGCCGCCCGAGTCTCCCTGTGCGCCGCGTGCACCCCACGCAGCTTTCGGACCGCATCTCCCAGGTGGGCCGGTACGGTTGAACGGGCAGCTCGCGTTGTCCGTCCCCACCACGACCCGGCCGTGCTCAGCCGGTCATCGGACCGCCGGCTGCCCGGCGCCGCGGGAGCGGGTCAGTGCGCGACGGCCGAGAAGTACGCCGCCCAGCCCCAACGGCACCGCCACGACGGCGCCGACGAGCCCGTTGCCGGTGCCGGGGCCGCCACTGGAGGTGGCCAGGTGCAGCACCGCGAGGACGATGCAGGCCATACCCACCGCGATGGCCGACATGCCGCCGGTGCGCGCGTTGCCAGTGCTGATCCGGCCGTTGGCGCGACTCAGGGCCAGCATGCCGAGCACCAGGCCGACGAGTCCTGCCCCGAGGGCCAGGTTGGCCCCGGTCCGTCCGTCCCCGATGATCCCGCCCTCGGCGGCCACCATCAGCGCCACTGAAGCACTCATACCGCTCTCCATCCACTCCGTCGGTCACTGCGAGTTCCGATACGCCGTGAGCATGAACCCCCGGTCGCCTGCTGGTCGTCCAGCGGGCGCAGGCACTCCCCACTGCCGACGCCGCGGTATCCGGCTACTGCGGATGCGGCAGCCGGCGCGCGAGTACCGCACGCGCGGCAGCCGGCCTCTCGTCCTCAGGCCGGACTCGCCCGCGGCCGCGTCCGGATACGGTGCGCCCATGAACAGAGGGCGGTTCGCTGTCCCGGCCCGGGTCACCGACTGGTTGGTCGCCGTGGGTGTCGCGGCGCTTCTGCTGGGCTCCGGGCTGTCCGGTCCACACCCTTCCGGGGGACGGGAGTTGCTCGGCTGCACGCTGCTGGCCGTCGGCGGGCTGGCGCTGGCCGTTCGCCGCCGGGCACCGCTCGCGGTCCTGGCCGTCGCCGGACTGTCCGCAGTGGGCTACCAGGCGGCCGGGTTCGACGTGCTCGCCGTCTCCTACCTGGTCGCGGCCTACGCCGCCGTACGCGCCGGGCACCGCACCGCCGCACTGGCCGCCACCGTGGGACTGCTGGCCGCGCTCCAACTCGCCGCCCTGGTCTCGCACGACGGTTCCGCGCGCGAGTCCGTGACACAGGCCCGGACCACCCTGGAGATCGCCTGGCTGATCGCCGCCTTCTCCGCGGGGGAGGCGGTGCGGCAGGCCGAACGGAGGGCGGAACAGGCCGAGCGCACGCGCGAGGAGACCGCCAGGCGCCGGGCCGACGAGGAACGGCTGCGCATCGCACGGGAGTTGCACGACTCGCTCACCCACCAGATCTCGGTCATCAAGGTGCAGTCCGAGGTCGCCGTCCACGTGGCCCGGCGGCGGGGTGAGCCGGTGCCGGAGGCACTGCTGGCGATCCATGAAGCCGGCCGGGAGGCGAGCCGGGAGCTGCGCGCGACACTTGAGGCACTGCGCGACGACGACACCACCCCGCCGCCCGGACTCGACCACGTACCCCACCTGGTGAGACAGTTCCGAACGACCGTCCTGGAGACAACGCTGACGATCGACGGGCACCCGCACGCCCTGCCGTCCGCGGTGGGCCGCACCGCGTACCGGATCGTCCAAGAGTCGCTCACCAACGTCTCCCGGCACGCCGCCGCCACCACCGTCTCGGTGCTGATCGACTACCGGCCGGACACCCTGGTCATCCGCGTCGACGACAACGGAAAGACCACCCAGGCCACCGCACACGACACCACGCCAACACCCGGCCTCGGGCTGCTCGGCATGCGCGAACGTGTCACAGCCCTGGGCGGACGCCTGAACACCGGGTCACGCGGAGCGAGCGGTTTCACCGTCCAGGCCGAACTTCCCACCGGCGGAGCATCGTGATCCGTGTCCTGCTGGTCGACGACCAGCCACTCATCCGCAGCGGCTTCCGCGCGCTGCTCGAACTCGAGGACGACATCACGGTGGTGGCGGAGGCCGCCAACGGCGAAGAGGGCTTGGCGCTCGCGAAGGAGCACCTCCCCGACGTCGCGCTCGTCGACATCCAGATGCCTGTCATGGACGGCATCGAAGCGACCCGCCACATCGCCGCAGACCCGGCCCTGGCCGGCGTGCACGTCGTCATGCTCACCAACTACGGCATGGACGAGTACGTCTTCGACGCGCTGCGCGCAGGCGCTGCCGGCTTCCTCGTCAAAGACATCGTGGCCGAGGACTTCCTGCACGCCGTACGCGTCGCCGCCCGCGGCGACGCCCTGCTCGCACCCTCGATCACCCGCAAGCTCATCGACCGCTACGTCACCCAACTCCCCTCCACCCGCTCCGGCAGCGGCCTGGAGGAACTGACCGGCCGCGAACGCGAGGCGGTCGCCCTCGCCGCACAGGGCCTGTCCAACAGCGAGATCGCCGACCGTATGGTCATCGCCCCGGTGACCGCCAAGACCCACATCAACCGGGCCATGACCAAGCTCCACGCCCGAGACCGCGCCCAACTCGTGGTCCTTGCCTACGAATCCGGCCTGGTGTCGCCGCGCAACTCCTGACCCCGCGGTGCCGTCGGCCGGCCATGCACGACAGCCCGCGCCGTCCAGAACCTCGCCTGTCGGCTCCTCCAGCGTCCGACCGGACCAGATGGCGACGACGGCGCCGAGTGCGGCTGCCCCCGCGGGCTACTGGGTGTCGCGCCGCCGGCGCGCGCGTTCGAACTCAGCGACATCCGGCATCCAGGGACCGTGCCGGTCGAGTGCGGCGCAGCCGCCGCGGACGAAGGTGCTCACCAGCTTCCGGTACCCGCCGATTCCGTCGACCAGGCTGTACTCGACCCGGTACTCGGGATCCGCCCCGCCCTCGCCCTCGTGCGCCGTCGTGATCCGGGCGATGGAGTCCGCGTAGAAGTGGAGCTGGATCCCTTCGCCCATCTCCTCGTCCTCGATGGTGAACACTTCGTTGTCCGAAGCGGAGCGATCGCCGACGAACTCCCAGAACTCCGCGGTGGCACTACGGGCACTGCCCGAAGCCCACTTTTGCTCGACCCCCTTGTCGTCGGTGAACGACAGGATCGTCTTCCTCGCACTCCCGCCGAAGTCGGCGCGGTCGTCGCCAGCGTCGTCGTCCTCCATCGGTGTGCTTTTGGATCGGTCCGCGGCCTCCGAGCACATCAGGAAGCTCACGGTACGCACCGCGTCGTCGACGAGCTCAGGGTGTGCACCGCGCACTGCCGCGTCGACCGTCGTCGCCATCCGGTCCCAGTCGCGCTTGTCCGTGGCGCGCTTTCCCCGTCGCGGATCGCGGCCGATCCGCATCCCGGCGCACGCCTGTTCCGCCGAGGCGATCACACGCATGACCTCGGGCAGCAGTGCGGGGTCGACGGCATCGGGGGTCCGCCGGGGAATCGTCGCGCCGTGCAGATACTGGCCCGTGTACTTCAGAATCGCGGCGTCGAGTGGACCGAGTACTGTTCCGCGCTCGGCGCGACGGCGGTTCGCGTGGTACTCCTGACCGCGTTTCTCGTCGGACGTCTCTGTCGCCGCGCGCATCGCCGCGCAGACCTGACCGCGCTCAAGCAGATCGATGTCGGCCCCATGGGCGATGAGCCGGCGCTTGTCCCACCGGATGCGCCGGAAGAGGGCGTCGACGTCCGCGGGCGTGGAGAGGAGGATCGGGTCCAGGAGCGCGCCGGCGGCGTTCTCGTCGAGCCGGCCCCGGGTTCCGGCGGCATCGCACAGCGGAAGGACCGCACTCCACAACAGCAGATGCCTGGCCAAGTCCTCGCGGATCACCGCGAGATGGGCTTCTCCGATGGAGAACGTGAACGTGCGAGGCTCGTGGTTGGCGTCGGCCCCGGCACCGAGCACCAGCTTCAACTCACCGTCCTCGCGGACCACCTTCGGGATCCAGCCGCTCTCGCGCGTGAAAACGATGTCCCTCATGGACCATTCCTTCCCGGAACGGCACCGGCCGGACACGGTCGCCCCGGACCCATGGCGAGCATCACGGCGATGCCGAAGCCCCGCCCCGCACCATCTGTTCACGATCATTGTCACATTCGACGTCGAGGCGTGGTTCGGCGCGCACCCAGGCTTCGCCCCCGACGAGGCCTCGTTCAAGGCCGCCTGCGACTCGGGGCGCGGCAACCGCCCCTGAGCGCAGGCGCTGAAGGCCTCACGGAGATGGTGAGACGATGCCAAGCGTGACCGAACCCACCGTGACGCTTTTCAGCTCCGACCTCCTGTCCAAGTGGGGCTTCAACGACGGCGACACCCCGGAGTCGTGGCTC
Source organism: Streptomyces sp. NP-1717 (assembly GCF_022695985.1). Classification (GTDB taxonomy): domain Bacteria; phylum Actinomycetota; class Actinomycetes; order Streptomycetales; family Streptomycetaceae; genus Streptomyces. The sequence goes on along the minus strand of NZ_JAAPBF010000018.1, from coordinate 42,927 downwards.
CACTGGTGCGAAACACAGGGGGTCGACCACAACGCGTTCTCCTTCCCCTGGGCCGCCCTGGTACGCAAGCACCTCGTCCCCGCGATCGAGCAGGACGTCACCGTCCTGGAGATCCTGACCATGCACAACCCGATCAGGGCGCAGACGGTCGACGGGATCGACGTGACCCAGTTGTGGCGCGGCGGCGGGGGAGGGGCGCCCACCCTCACCCCCGAGCTGGTAGAGGTGCCCATGGCCGAGGTACTGCGCCTCGCACTGGAGGAAGCCGGTCTCTCCGAGGCGCGTCGCCACCAAGGCCCGAGCCCGCGCTGATAACGGCGTACTGCGCGAGGTCGTGCACCGCGGACCAAGTACAAGCGGATGAACGCGCGCACCGTCGTCGTCGACTCCGGCCGCGACATCGTGATGCAGCGCGTCGAAGCGGTACGGCATCCAGGGGCGCCAGTAAAGTCCCGCCGCCCCCGGGGCCGCGTCGTGCGGGCCGACCGCTCGCGGCCGCCGGTCTGGGGCCCGCTCCGGCGACGAGGTGATCACAACGCCGCCGCGCCGGGGACGTAATCCGCTACGCGGGCAGGGCATGCAGCTTCTTGCCGTGCAGCGCGAAGACACGCTTGCCATCGGTGGCCACCAACCACGCGTGAAAGTCACCGGACTTGTCGTTGAAGGTCCAGCGCAGCTCACCGGTCTTGGCGTCGATGGCGACGACACCGCCCCGTTCATCGAGGCTCGTGGCTCCGTAAAGGACGCCACCCACCTTGACGTACTGTCGGGGCGTCTGGACCTCGTCCTTCGCGAGGGCCTTGGACTGCCAGATCTCCTTGCCGGTACCCGGCTCGACGGCCCGCAGCGTCCGGTCGCTGTCGGCGATGTAGAGCACGCCCTCCACGACGGCCGGCTCCTTGAACGTGGTGAAACGCTCGGTCTTCATGGACCACTTCTCGGTGCCGTCGGACAGGTTGAAGGCCTGAAGCGTCTGCCCCTGCGGGACGATCACCAGATCCTCGTGCACAGCGAAGAAGCCGTAGTTCGTCTTGGTCGTCTTGTGTGTCCACACCTGCGTACCGGTGGCCGTGTCGCGCACCGTGAGGTTCTTCTTGAAGTCGGTGTACACGAGATGGCGGCCCTTGACGGCGGCGTGGATCCCCATCTCCATGGTGCCGAGGTCCCGCTGTTCACTCCACGCCACCTTGCCCGTGGAACTGTTCAGCGCGGCGATCACGTTGGTCCGGGACGAGCCGTCGTCCTCCAGTATCTCGGCGATGACATACACCTGCTTCTCGTCCACCGCCATCGGCTTCGGCTGCCGGTAGCCCTTGCCCAGGTGGCTGCGCCAGGTCTCCCTGCCCGAAGCCGGGTCGTAACCGGCGACGGAGCCGTCGTACTTGCCACTGGCCAGGTACAGCGTGCCGTTGCCGACGAGCATCGGCGCACCGGGCACCGCACCGCTCTCCAGCGCCCACCGCTCCTTGCCGGTCGCCGCGTCGAAGGCGGCGAGCGGATCGCCGCTCGCGATCACCACGCCTCTCACGGCCACCAGTTCGTCGTTGTCACCGTAGGTCTGCGCCGAGGTCGTCTTCGTCCACAGCGGCTCGGGGGCCTGTCCGGCCCCGCGAGCGTCGCCCCCGGAGGGCTTGTCGTCCCCGGCTACTTCGGAACCCCCGCCGTCCGCCACGTCCTCGCGGCAGCCCGCCGTCCCGGCCGTCAGGACTGCGAGCGTGAGACCGCCCCCGGCAAGCCTCAATACTCGCCGCCGAGAAGACCTGCCACCCGACGTACCGATTCCCATGGCCATCTCGCCGTACCCCCGTGAACTCGTAAAGCAGAAACATGCACAGTCCGAAGCCGTGACGTTTTACGGCCCCGCGACCATGAACGTTAGTCACCGCCGGGCGCTACGGGAGATGCCGTTGACCAACCGGGACAACGCCGTGGACCAACCGGGACATGATCGCCGCATGCCCGGTTGACCTCGTGCTCGGCACCTGCCCGCCCGAGCGTGCCGCGCAGCTGGAAGCGGACGTCCGTACGGCGCTCGGCACCCCGGCGCCGGCCGCCCCGGTGGCCGAGGTCCTGCCGGCCGGCACCGAGCAGCCCGACGGTCTCGGTTACTTGGCCTCTTCGTAGACGACCCAGACCTGGCCCCGGTCGAAGGCCATCGGCTCGCCGTCGGCCCGGGTGAAGGTCGTGCCCGCCTCAGCGGTGGGCCGGTCCCAGACGGTCTCGTACGCCTGGCCGTCGCGCAGTACGGTGGCCGAGCCGGTGCCGACCGTCTCCTCGTACGGGGTCTCACCACCGGAGTCCGGCGGCATCGCGACCTTCTGGACCACGATGGTCTTTCCGCCGAGCCGGTCGCCGTCGCTGCTCATCGCGGGGGCGTCGTCGAAGGAAGCGAGCCAGCGGTCCTCCTCCGCCGACCAGTTGAAGGAGGTGGTGGCGGCGCCGTAGTTCACGGTGCGGTTGGCGGTCGGCGTGCCGCCCGCGGGCGCCTCGTCCCCGAAGCGGAAGCCGATGTCGTCGCTCGGGCTGGCTTCGGGAGCCTCCCCGAGGATCTTGTCGGGGTATCCGTAGAGGTTGTGGGGAGCCTCGTGGTCGGTGCCCCGGAAGTAGTCGTCGGGGAAGTCCTCGTGGGACACGCCGTAGAGCGGGGACGCGTTGATCATGTCCACGACGTCGGCCCGTGCGCCGGAGTACGCGAGCGCGGGCCGGTCGAACATGCGGAGCTGCTCGATGTTGTACTCGCGAGCGCTGCGGACGGGTCCCACAGCCTCGGGCAGCTTGCTGGAGTAGAGGCCGAGCAGCCGGCTCAGGCCGCCCTCGACCTTCTCGACGAAGACGATGTCCGCGTCCTCCAGGGCGGTCTGCGGCCGGGCGCCCTTGTGGTTGTCGATCTTTACAGCCAGTACGGGGGCCGGCTCGGCGGGCAGCCCGGTGAAGGGCGAGGTGGCTTCCGCCGGCGCGGAGTCCCCTGGCGGGGCGCTCTCTCCCGCCCAGGAGTTCGCTGCCGTCCCTGTTGCCAACGCGCCCACCACGGCCAGGGAGGCCAGCAGGCGCGGGGTTATCCGCGCACCTCGGGTTGTTCCGGTGGGGGGTGGTGAGGCGGTGTCGCCGAGCATGAACGGCCTTCCGTCGTGGGGGAGTCGGATGGACAGCTACCTCATCCCCCTCGGGGCGTCGTCGTCAATACCGTTGTCCGACTCGACCGCACTTCGCGAACGCGACCACCGGTGGCCGCGATCGGCCGTACGGGCGAGGACAACCGCCCTCCCTCGTTCCCCGACCGTGGGCCGAAACGTGGCCGAGATCGGCCGTCTGTCCGGTACTACGGAGACCGGTAGCGGCGCTGGGGCTGTGCGCGTCCGCCGTGTACGCCGCTGGGGCGTGGGACGTGCCCTGCGGGGACGGGGACGGGCGGTGCAGTGGACAGTCGGACAACTGGCGGGAGGCACCCGCGCTTTGGCGCGAACGGAGGCCGCGTCGACGATCGCTGAGGTCCAGTCCACCTCGCGCCGGGTCCCGAGTTCGTCCAGCACCGCCCGGTGCAGCCGACGCCACAGGCCGGCCTCGGTCCATACCGTGATGCGGCGGTGCGCGGTGGCGAAGGACGTGCCGAACGTCGGCGGCACGGTGAACACGGCCCGCTCGTCACGCGGAGCGGTCCCGCCACCTCGCGGTCGAGCCGCGAACGTCGGCGGTAATTGGAGCGACCAGCTCCCAGAACTGATGCTGATCAGGAACCAGACGCTTCGACAGATCAGCACTCACCGCCGGCATCATGTCGCTCGAACATCACGTCACGTGGCACAGCTCTTCCGTGCCTTGACTGATGCGGCCGATCTGGCGGCCTGCTCGATCTTCGCGCAGTAGGCGGCGCGGGCTTCCTCGTCGATCTGCATCTCGTGCTCGGGGCGCATCCCGGATCGGCCGTCGACGCCTTCGCGCAGGATGTCGGCGTGCCCGGCATGCCGGTTGGTCTCGCCGAGAACGTGAACCAGGACGGCGAACAGGTTCGTGTCGGCATGAGGCTGCGGCCACCACGGCACGTGGCCGGGGGCATCGAGGGCAAGCTCGTCGATCGTCGCGTCCGAGTGCTCCCACGTGCGCCGGTAGAACTCGATGATCTGATCGCGCGTTTCGTCCTCAGCCGCCCACAGATCGCTGCCGTCGTGGTCCTGCCACCGGGGCAGCTGTTCCGGAGACGGCCGGTCGAAGACCTCGCCGAAGTACCTGGCCTCGACGCCGGCGACGTGCTTGACCAGGCCAAGGAGGTTGGTCCCCGTCGCAGTCAAAGGTCGGCGGGCGTCGTATTCGGACAGGCCGTCGAGCTTCCAGAGCAGCGCCTCGCGGTCCCGCCGCAGTCTCCCGTGGAGGTTGTCCTTCGCGAACTCATCGATCATGCGGCATGAGCCTGCCATGGGTTACTCGTGGCCCCAAGATCCCGTACGCGGACCGGCAACGACCGGCAGAGCCGAAGCCAGGCCATGGCCATCGCCCTGACCTGCTCCAAGAAGCTCGCGGAACCTGCCACGTCAGACAACCTCTTAGTCTGCTGCTTCTCGTCGGCAGCCTCAACGGATTCGGGGAGTTGGGACTGGATGGCTGGATGGTAGGCAGTCACAACATCCTGCCTGCCTGAGTACGAACCCCAACCCGCAGCGGCCAGGTGACGGTTCAGACTCACCAGTCAGTCTTCCTCTGGCCGAAGACGTCGGCGAGCGGCCTCAAGCCGCTGGTCACAGTCAGGCGCGAACAGCCCGGCAAGCGACTTGTCCAGCGTCCCGGCGATGCGATGGATCGGCGCCCAGACCGCTGGATCGTCGACAACCCGGCTCAGCTCCGTCATCTGCAACTTCTCCAGCCGGTCGGACAACACCAGCGCCTCGTCACTCGTGAGCTTGATCGTGACCTGGCCATCACCCATGCACACCCCTCCGGCTCGGCCCCATCCTCGACCACGCCAACCTATTGGCCTTCGGCCTTGACCCAACACATAGGGATCCCCAAGTCGCGTACCCCTCTCCCGTGTCCGCGGACCGGGGCTTCTTCGGCTCGTGTCCCCTCAGCCGGGCCCACGGCCTCGGGGCGCGCACCGGCGGCGTCTGTCGGGGAGCAGTTCGGTGATGCCCTGGCCGTCGCACTGCTCCAGCAGGGGAACGGTGACCCGTCGGGTGGTGTCCAGGGCGCGGCTCGCCGCTCCCACGGTGAAGGGCTGGTCGAGTCCGCTCAGCCGGTCGGCCGCCAGCGCGGGGGCGTCCGGCAACAGCACCACGTGCTCGGCGAGTCGCAGCACCGCTCCGTGGCGGACAGCAGCGGCGAGCTCGCGGCGGCCGAAGCCGAGTTCCGCCAATCGCTGGGCCTGCGGTGCGGCGAAGGGCCGGCCGATGAGCTCCTTGGTGAGCCGGTGCACCGCGTCCGCCACGGCGACGGGCAGCGACGCGGGCCCGACGGTCACACGACCGCGGCTCAGCCGCAAGGGCGGCGTGACCAGTGCCTCCACCAGAGAGGCGGCCGGCAGCCCCAGACGGTGCCGAGCGGCCTCCAGCGGCATGCCCTCCTCTGTGGGCCGCCGGGAGATGTACCCGGTGACCAGTTCGGCCAGCCGGGCCCTCAGCGCGGTCCAATGGGCGGGGTCCGCAAGCCAGTCGCCGGCGACGGGAGTGGTACGGACGGTCACCCCCATCGCGGTCAGCTCCCCGCACCTGACCAGTAGCCGACGCCGTAGCTCGGCCGCCTCGTCCGGAGTACCACGAGCGTCGCCGAGCTCTGCCGCGCGCCGTGCCGCGGCGCCCCGGCGCCGCAGTTCCGGTGGCTGGGGGTCGAGCACCTCCAGGCCGGCCAGCACACGCCGCAGACCGGGATCCCGTAGCACCGCGCGGTCACCGATACGCAGCGGCAGTTCGGCCGGCAGGGTCAGTCGGACGACATCGGCGCCGAGCACCCGGACGCGTACGGGTACGGCCGCCGAGCCGATGTGGGCGACCGCGGTGCGGGGCAGCGCCGCGACCGGTGTTCCGCCGAGCAGACGCACGTCGCAGCGGAGGCTGGGGAGGAAGCTTTCAGGGGTGAGCAGGGCGTCGCCGCGGCCCGTCGACTCCTTGTCGAGGTCCCTGAGGTTGACGGCGACCCTGGCCGTGGCCCGGACCAGATCGGTCTCCTCGCCGAGGGCCTGCAGAGCCCTGACGCGCACAGATCGGCCTGTCCGGGCGGTCACCAGGACATCGCCCCGGCGGATCCGCCCCGCACCGAGTGTGCCGGTGACCACCAGCCCGCTGCCGCGCACGCTGAAGGCCCGGTCGATCCACAGCCGCACGGGGGAGTCGGCGTCCCCGTCCGGCAGCCGCGCGGCCAGCCGGCCGAGGGCGGCGCGCAGCTCGACAAGGCCCGTGCCGGTGCGGGCGCTGACGGCCACGGCCTCGACGTCGCCGAGGGTGCTGGCGCGGATCCGTTCCCGTGCCTGAGCCACGGCGGGGCCGGGGTCGGCCAGATCGCAGCGGGTGACGGCCAGCAGCCCATGCCGTACACCCAGGGCGTCCACGGCGGCGAGGTGCTCGGCGGACTGCGGCATCCAGCCTTCGTCGGCGGCGACGACGAACAGCACGGCGGGCACCGACCCCACGCCGGCCAGCATGGTGGGGACGAACCTCTCGTGTCCCGGTACGTCGATGAACGCGAGCCGTTCGCCCGACGGCAGATCCGTCGACGCGAAGCCCAGGTCGATGGTCAGACCACGGCGCCGCTCCTCCGCCAGCCGGTCGGGGTGGCTGCCGGTCACCGCCTCGATCAGGGTGCTCTTGCCGTGGTCGACATGCCCCGCCGTAGCGATGACCCGCATGCTCACAGCCCCGCCCTCGCGACGACCCGCATGCTCACAACCCCGCCCCCGCGACGACCCGCACGGTCACAGCCCCGCCGCGCGCAGCACCGCGGCAAGGATGTCGCCGTCGCACGCCTGCGGTACGCATCGCAGGTCCAGCAGCAGCCGCCCCCGCACCACCCGGCCGAGCACAGCCGGTTCACCGGTGCGCAGCGGCGTCGCCAGGTCGTCGGGGAGGCTGAGCGCACAGGACGGCAGGGCGGTCCCGGGGGCACCGCCGCCTCCCACCACCGCCTCGCAGGGCACGACATGCGCGTCCAGACCGTGGCGCGCCACGTCCTCGGCCAGGCGCAGCGTGCGGACGCGCAGCCGCTCCAACGGCATGTGCACGGCCTCGTGCACGGGTGGCTCGGGGCCACGCAGTGTCGCTTCGAGCGCGGCCAGGGTGAACTTGTCCACGCGCAGCGCGCGGGCCAGCGGATGGCGGCGCATCCGCTCCACGACGTCGGCCCTGCCGAGAACGAGCCCCGCCTGCGGACCGCCGAGCAGCTTGTCCCCGCTGGCGGTGACCAGCGTGGCCCCGGCGCTCAGGGCCGTGGCCGCGTCCGGCTCGTCCGGCAGCACAGGGTCGGGCGTGAGGAGACCGGAGCCGATGTCGACCACCACCGGCAGGCCCAGTGAGGCCAGTTCACCGGCGTCCACCCCCTGGGTGAAGCCGCTCACCGTGAAGTTCGACGGATGGACCTTGAGGATGAAGCCGGTGTCCGGGCCGACGGCGTCCGCGTAGTCGGAGAGACGGGTGCGGTTGGTGGTCCCGACCTCGTGTATCCGGGCACCGCAGGAGGCCAGCAGTTCGGGTATCCGGAAGCCGTCACCGATCTCCACGAACTCGCCCCGGCTGAGCAGGATGTCGCGCCCCGGGGCCAGCGTCACCGCCGCCAGGGCCAGGGCGGCGGCCCCGTTGTTGACCACATGGACATCCTCCGCGGCCGGCACCGCTTCCCGGAGGGCCGCCATGGCGCCGCGGCCGCGCGGCGCCCGTCTGCCGGTCCCGAGATCCAGCTCGACGTCGGTGTATCCGCCGGCCGCCGCCATCGCCTCCAGCGCGGCCCCCGACAGCGGGGCTCGTCCCAGATTGGTGTGCAGCACCACGCCGCTGGCGTTGTGCACGGGGCTCAGGCCGGACGCCCGTGCGGGAAGCGCGGCAAGAGCCGCACGGACCGCGTCACCCGGGCCGATCCGTCCCTCGCGTACGGCTTGCTGGGCACCGGCGACCGCGGCCTTGACGATGGGTCTGCCCAGTCGTGCGGAGGCCTCGCCCAGCCGGGGATCGCCGAGAAGCACCGTGGCGCTCGGCACCTGCCGCCGGGTGTCCGACGGCGGCCGCCGCGTCGTGTCCGCCACCGTGCACCCCGATCGAAGTCAGCGGAGGCGGACGGGAATCGAACCCGCCTGGCCCGGTTTCCGGACCACACCGATTTTGAAGATCGGGAGGGGCACCAGCCCGCCCAACGCCTCCGGGGCAAGATTCTGATCGCCGCACGCCGCTGGGGCAAGAGGTGAAATGATCGTCGTATGACGACTGTTGGCCCCGCCACCACGTCCGCCGCGCCCGTACGGCTGACCGCCTACGCGCGCGGCGGCGGCTGCGCCTGCAAGATCCCTCCGGGGGAACTGGAGGCGATGGTCGCGGGACTGCTGCCGCCCCCGAGCCCCGGACAGGCCCTGGGCGGCGACGAGGACCGGCTGTTGGTCGGCCTCGACGACGGCGACGACGCCGCCGTGGTGCGCACCGGTGACGGCACCGCCGTGGTGTCGACGGCCGACTTCTTCACGCCCGTGGTCGACGACGCCCGCGACTGGGGCCGGATCGCCGCGGCCAACGCCCTGTCCGACGTCTACGCGATGGGCGGTCGGCCGCTCGTCGGGCTCAACCTGCTGGGCTGGCCGCGTGACGTACTGCCCGCGGAGCTGGCCGGGGAGGTTCTCGCGGGAGCGCTCGACATCGCCCGTGCCGCCGGCTGCCTCGTCGGCGGCGGCCACAGCATCGACAGTCCGGAACCGCTCTACGGAATGGCCGTGACCGGCCTGGTGGATCCGGACCGGCTGCTGCGCAACGACGCGGGCAGGCCGGGTGTGCCGCTGACTCTCACCAAACCGCTGGGTACCGGGATTCTCAACAACCGCCACAAGCGGACGGGCGAGGTCTTCGCGCACGCCGTCGCCGTCATGGCGGCCCTCAACGACAAGGCCAGTGCCGCCGCCCTGGAGGCCGGCGCCGTGTGCGCCACCGATGTGACCGGATTCGGTCTGCTCGGCCATCTGCACAAACTGGCCCGGGCCAGCGGCGTCACGGCCGTGGTGGACGCCGCCGCCGTCCCCGTGCTCGACGGCGCCCGGGAGTCGCTGCGGGCCGGATACGTCAGCGGAGGCACCCGCCGCAATCTCGACTGGGTGCGTCCGCACCTCGACGAGGGACGGGCGGGCGAGGAGCAACTGCATCTGCTTGCAGACGCGCAGACCTCCGGCGGGCTGCTGGTCGCCGGGGAGATCCCCGGACATCCGGTCATCGGGGAACTGGTGCCCGCCGTGGCCGGCACCACGCTGGTGATCCGCTGAGCGCGGCGGAAGGCCGCGGGCCCGAGGGGGAAAAGCCCCCGGGCCCGCGGCCCGGCTCCTACTTGTAGCGGATGTGCAGGTGGTTGTCGTGGTTCGGGTAGCTCGTGGTCAGTCCTTCCGCGATCAGCGTCGGATCGTTGAAGAAGATCAGCTGGACATGGCCGGGCGCCTTGGCCCGGATCTCCTGCACGAGCCTGCGGGTGGCCGCGCGGTCGTAGGTGCTCGACTGCCAGGTGATACGCCCCGCGGTGCACTGCGCCGAGTCGGTGCGGATCGGCCACACGTCGATGTCCGTCCCGACCTGGTGGCTGGCGTGGCCGGGGATGGGACCGCCGTGCTCGAAGCCCGCGTCACCGACCGGCAGCTTGCCGTTGCCGGTGGTGGCGAACGTGGCGGCGGCGGCCTCCAGTTGACCGACGGCGCCGGCCGTCGCCCAGTGGGCGCCCGCGTTGCCGTCGGGGCTCTGCGCGCACATTGAGCCACCGCCGAAGTTGATGTTCTCGTAGTGCCACAGCAGGTTCTGCCAGGTCGTCGGCCCGACGACGCCGTCCGCGCCGATTCCGGCGTGGGACTGGAAGGTACGGACGGCCGAGTTGCTGGCGGGTCCGAAGGCGCCGTCGACCGTGAGGCCGGCGCCCCTCTTGGCGTTGAGCAGCGACTGGAGAGCCTTTACCGCCGGGCCGTTGTCGCCCTGTCGTACGGTGACGGCGAGCGCGCCCCAGGTGGCGGGCCCGACGATGCCGTCCGCGGCCAGTCCCTTGGACTGCTGGAAGCCCACCACGGCGCTCTGCGTGCCCGAGCTGAAGACGCCGTCCACCGTCACGGTGCGCCCGTGTGCCGCGAGCAGGTGCTGAAGCGCGACGACGTCGGAGCCCCGGCTGCCGCTGCTCGTCAGCGGGAACGCGGCCTGCGGGAAGGCGTGCGCGGGGACGCCGACTCCGAAGAGCAGGGCCGCCGTCGCGGTGAACAGCGTGATGATGCGCGCGAGTCGTCTCACGTTCTCCTGCCTCACTTTCCTGTTCGCTTCTCGGTTCACTTGCCCGCTCACTTCCCCGACTGAAGTGCGCTCCAGGTGGCCGGGCCGACGATGCCGTCGGCGCCGAGCCCGCGCGAGGACTGGTAGTCGCGAACGGCCTGGGCGGTGCCCGAGCCGAAGGCGCCGTCGATGCCCACGGTCCGCCCGAGCGCGGCGGTCAGTGCGCGCTGCAGCCGGGTGACGGCCTCGCCCGTCGAGCCGTTCTGAACGGTCGGGGTGGACCCGCGGGACAGCAGAGCCGTCCAGGTCTTCGCGCCGACCACACCGTCCGCCGCGAGCCCCTTGCTGGACTGGAAGTTCCGGGCGGCGGTGGCGGTGGCGGACCCGAAGATCCCGTCCGGGGCGCCCGGGTCGAAGCCGGCGGACGTGAGCAGGCACTGGGCCGCCTTGACCTGGTCTCCGGACGAGCCGCTCTGGACAGTGTTGTACCCGGTGAAGTTGTAGTTCGTCCCGGTGCAACTGGGCGGCGGCGGAGTGCCGTTGCCCACGTCCAGGTAGTCGCGGTCGATGTTGATCGAGTAGCCGCCGTAGGACTCCGTGACCTCACCCGCGTACTGGTGGATCCGCTGGTGGTTGGACCAGTAGTTGGACGGTACGTAGGAACCGGTGTTGGTGTCGGCCGCGCCGTTCCACCACGCGTAGAAGAGGTGGTCGACGCGCGTATACGCGCCGTTGTTGTACTCGCTGGCGGCGTCCTTGATGCCGGAGGCGGCGCTGGAGTAGAGGCCCGACAGGTAGCCGCTGGTGTGCAGCCGCTCGGTCCAGCCCGACAGGTACGACATCACCGACGCCTTGCAGGAGGCCGTGGAGGTGTACGCCTCGATGTCGCTGTATATGGCGCTGCCCGCGGGGATTCCGAGGTTCGACGCGGCGGTGATGGCGCCGGCGGCGGCGGTGACTCCCTGGGACTTGGCCGTGGCCGGATCGGTGGAGATCTTCAGCGAGTAGCTGGTGCACGGTGCCTGGCGGCCGACGTCGATGGGGAACAGACGCCAGCCGTTGTTGGTCTGGGCGGTCACCCAGCTCGCCGTCAGATTCGGCTGGGAGCAGGCCCGGAAGGAGCCACTGATGTAGACGCCGACCGCGCTGTACGGCGAACTCGTCTGCCAGGCGTTCATGGCGGCCTGCGAGGGCGCGGCACAGGCGTCGAAGCCCTTGCCCAGGTAGCTGCCCGGTTGCGGCCCCGCCGCGGCCAGGGGGGTGGCGTCGGACCGCTGGGCCGCGCGGGGCAGCGCGGTGCGCTCGGCGTCGCCGGTGAGGTCGGCCGAGGCGAGAACGTCGCGCACCAGGCTCTCGGTCCGCGGGGTGTGGGCGGCGGTCACGAGGACGCCGGCGTCCTCGACCGCGATCTGGATGGTGTCGTTGCTGGACGCGGCGGTCGGGGCGGTGGCCTTGCCGCGCTGGGTCCGCGCGGTCGCCGCCGTCGCCTGGCCCGCGGAGCGGGCGGTGATGGGCTCCACGACGATGCCCGCCGTACGGCCGACGACTCCGGAGGGGCAGTCGTTCTGGTCGGCGGGCTCGCCCAGGTAGACGGCGGGTCTGTCGAACCGGAGACAGGCGCGCGGGTTCTCGGCCAGATCGACCACCTGCCATTCGGCGGGCACCTCGATGCGGTAGCCGTGGTACGTGACGGTCTGCGGGCTCTCGGACGGGGCATCGGCCGCGGCGGAGCCGGGGACGGCGAACGCGCCGATACTGGCGAGCACCGCCAGAAGGGCCGTTCCGGCGCGGGCGCGCCAGGGGGTGCGGGACGACATCAGAGCACTCCTACTCGGAAAGTGGGGAAGAGAGCACGGGTGGAGCGGTGCGGGGGAGGTGCGCGTCGGATGGTGCCGTTCGGACACCGCGAGCGGTCGGCGCCGGCCAGGAGCGGCTGGTCCGCGTCGTCCATGGGGGGCGGCACACCACGAGAGGAGCGCCATGGTCATGACAAAAGCCATCAAGTCGGCTTGAACGCCTCGGCATCGCACCCCCGTGATGAGTCCTTCCCGCGTCCCCGCGTACGGGCCGAGGCGAGTTTGACGTCCATGACCGCCGCGTGTCCACATCGCCACCATCTGCCACAGGACCAGACCTCCGACACAACTGGCCCGCAGGCCACAGCCGTTGCGCCAAGTCACGGCATCGGACGATGGCGCCGGGCCGTGTCCGCCAAATCCCGTCTGGCTCCCGACGCCTGGCACGCGCCCCCGCCGCGTTGTCTTCAGTCGCTCAAGTACGTCCCGTACGAGAGCGATCCTCCGTGTTGCGATGCACCGCATCCGACGCCGCGCGCTGATCCACCGGGGATTACGGGACAGCCCTTAGGAGAAGAGCGCACAGGCGGCAGCGGCGATCAGCACGGAGCACAGAACGGTCATGCCGGTCAGCCGCCGCGCGAGCAGGCCGTCCCAGCGCCCCCCGTCGCCGGAGAGTCTGCGCAGAGCCGGGGTGAGCGCCCGGCCCGCTCCGAAGCCGAGCCCCGCCGCCAGCGCGGGCACCCACGAGCCGCCGGACAACAGCACCGCGACCGCCAGCGCGTACGGCGCACTCGCCGAGACATAGGTACGCACGCCCGTACCGAGCTCGAAGCCGAACTGCAGGGCGCCGCGCGCCAGATGACGGCGCAGTACGTCCTGCGGTATCTGCCGGGCGTTCTGCGGCAGCCGAAGCGACAGCTTGCCCGCGTCACGCAGCGCGGCGAGCAGCGCGACGGCCACGATCAGCCCTTGCCGCACTCCGGCAGGCAGCGGTGTGAAGAGACCGGACAGGAGCCACAGCACTCCGGCCGACAGCACCCCGCCGGCCAGCAGGCCCATGGTGAACACGCCGAGGACCAGCGTCTGTCTGTACGTTGCTCGCCAACCTGGCGAGGCCAGCGCGAACGCGCTGTTGCGCGTTCAAACGGAGCCGGAGAGCGAGTAGCCGGCCAGACCGCCGGTGATCGCCCAGGTCAGCATGGGGGAGTAGAGGGCGGCGGCGACCGCCGCGATGCCCAGGACCGCGAGCGGCAGGGCGGGATCGGTGAGCAGCGCCCGTACGGCACGGACGCCGCCCGGCCGGGCCGCGGGACGGCCGGACTCGCTCATCTACACCGTCCCGGTCAGCGTGAGCCAGGTCTTCTGACCGACCACACCGTCGGCGGTCAGGCCGTGCAGGGACTGGAACGAGACGACGGACTGCCGTGTGAGCGAACCGAAGTTGCCGTCGACCGTCAGTACGGAGCCGTGCTTGTTGAGCTGCCTCTGCGCGCCGCGTACGGCATCGTTCACGTCTCCTTGGCGCACGGTGACGACCAGGAGCGGCCAGGTGGCCGGGCTGACGGTGCCCGTGGGGCTGAGTCCGTTCGCCGCCTGGAACGCGTCGACCCCCGCCTCGGTGTCCGCCCCGAATATGCCGTCGGCGGTCGTCGGATGGCCGTGGTGGGTCAGCAGGTGCTGCACGGTGTGGACGTCGGGCCCGGTGGCGCCGCGGCCGAGGGTCGGCCAGCTGATGGATCCGGGGCAGTCGCAGTCGGTGGTCCAGCGGCAGATGGACTTCACCCAGCCCGAGCCGGTGTCGCGGTACCCGTCGTGGCAGCGCCGCTCGATACCGCAGCCGCAATTGCCGCAGGCCGCGCTGTAGCGCCACAGCCAGCCGTCGTAGGTTCCGGCGTAGCACTGGTTGGGCCGCAGTATCCAGGTGACACCGTCCGTCCGGTGGAAGCCGGTGTTCGCCCCCGATGTCACGCACGCGTCGGCGTAGATGGTGCTGGGCCCGCAGCCCGGGGAGCAGTTGTGGTCCGTGGCGTAACTCGGGCACGCACCCGTCCAGATGTCGTAGCCGTCGGCGTACGCCTGCCGGGCGGCGGTGAACACCCCGAGAACGGCGAAGCCCGCGGCGGTCGCCGCCTGCAGCACGGTGCGCCTGGACGGCGCGAAGGACGGCAGAGCCCCGCGCCTGGTCCGGGGTCCGCGGCCACCGCTCCCGGAGTGGCGCAGCGTGGGCACATCGTCCAGTGAAGTCACGGCAGGCTCCTCGGCGTTGCGGGGTGGATGTCGTCGAGCAACCGCAACAGCGCGGTGGGTGAACCGAGCGGCTCCGAACGGGCGATCCGGCCTTCCGGATCGATGGCCACCGCGTAGGGGGTGGCGGGGATGTCGTAGGCGGTGAACAGCTCCGGACGGTGATCTCTCACCGGGAAGGCGCCTTCCTCGGCCTGTGGTCCGGCGCCCGCGTAGAACCCGAGCACCTGCGGGGCACCGGTGTCCTGGCGGACCGTCCAGGCCCGGGCCTCCGTCAGCACCTGTCCGCAGGTGCGGCAGTCGGCGTCGAGGAAGAGCAGCAGCGCGGCGCGTCCCGGTGTCAGGAGGCCGTCGAGCGCGGCCGGATCGAGCCCGGGCGCCGACGCGCCTGGTGCGATGCCGACCCGCCCGGGGTGGTGCTGCTGCGTTCGTGACAGCTGGTGCACCTGCCTGATCAACCCCGAGACGACCAGCGCGAGCAGCGCGATCGCCGCCCACGAGGCGATCAGAGCGCTGGTGGTGAAGTCCATCGCGTCGACACTCCTTCGGCACTCCGGTGCGCGGTTGTCTCGGTCGGCTGGTGAACGGCGGCCCTGGCCGGCCGGGGAACGGATGCCGGGGCTGGCTCATGCATGGCGGCGGGCAGGGACCACAGCAGCACGGTGCAGGCAGGAGCCGCGAGCAGCAGGGTGACGAGCTCCGCCGTGGAGAGCTGTACGGGCCCGGCCTTCGCCAGGGCCGCGCCGGCCAGTGCGAGCCCCGCGAGGGCCACGGCCCGCCGGGTCACCCAGCGGCTCAGGGGCACATCCTGGTGTGAACACCCGCACGGCCCGCCGCGGCCCAGGGCGAGAACGTGCCGCGTGTAGCCGGCGTACAGCCCGAACAGGGCGATCCCCAGGGCGAGTACGGCCTGCAGCCCCCGCTGGTGACCCGTCAGCAGCGCGGCCGCGCCGCCCACTCCCAAGGCGCCCTCCGCGAAGGGCACGACGGCGGCGGCGAACCGGCGCAGCCGCGGGCCCAGGACACCGTGCGCCCGCAGCGCCTCGTCCAGGGCAGCCGGACGGGCGGCGTGCGAAACCACACCGATGAACAGGCTCAGCACGACGATCGAGGCGGTCAGCCCGCCGTAGAAGCTGGTCACCGCCGGCTCACCCGGTGTGCCGCAGCGTGAGCCGCCCGACGAGCTCGGGCACCCGCTCGACGTGAGTCGACGTCAGCGGTACGAGCGTGGCCCAGATCTCGGTGGAGGAGAGCACGAAGAACGGACTGCCGTTGGAGAGCGTGTCGCGGAACAGCTCACCCGACGCGACCCTCACCCCCTTCCAGGGAGGAAGCTGGGCGGTGTGCTCCTTCGTCCGCCGGGACAGCTCCAGCAGCCCGAGCCCCGACACCTCCTTGATCACCGTCGCGGGCCGCGCGAAGGCGCTTTTGGCCGACCGGTCCGGCTGGAGGGTGAGCCCGTGCTCCGTCTCCGCGATACGCACCGACCGGAGCAGCCCGAGCACCTCGGCCACGCCCAGGCCGTAGAGCCGGGTCACGAGCGCGTGGTGCCGACCGCGCCACACGACGAGCGACGGCCGCTCCACGATCCCGGAACGCGGCTCGCGCTCGACCGACTGGAAGACGCGCAGCGTGCCCTTCTGGAAGGTGAGCTCGGACTCGGGTGAGGCGAGGCCCAGGGAAGCGGCTACGTCGTCCCCCAAAGAGGCCGGCCCTGCGGTGAACTCCACCAGCCGGCCACCGACCACCACCTCGACGGCCGAGGTACAGGGCAGCCCGAGGTCGAGGTCGCCTTCCAGGTGGTACGTCCCGCCGTCGAGGGCGCGATGAGCGACGAACGATGTGACCATGTGCATCCTCCCGGGGAGGGCGGGGGTCCGTGCGACACCGCGGCCGCAGGGCAACCTAGACAATAGTCATGCCCCTGTCAATCACTCCCGGTCCGACCAGGGCGCCCTCACCCGGCGGGATGAAAGCGTCGGCGCTGGTCCCGTGCCTCCACCCGCACCATGCGGCCGGAGTACGCGGCCGTACACGGCCAGAAGGTCCCGCCTGCCAGATGCTCGTCGACAAAGGCGAGTCGGGGCAGCAGGATTCGAAGATGACGAACCTGATCGACATGAGCGAGCGCGAGTACTTCGCCCAATTCGCGAAGCGGACCGGTATGTTCATCGGCCGCACGTCCCTCACCGGTGTGACGGCGTTCATGGTGGGCTACGACCAGGCGGCCCAACGGCACGGCGGGCCGGGCCTGGACGGCTGGCGCGAATGGCTGATGGAGAACTTCCAGGTCAGCGGCAACCTCGTCTGGGAAGCCCAGATCCGCCAGGTCGCCCTGCCGGGCCGGGAGGGCAGCTGGGAGCTCACGCCGGAGGAGGAAGCGCAGGTCCTCACGGTGCTCTTCGAGCAGTTCGACAAGTTCCTGGCCGAACGGGATGCCTCTTCGGGGTCGTAGGGCACCTTCCACTAACGAGGGACACTTGTGTACTTCACCCACGAGCAGCTCGAATGCTGTTCCCATGCCGCGAGTTGCTGGGCGAGTTGACGTACGCGCGGTTCGCCGGTGCGGCTCGCCGAGCCGAGCAGACCTTCGCCTCGCTCCACCAGTTCAAACGCCTTGCCACCCGATGGGACCGACGTCTCGAACTTCCCGATGCCTTCGTCTTGTTGGGCTGTGGCCTCATCTGCTGGAGGCGACTCGAGAAGGCCAGATTCCGTCCGCGTCAACAGCTCACGGAGTCACCGTGCCCCCTCATGAAGCGTCCGCCGCGCGACACCGTTGGATCAGGTCGGTCGTGGAGACGCCGGCCGTGTACCGCACAAGCCGCAGCTTCCCCGCATCGGCCACCGGACCGAATACTTCCTCGACCGCGTCCGCCGTGAGGTCGTCACCGTGCACAACCACGTCGATGCCGTGCCGGTCCAGGAACTCGTTCGTGACACGGTAGGGCGCGTCCGCAAGCACCACATCGACGTATCGACACGCCTCGATCACCGCAACCCGCTCCGCCAGGGTCATGATTGGCCTGCGCTTGTACCTGGCCACGACCTCGTCCGAGAGCACCCCGACGATCAGCCGTTCCCCGAAGTCCCGCGCGGCCCTGAGCAGTGCGACGTGTCCCGGGTGGAACAGGTCCCCGACCATGTCGACGTAGACGGTCCCGCGCTCAGCCATGCCTGTTGCCCTCTCGACGGTCTCAAGCCGACCAAGACTGGGCGAACCGCCCCGAGCCGTCAACCATCATCCGCAGGCTGTCTCCGGACCAGGCCGCACGTCACGACTCTCATCCGATGACGGCATGCTCGCGGTCGCGAGCGACCAAGGCGCCCTTCAGGTCTGGGACACCTCCACCAACCAACCCGTCGGAACCCGCCTCCCCCCCACCGGGAGACTCCATCCGGTCGCTCGCATTCAGCCGGGACGGGGGAACGCTCTACGCCTCCGGGGCCCATGTGGCCTTTCAGTCGTATGACATCAGCGTCGCCGGAGCTGCTGGGGCAGTATGCCGACGTGCCGGTGGAGGGTTGTCGGCGACGGAACGGCAGAACCACGTACGCGGTGTCCCCTGTCGAGAGACCTGTTCCCCGCAATCAGACTGACCCGTACCGCGCGGCCGGGCAGGAGTCGAGACGACCGCCCGCGACCGCGCTCGGGACGTCATCTCTCTGCCGGTCCCGGATGGGTGCGGTTGACGTCGGCATGTGCCGCAGACGCGGCGGCGGAATGCCCGATCTGGTGACGAGGTGTTTGGCCCTGTGCGGGGGGCCTTTGTCCACCCGGACGGAGACTTTCGGTGTCGGTACCGACACCAGCAACGCGACCGGCGCCGCATCTGTGGGCAGGCAGGGGGCCGTGCGCGGGTGCGGGCCGGATTCAGCCGACGGCTTGCAACGAGCCGCACCTCTTGGCGGCCGCGGCCTTCTTCGCAGCGGCGGCGGCCGGGCGCTCCTTGCGCTGCTCGGCGAGCTGGTCCTGAGAGGCGGCGACGGCCCGGTGGTGGTCCGCCACGTAGGTCTTGCTGTCCAGCCGGTCCGCCTTCGGCATCGCCTTGACGGCATCCAGGGCGTGTTCTGGTAGTGCTGGTCACAAGCGGCCCGGCGTACGTGGGCGTCGTTGTCAGTGGTGTCGTACATGATCGGCGCGTCAGTACTTCCAGGGATGGGGAAGCGCCGTGTCGATCACGAACCAGCAGGTAGCAGGGCACGCGTTTCTGCGGCAGATGTATGCGGACTCGTACTTCCCCGATCACGTCGTAGACCGGGGCAGGGCGATCCTGTTGCGGCTGTGCGAGCGGATAGAGGCCGAGCATCCGTCGGATCTGGAGACCATGTACGCGCTGGCCCAGGCCGCGACGGAGGAGTTCAACCGCCTGGAGGCGGAGTTCGAGGCAGCCGGGAGTGAGATCGAGACGGTTGCTCGCGAGGTGATCGCTGAGGATTTCTGGTTTGTCGCGTCGGCATACGGGTTCACGGACGCGGATGTGGAGGAACTGATCGCCACACGGGACTGGTGAGCGACGACCGGACCGCACCCGGTCCGCGTCTGCCACCGTATGCCGCCAGCAACGGCTCAAGCCGCGCCCACCGGTCGTTCGTCAGATCACCACGGCCCGGGGAAGTCGGTCATTCACGTGCGGCAACGAACCCGGCGTGGGCGCCGGACCCGGACCGGAGGCGGCACGCGTACCAGGGGCGCTGGCACCGGCGTCGATCAAATCATTAATTAGCAATTAATCTTGACCTTACTCGGGTGAGCCTCCCATACTCGGAGCACGCAGCCGCGGCGATCCGCACCGATTGCGGTCGTACGCAGCTTTTGTATGTGATTCGGAGTGGTGTCATGAGGGACGGCAGGAAGCGGCATCGCACCGCGTTCGCCCTATGCCTCGGCCTTGCGCTGACGATGGTCGCGCTGGCCGGGTGCGTGCCGCGGGCCGGGGACGGCGGCCGGGTCGGGCTGGTCTACATGGACGCCCAGGGCTACTACGCCGGCGTCCGCAAGGGCATGCAGGATTCGGCCGGCCGCCTCGGCGACGGGGTCCAGCTGCTGGAGCTCAACGCCCAGGGCGACGCCTCCAAGGAGAGCACCTTCGTGGACGCCGTGAGCGCCGCCGGGGTGGAGGCCCTGGTGCTGTCGCCGGTCTCCACCACCGCGTCGATCCCGGCCGTGCGCCTGGCCCACGAGAGCGGTGTCAAGGTTGTCTGCTACAACACCTGCCTGACCGACGAGGCGACGAAGAAGTACGTCAGCGCGTGGGTCCTGGGCGACCCGGTCAAGTTCGGTGAGCTGGCCGGCGCGGAAGCGGCGAAGTACTTCCGGGCAGAGGGTATCGACGATCCCCGGATCGCCGTGCTCAACTGCGAGACGGTCGAGGTGTGCATCCAGCGCCGGGTCGGCTTCGAGAAGGCGCTGTTCGCGGAACTGCCCAAGGCGAAGATCGTCACCAATCAGCAGGGCACCACGATCGACCAGGCCGTCGAGGTCGCGGACCGTATCCTGAGCGCCCAGCCCCGGGTCGACGCCTTCTACGGCGAGTCCGGCGGCGCCACGATGGGCGCGGTGCGCGCCGTCCGCCAGCGCGGCTTCGCCGGCCGGACGGTGGTCTTCGGCAGCGACATGACCACCGACCTGGCCCGGGAGCTGGCCAATCACGAGGTGCTGAAGGCCGACGTGGACATCTCCGGTGTCGAGGTCGGCGAGTTGGCGGCGCGCACCACCGCCAGGGTCATCGGCGGCGAGAAGCTCGACGACCCCGTCGTCCCCGCCCCGGTGAAGCTCTATTCCACCCCCGAGCAGGCCCGCGAATGGCTGCGCGCCCACCCGGACGGCCTGCCGTGACGGATGTCGCGGCACCGGCCGCCGCCGGCACCGCACCTTCCGTCCCCCTTCCCGTCCCTCCGGTTCCCGTGGAGCGAGCATGACGACCTCCCCACCGCAGCCCGGTGAGACCGGCCTCGTGCCGGCCGCCGAGGCGAGCGGCCTGAACAAGCAGTACCCGGGCGTCCGCGCCCTGGTGGACGTAGATTTCCGGATCGAACAGGGCGAGGTCCGCGCCCTCCTCGGACGCAACGGAGCGGGCAAGTCCACGCTCATCCGGATGCTCTCCGGCGTCGAGGTCCCCGACAGCGGCGAGGTCCGCATCGGCGGGGAGGTCCTCGGCGAGGGCGGGGTGCGCCGGGCGGCCGAACTGGGCGCGGCCACGGTGCACCAGGAGCTGAGCCTGGTCCCCGAGATGACGGTCGCCGAGAACCTGTTCCTCGGGCAGTGGCCCCGCCGCGGCGCGTCCGGGGTGGACTTCCCCCGGATGCGCCGCGAGGCCGCCGAGGTGCTGGCCGAACTGGACGTGCGCGTCACCCCGGAGGCCACGGTCGGCTCCCTTTCGCTGGCCGAGCAGCAGCTCGTCGAGATCGCCCGGGCCGTACGCCGCCGGCCGCGGCTGCTGATCCTGGACGAGCCGACCAGTGCGCTGGCCGCGGGCGAGGTGCGCACCGTCCTGGACGCGGTCGGCCGGATCTCCGCGTCCGGCGTCGCGGTGATCTACGTGAGCCACCGGCTGGACGAGATCCGGCAGGTGGCGCGCAGCGTCACCGTCGTCCGGGACGGCAGCGTGGTGGACACCGTGGACGTACGGGAGGCGACGACCGCGCAGATCGTCGCACTCATGCTCGGCCCGGCCGCGCGTGAGCGGGAACCGTTCGCGCCGCGCGCGGTGGACCGCACCGGCACCCCGCTGCTGTCCGTCCGGGGGCTGACGCTGCCGCCGAAGCTGGAGGACGTCACGTTCGACCTGTACGCCGGGGAAGTGCTGGGCATCGGCGGGCTCCTGGGGGCGGGACGCAGTGAACTGCTGCGCTCCGTCGCCGGCTTCGAGACCGCGGCCGAGCGCACGATCACCTTCGAGGGCCGGCCGGTCGCCCGCCCCACGGCGGCGGCGATGAAGCGACTCGGCGTCGGCATGACGCCCGAGGACCGCAAGGGCGAGGGCATCGTCCCGCTGCTGGGCGTCGGCGAGAACATGACGATGTCCTGGTTCGCCGGGATCAGCGGCCGGACCGGCCTCTCGCCCCGCCGGGCCGGTGAGGCCGGCGAGGACCTGGTGCGGCGGCTCGCGGTGAAGACCCCGGGCCTGGACACCCCCATCGTCAACCTCAGCGGCGGCAACCAGCAGAAGGCCGTCATCGGCCGCTGGCTGCACGCCCGCAGCCGGGTGCTGCTCCTGGACGAACCCACCCGCGGTGTGGACGTCGAGGCCAAGCAGCAGATCTACGGCCTGATCCGGGCCCTGGCCGACGAGGGCGCCGCCGTCGTCTTCGTCTCCGGCGAACTGGAGGAGCTGCCGCTCGTCTGCGACCGGGTCCTGACCCTGCAGAACGGCCGTTTCACCCGCGAGTTCCTCGCACCCGACATCACTCTCGACGACATCATGGCCGCCACCATGGCGGTGGAAGTGTGAGGCAGACAACCATGTCCTCGACCCTCGTGGCCGGCAAGCCGTCCGGCCCCCCGTCACCGACCGCCGGCGCCGCCCGCGTCCGCCGGACCCGCCACCTCAACGAACTCGGGCTGCTGGCCGCGGTCGTGGTGCTGTACATCGCGCTCGGCGTCACCGCGGGCGGGTTCCTCAGCTCCGACAACCAGCTCGGCATCCTGCGGGACGCCGCCATGGTCGGCATCCCCGCGCTCGGTGTCACGCTGGTGATCATCGCCGGGGAGATCGACATCAGCATCGGTCCAGCGGTGGCCTTCGCCTCGGTGCTGTTCGCCAAGGGCGCCACCGAATGGGGCCTGGGACTGCCCGTCGCGCTGCTGCTCACCCTGGTGGCCGGGGCGCTGTGGGGATCGGCGGCAGGCTGGCTGCGTGCCCGCTTCGGGGTGCCGTCCTTCATCGCGACGCTCGGCCTGTGGAGCGCGCTGGGCGGTCTCGCGCTGTACACCACGAACGCGCTCCCGGTCGCCACCCCGGGCGGCGGATTCATGGACGCGCTGGGCGGCAAGATCATCGGCATCCCGACCCCGGCGGTCGTGCTGGTGCTGCTGTTCCTGGCGTTCTGGTACATCGCCCGGCGGACCGCCTACGGGCGCTCCGTCTACGCCGTGGGCGGCAACGCGCCGGCCGCGCGACTGGCCGGTATCCCGATCAGCCGGGTGCGCGTCATCCTGTTCGCCACCACGGGGCTCCTCGCCGCGCTCACGGGCATCCTGATGGCGGCCCGCCTGGGCTCGGGCAACGGCGGCGCGGCCGCCGGCCTGGAGTTCGACGTCATCGCCGCCGTCGTCATCGGCGGCACCGCGCTGGCCGGCGGCCGGGGCAGCCTGGTGGGGACGATGCTGGGCGTCGTCTTCATCTCCGTCATCGCCAACGGTCTGGTCCTGCTGGGGGTCAACTCCTTCCTCCAGGACGTCGTACGCGGCGTGATCATCGTCGGGGCCGTGCTCATCAACGTCGTCATCTCCCGCAAGGGCCTGGCGACGCGGGCGACCTGACTGCCCGCCACGACCCCCGCCCGACCCGCACGAAGGAAACACCATGAGTGAGACCACCACCCCGCCCGCCACCATGCGCGGCGTGTACCTGCCGGGGAACAGCACCGCCGAGGTGCGGGAGATGCCGGTGCCGGTGCCCGGCCCGGGACAGGTGCTGCTGCGCGTGGGCGCGGCCGGAATCTGCGGCAGCGACATCGGCTACATCTACCGCGAGCACAAGACCCACCGCGGGGTGGACGGTCCCGCGTACCGGGGCGTGGTCGCCGGCCACGAGCCCAGCGGCACCGTCGTGGCGACGGGCCCGGGTGTGCGGCGTCACCGGCCGGGCGACCGGGTGGTGGTCTACCACATCGCCGGGTGCGGACTCTGCGACAACTGCGCCCGCGGCTACCAGATCAGCTGCGCGGATCCCGGGCGCGCCGCCTATGGCTGGCAGCGCGACGGCGGCGCGGCCGACTACCTCCTCGCCGACGAGCACACCCTGGTGCCGCTGCCGGACGAGCTGAGCTTCGTCGACGGCGCGCTCGTGGCCTGCGGCTTCGGTACGGCCTACGAGGGCATCCGCCGGACGGGAGTGAGCGGTGACGACGACCTGCTCGTCGTCGGCCTCGGCCCGGTGGGGCTGGCCGCGGCCATGACCGGCCGGGGGCGCGGGGCACGGCGGGTCATCGGTGTCGAGGTCTCGCCCGAGCGCCGGAGCTGGGCGGAGGGACTGGACGTCTTCGACGCCACGGTGGCGCCCGAGGAAGCGGCCGACGCCGTCGCCGCGCTCACCGGCGGGCGCGGGGCGTCCACCGCGATCGACTGCTCGGGCAGCCGCGCCGGCCGTTCCACCGCCATTGCGCACATCGCCGAATGGGGGCGGATCTCACTCGTCGGCGAGGGCGGGGCGCTGGAGACGGAGGTCTCCGACGCCCTGCTGCACAAGCAGGTCACGTTGCACGCCTCGTGGGTCACCTCGGTCCCGGTCATGGCGGAACTCGCGCGCAACCTGGTGCGCTGGGGCCTGCGGCCGGAGCGGATCGTCAGCGACCGCTTCGGGCTGTCGCGGGCGGACGAGGCGTTCGCGCTCGCCGCGGGCGCGGCACGCGGCAAAGTGGTGCTCGAACCCGGCCTGGACGGCTGACCGGTGGCCTCCGCGGACGGGTCGGTACGGGTGCGGCGCGCACCGGCCGCACATGGAGAACTGATCACGCTCGACGCCGGCGACCTGACGGTGACCGCCGCGCCCGGGCTGGGCGGACGGCTGCTCTCGGTGACCCTGGCCGGCGCGGAGTTCCTGTACCGCAACCCCCGTCTCCTGGACGGCGCGTTCGCGCCGTTGCCCGGCGTGCGACCCGGCCCGCACGACGGTCCGATGGCCGACTGGCTCAACTGGGGCGGCGACAAGACCTGGCCCGCTCCGCAGGGCTGGGACGGCCCCGAGGAGTGGGCGGGTCCGCCCGACCCGGTCCTGGACTCCGGTCCGTACACCGCCCGGGTCGAGCAGCGGGACGGCGCCGCGGCGGCTCTCGTCATGACCAGCGGCGACGATCCGCGCACCGGCCTGCGGCTGGAGCGCCGGATCTCGCTGCACCCGGGCAGTACGGCCTTCAGCCTGGGCCTGACGATGACCAACACCGGTGCCACGGAACGCCGTTGGGCCTTGTGGAACGTCACCCAGCTCGCCGGGGCGCCGGCCGATCCGCTGGGCGTCGAGGGCGTGTACCTCGGCCGTGCCGGCTCCGGGCGGCCGGCCACCGTACCGCTGGTCGCCGGTACCGGCCGGCCGCGGGTGCGCGAGGCGGCGCCGGGTGTCCTGCACGTACCGCACCAAGACGTCGTCGGGAAAGTCGGTTTCCCCGACTCCGCGGGGTGGTTGGCCCACGTCGGCCCCGGGCGCACCCTGGTGCAGCGCTTCACCGTGTACGAGGGCGCCTACCCCGACGAGGGATCGCGTGCCGAGGTGTGGCTGGAGTGTCCGCTGGCGGAGGGGCTTCCCCATCTGGGCGGGCTGCTGCCGCGCGACCGGGTCGTCGAGTGTGAGGCGCTGGGGCCGCTGACGACCCTGGCGCCCGGCGCGTCGGCCTCCCTGGACGTGGAGTTCGGTGTCGGCCCGGCCGTCGGACCGGTGGAGGCGGCGACCCCGGCCGGTTACTGGGCGGGGCTGCCCCGCGCGGGGGAGGACGGCCGGACCGTGGGAGTCTTCGTGCCGTACGCGGCGGGCCGGCTGGAGGCCCGCGGTCCTTCGGGCACGCCGCCGCTCACGCTCGGCCGGCTTGAGCCGGGCCACGCCTGTCACGTCCGCCTGCCGGACAGTCAGGACCCGTGCGGGCCATGGGAGTTGACGGCGCCGCTGCCCGGCGGCGGCACGGCGCCCGTGTTCCGTCTCACGGCCGGGGAGAACGGCAACGGAACCACTTTTAATTCATAAATAATATAGGGTGGCGGTGTGCGCACCGCGCGGAGCGCACAGCGGAGGAGGAACGGAACATGGCCGAGTACGTGGGCAGGGGCCTGCACGGGCAGATCGTGGAGACGGTCGGCACCCGCATCGTGCAGGGACGTCTGCGGGTCGGGGAGACCCTGGACATCGCCTCCCTCATCGACGAACTCGGCATAAGCCAGACGGTGTTGCGCGAGGCCGTCAAGGTACTCACGGCCAAGGGCCTGGTCGACGCGCGGCAGAAACGCGGCACGTTCGTCCGCCCGCGGGAGAACTGGAACCTGCTGGACGCCGACGTCATCCGCTGGCAGCTCGTCGCGGACGCGCCGGAACTCGTCCTGCGGGACCTCGCCGAAGTCCGCCTCGTGATCGAACCCGCCGCCGCCCGCCTCGCCGCCGAACGACGCACCGAGGAGGACCTCGCCGCGATGGAGGAGGCCCTGGTGCGCATGGGCGAGAGCTCCGGCGACGCCGGCGCGGCGGCCGAAGCCGACCTCGCCTGGCACCGCGCCCTGCTCCGCGCCACCCACAACGAACTGCTCCAGCGCATGGACGTCTTCATCGGCCCGGGCCTGGCCGAACGTGACCGGCTCGTCCACGCCGCCGAGGCCGACGATCCGGTTCCCGCGCACGAGCCCGTCCTGCGGGCCGTCCGCGACGCCGACCCGTCCGCCGCCGAGCAGGCCATGCGCGCGTTGCTCGCCCGCGCCGACGCCGACCTCGCCCGCACCGCGGGCCTCTCCCGTGCCCGCACCACACCGGGGGCGGACAACGACCGCACCGGTCCCGGCAGCGGGCACGACACCGAACCGGAGGACCGGAAAGCACCGTGAAGATCACCCGCATCGAAACCTTCCGGGTGCCGCCCCGGTGGCTGTTCTGCCGCATCGAGACGGACGAAGGGCTCGTCGGCTGGGGCGAGCCGGTGGTCGAGGGCCGCGCCGACACCGTCCGCACGGCCGTCGGCGAACTGGCCGAGTACCTCGTCGGGCTGGACCCGAGGCGCATCGAGGACCACTGGCAGGTCATGACCCGCGGCACCTTCTACCGCGGCGGACCGGTGCTCTCCAGCGCCGTCGCCGGTATCGACCAGGCCCTGTGGGACATCCGGGGCCAGGCCCTCGGTGTCCCCGTGTACGACCTGCTCGGCGGCGCCGTCCGCGACCGGGCACGCGTCTACAGCTGGGTCGGCGGCGACGACCCGGCCGAGATCGCCGACGCCGTCAGCGCCCAGGTGGAGGCCGGATTCACCGCCGTCAAGATGAACGCCACCGGCCTCAGCGGCCGCCTGGCCGGCGCGGCGGACGTGGCCGCCGCGCACGCCCGCGTGGCCACCGCACGCGAGGTGCTCGGACCCGGGCGGGACGTCGCCGTCGACCTGCACGGCCGGCTCGGACCCGCCGGGGCGCGGCGCCTGCTCGTCGCGCTGGAGGAGCTGCACCCGCTGTTCGCGGAGGAGCCCGTCACGCCCGAGCACACCCGGCTGCTGGAGCCGCTCGTCCGCTCCACCACCGTGCCCGTCGCCACCGGCGAACGCCTCTACTCCCGCTGGGACTTCCTGCCCGCGCTGAACGCCGGTATCGCCGTCGCCCAGCCCGATCCCTCACACGCCGGCGGCATCTCCGAACTGCGCCGGATCGCCGCCCTCGCCGAGACCTTCGACGCCCAGCTGGCGCCGCACTGCCCGCTGGGACCGATCGCGCTGGCCGCCTCCCTGCAGGTGGCCTTCGCGACACCCAACTTCCTGATCCAGGAACAGAGCATCGGCATCCACTACAACGACGGCGCCGAACTCCTCGACTACGTCGTCGACCCCGAGGTCTTCCGCTTCACCGACGGCCACGTCGCGCGCCCGACGGGACCGGGGCTCGGCATCACCGTCGACGAGGACGCGGTGCGACGGGCCGACGCCGCGGCGAACGCCCCCTGGCGCAGCCCGCTGTGGCGCCACCCCGACGGCTCGTTCGCCGAGTGGTGACACGCCCCGGCCCCCGGCCTCGGCCGGGCCAACCCACTCCTCCCGCACCCACTCCTCCCGCACACACCCGAGGACAGACCGCATGAGCTTCACCGACCGTCTCCGCCGCGAACGCGTGATCGCCATTGTCCGCGGCACCGACCCACAGGCCGCCGAGAGGACCGTGCACACCCTCCGGGAGGAGGGCGTCGCCCTGATCGAGGTGTCCCTGACGACCCCTGACGCGGCCGGGATCATCGCGCGCTGCGCGCGGGAGGGCGGCGACTCGCTCATCGGAGCCGGGACCGTCCTCACCGGCGACGACGCCCGCGCCGTCCAGCAGGCCGGAGCCGCCTTCGTCGTCACACCGGCACTCGCCGAGGGAAGCGTCACCGCACACGCGCTCGGCCTGCCCGTCGTCGCAGGGGCGCTGACCCCCACCGAGATCGTCCGGGCGGTCTCCGAGGGCGCCGCCGCCGTCAAGCTCTTCCCCGCATCCGTCGGCGGACCGGCCTACCTGCGCGCACTGCGCGACCCGCTGCCGGACGTCCCGTTCGTGCCGACCGGGGGAGTGGACGCCGAGGCCGCCCGCGCCTACCTGGAGGCCGGGGCGCTGGCTGTCGGTGTCGGCTCGCCCATCGTCGGGGACGCCCCGCGCGGCGGCGACGTGGACGAACTGCGGGCACGGTGCCGCGCCTTCCTCGCCGCCCTCGCGGCCCACCGGGATCAGCCGTGACCGCCGGGGCGGCCCCCGACGTCGTCACCCTCGGGGAGACCATGGCCGTGCTGAGGGCCGGCGGGCCGCTCCGGCTCGGCGGTGACCTGTGCCTCTCGGTCGCCGGCGCGGAGTCCAACGTCGCCGTCGGACTGGCCAGGCTCGGACACCGGGCCCGCTGGGTGGGCCGCGTCGGGGACGACGAGCTGGGCACCCTGATCCTGCGCAGCCTGCGCGCCGAGTGTGTCGACACCGCCGGCGCCCGCACCGACCCCGACGCGCCGACCGGACTGCTGCTGTCCGAACCGCGGATCGCCGACCTGACCCGTATCCAGTACTACCGGGCGGGCTCGGCCGGCTCCCGCCTGTGCCCCGATGACGTGCCGGCCGAGACGCTCGACGGCGCCCGCGTCCTGCACGTCACCGGCATCACCTGCGCCCTGGGCCCCGGGCCGCTGGCCGCGGTGCGCGCCGCCGTCCGGGCGGCCCGGGCCTCCGGAGTCCTGGTCAGCCTGGACGTGAACCACCGCGCCCGGCTCTGGGGCGCGTCCGAGGCCGCCGACGTACTGCGCCCGCTGGCCCGGGACGCCGACATCGTCATCGCCTCCGACGACGAACTCGCCCTGGCCGCCGACCCGTCGGCGCGCACCACCGCTGATCGCGTCCGGTCCCTGCTGGCCGGCGGTCACACCCGCGAGGTGGCCGTGAAGCTCGGCGGCGAGGGCGCCGAACTGCATACCCCGCACGGCCGGGAACACGCGCCCGCCCGGCGCGTCACCGTCCGCGACACCGTCGGCGCCGGGGACGCCTTCACCGCCGGCCTGCTCTCCGGCCTGCTGGACGGACTCGGTCCGCGCGAACGCCTGGAACGCGCCAACACCGTGGGTGCCTTCGCCGTCGCCTCCGCGGGCGACTGGGAGGGACTGCCCGAGCGCCGCGAACTGGCCCTGCTGGAGCGGGAGGACGGCGCCACGGTGCGCTGACCTCCCGCCGCACCGCCCGTCCACGCCGCCGTACCGCGCCCGTCCCGGCGGGTGCGTCGGAACCGGAAGGAGAAACCGTGACCCGCCACCCGCACCGGGCGACCGCCACAGCTGCGTTCCGCCCCTGGACCACCTCCCGGCGCGAACTCGGCGAGGGCCTGCGCCACACCGGAGGCCGCCTGGTGACCGTGGACATCCTCGACGGCACCCTCACCGCCCTCGACCCGGCGGCCCCCGGCGACGGAACCGTACTCCTGCGCCTGGACGTCCCGTTGGGCGCCGTCGCGCCGCTGGCCGGCACGCCCGGCCACTGGCTGGCGGCGGCAGGCACCGGTGCCGCCGTACTTGCCCCCGACGGGGGCCTCACCTGGCTGGCCCGGCCCGGCGACACCGACCCCGTGCCCAGCCGGGTCAACGACGGCTGCTGCGACCCGGCCGGACGCTTCTGGTTCGGCACCATGGCCTACGGTCCGGAGCGCGGCCTGGGCCGGCTCCACCGGGTCGGGCACGACGGTTCGGTCACCACCGTGCTGGACGGGCTCACCATCCCCAACGGTCCGGCGTTCACGGCGGACGGGACGGTCATGTACCTCGCCGACAGCGCCGAGGGCCGTATCGACCGCTTCCGGGTGGACCCCGGCGGAGGGCTCCACGACCGGACCGCGCACATCACGTTCGCGCCGGGCACGGGCAGCCCGGACGGCATGACCGTGGACGACGACGGCCGTCTCTGGGTAGCGGTCTGGGGCGCCGGAGCGGTCCACCGGTACACACGGGACGGCGCGCTCGACGCCGTCCTGCCGCTTCCCGCCGTCCAGCCGGCGAGCCCCGCACTCGTGGACGGCACCCTGTTCGTGGCCACCGCGACGATCGGTCTCGATCTTCCGCCCGACGCCGACGCCGACGGTGCGCGGCCCGACGGCGGGTTCGGACACGACGGGCGCGTGCTGGCCGCCGACGTGGGTACGTCGGCCCCGCCCGCCCACGCCGCCGTACTGCACCCGGGAGCCCCCGGGGTTCCACCCACCAGCGCCGCGCGTCAGTCCGCCGGCCGTACCCACGGGGAGGCACCGTGAACCCGCTCCAGGACCGAACCGCCGTCGTCACCGGCGGCGCGCAAGGGATCGGCGAGGCCGTCGTCGATGTCCTGCTGGCGGCGGGTGCCGCCGTCGCCGTGCTGGACCGCGACGAAACGGCACTCGACCGCGCCACCGCCCGGCATGCCGCGCACACGGACCGGATGCTGCCGCTGGCCGTCGACATCACCGACGAGGAGGGCGTCGTCGCCGCCACCGCGGCCGTCGCCGAGCGCTTCGGCCCGCCGACGCTGCTGGTCAACAACGCCGGGATCAACGCCTACTTCGACCCCGCCACCATGACCACCGAGGAATGGGACCGCGTCTTCGCGGTCGACCTCAAGGGCGCGTGGCTCGTCGCCAAGCAGTTGATTCCCGCCATGCGCGAGCGGGGCACGGGTGCCATCGTCAACGTCGCGTCCCTGCACGCCCGGCTCACCTCCGCCGGGTACTTCCCCTACGCGGCGGCCAAGTCCGGACTGGTGGGCCTGACCCGCAGCCTGGCCCTCGAACTGGCGCCGCACGGCGTGCGGGTGAACGCGGTCAGCCCGGGCTGGACCCGGACGGCCCTGGTCCGCGACTACTTCGCCGCCCAGCCCGACCCGGCCGCCGCCGAGGGCCAAGTGGTGGACGTGCACCCGATGCGCCGGTTGTGCGAGCCCCACGACGTCGCCGAGGTCGTCGCCTTCCTCCTCGGCCCGGGCGCCCGTGGAATCACCGGCGCCGACATCCCCGTCGACGGCGGCCTCGGCGCCCGCTTCGCGGGCTGACCCCACGCCACGAAGCGGCCCCCAGCCCGGCATGCCTCGCCCATACCGGGCGGGCATGTCCTGTGCGCACTCTTCCTGAACTCCGGCGAGCATTTGATTCTCCTCAAAAGAATGCCCTCTGAAAGCACGGACGGGCTTCACCGACGATCCGGCGGGCCCGTGGAAACGCTTCGGCCCGCAGGTCGGAGGCACCGGAGAAAGGAAGGAGAAAAAAATGGCGCGCCGCCACGGCGCCGAGCCAGGAGAAACCGGAGCAATCGACGGTAGCAGGCGCCCTCGGCGGCGGCGAGCGAGCGGAGCCTGTGCCTCGCCCTCCTGGGAGCAGTTCTCTGCGCCGCGGTGATGGCCGTGCCCCAGACCGCCGCGCAGGCCTCACCGATCAACCACGAGAGGTCCTCACCGGTCAACCACGACGTGGCCCCGACGTGGGCCGCCGCAGCGGCCGACGGGTATCTGTACTCCTACAACGAGATCAACTACGTCAACAACTGGGCCAGTTGGGCAGGCGACTCATCCAACTGACGCTCCTGTCAGGACCGTTCCAGCTCGCTGTGGAACCGGGGCTTCCCCGGGGCCTACGACGTCTGGGTGTTCGAGGGGATCAACTACACCGGTGCCAGGCGCGGGTTGTACCAGGGGGCGGAGATCCCCGACAACGCGGCGTCCCCCGCCGCCGTCCCGGAGTGGGAACGCATCGCGCAGCCGGCCGACTCGACCGGACCGTGGACAGCCTGCCGAGAACGAGGCCGCCTACGGCCGGCGCTGCGCTCTTCACTCTCTGCTCTACCGGAGGCACATTCCGTACGCCATAGTGGAACAAAGGGAGTCGCGCGGGGGGATCTTTCATGATCAAGCAGGCGTACGTTCAAGCTGTCGACCAGACCACACCGACGACGCAGGTCATCAGGGCTCGGATCTCGCAGGCGGTGGACGCGACGGCGGGCCCCGTTCTCGATCGCCTCAAGTTCTGGTTACAGATGCCGACTGATTCCATGTTCATGGGAATGATGGACAACGACTGCCAGGTGCGCGCTCAAAGGGTCGGCGCTCTGTTGAGTCCCGGAGCAAGAGGGCTGTACGAGCCCTCGGATCTCTCGGTGCCGTTGGGGATCGAAGGCAAATGGGCCGCTATCGACGAAGCTGTGAAGGCCGACCGTGCCGTAGTCGTCACCGGTTCGACCGGACACGTGGGCGGGAGCGAAAGCAACTTCAGAAACAAGCTCAACACCGGTTTCCACGTGATCGTCTTCTTGGCCGTCGGGCAGGAGGCCTCCGGACGCCGCTACTATCTGGGCTTCGACCCGGACGTCAGCGCCACGCCGGAGTCCCGGGCGAAGTGGAAGCCGTTGGTCCTCGGTGGCACCGAGACGAGGGCGCAGAAGTTCGATGACGCGAAAAGCGTTCAGGTCGTCAAGGCCATGATCCTCGGCGACTCACAGGGCGAATTCGGCCCGCTGGTCCGCAAGTACTACGTCGAGACGGACGAGGCCTTCCCCAGGGTCAATCACGCCTGAGCGCGCTCCACGCGGTGACCCGCCTTTAACTATGCTCGGTTTCGCTGGCTCGAACCCGGTTTCTCTCGACCGGGCGAAGGTCGGCACAGCTCGAACCGGCCCTCGGCGTGGGCATCCGCCGAACTCAAACGCCTCGTCAGCCGAGGCATCCTCGCCGAGCTTGAACCCGGCCTACGGCATGCCCCATCACCGGCATGACGAGGCCGTGCAGCGCATACCCCGCCGGGACGCCGATCAGCCCGCCGATCACGGTCACCGAGGCGAGCACGAGGCTCAGGGTCTGGCGCGGCGTCATGCCGATCGCCTTGCAGACGCCCAGGTCGTGGATGCGTTCCCGGGTGTCGAGGACCACGGAGTTGAGGACGCCGAGACCGGCCACGCTGATCAGCATGAGGGTGAACAGCACCGCCATCGCGGCCATGATGAGGATGACGCCGTCCTGCCCCGACTCGGAGCCGGTCGTTGCCTCGCCCCCCAGTGGCTGTACGACCGCGGCGACCTTCCGGGCGTACTCGTCGGCGGAGACGCCGGACTCCGTCTCGACGAGGAAGGTGCTGGGCTCGGCCGACTTGAAGTCGGCCGTGTCCGCGTGGATCTCCAGTCGGCTGCCCGACGTGTCGAAGGACTCGCCCACGAACCGCAGGTTCGCGGTCTCCTTCTCGTAGGTCACCCGCACCGTGTCACCGAGCCTGGTGCTGGTCCTTTCCAGGAAACGTGAGGACACCACGACCTGCCCCTTACCGGTGACCCAGTGCCCGGAGAGCATTTCGTACCTGCCGGAGCGCGAATCGCCCTCATAGAGGCTGGCCTCAACCGATCCTGAGACCCCGGCCACGGCGACCTCCATCTGGGCCTTGCCGTAGTACGACTTCATGCCCGGCTGCGACGTGACGGCGGACCGCACCTTCGCCGGGTCGGCGGCCGCCGGGGGGTGCCCCTATGTCTTTGGTCAAGGGAAACCGGGCTGCGGTGGCTTGAGTGGGCGGGCAGCATGGCGGCATGGCTGATCTGCTGTGGGGCGACGTGAGCTGTTTCTTCGATCCGGACTTGATGGGGTCGCTGCCGGATGTTCGTGTCCCGAGTGCCTCGGTGGTGGAGTGGCAGTCGGTCCTCGATCTTGTCGTTGAGAGGGGCTGGAAGTGTCAGTACTCCGAAGGTGAGACGGTGCTTCCCGTGCCTCGCGCGGAGGTCGTGCTGGCTCGTCCTGTGGATGCCGAGTGTCCGAACCTGCGGGTGTGGCCGGTTGCCGGTTTGCTGGCGATTTTCCGGTTCTATGCCGACGGCGAGATCGACTTCGACGTCAACCTGCGGGAGTTGCAGGGACAGAAGCGACTGGATGCCTTCTGTGGCTTCCTCCGTGACATTGGGCGGCACTTGGGCAAGCCGGTGCTGATGGACCCGGAGAGCGACCCTGGGCATCCGGTGCTCGGTTTCGATGTCGAGACTGATCGAGTGGTCCTCCTCGCGGAACCGCTGGTCAGGTGACCGCTGCCGTCGGCCGAGATTCGTAGAAGGTTCCGTCGCGGAGCATCGCGTAGAGCACGTCTGCTCTGCGTCGGGCGAGGCAGAGCGGGGCTTGGGTGTGGTGCTTGCCCTGGCCGATTTTCTTGTCGTAGTAGGCCCGGGATGCCGGGTCGCCGAGGGCCGCGAACGCGGAGAGGAAGAAGGCCCGTTTGAGCTGCTTGTTTCCTCTCCGCGAGGATTGTTCGCCGCGGATCGAGGAGCCCGAGCTGCGGGTCGCGGGGGCGAGTCCGGCGTAGGCGGCGAGGTGGCCGGCGGTCGGGAAGGTGCTGCCGTCACCGATCTCGATCAGGATGCGGGCGCCGGTCCTGACGCCGATGCCCGGCATCGACCTCAGGACCTTCGAAAGAGGGTGGGCCTCCAACAGTTCTTCGATCCGCCCGGCCAGCAGCTTGCGCTGGTCAAGGACGGCGGTCAGCGATCCGGCCAGGCTCGGGACGATCAGAGCGGCCGCCTCGGTCCCGGGAACGGTGACGGTCTGCTCGTCCAGGGCAGTGAAGATGTCCTCGACCAGCCGCTCGGCCATCCTCGGGGCCTTCGGCCTCATCAGCGTGACCAGGCGTCGTCGTCCGGCCTTGCGGATCTGGGCTGGTGATCCGAACCGTTCCAACAGGCTGAGTACGGCCGGGTGTTGCAAGCGCGGGCCCAGCACCCGTTCCAGCGAGGGATGGATCTGGGTGAGCAGGCCGTGCAGGCGGTTCGCGACCCGGGTGGCTTCCCCGGCGAGGTCGTCGTCGAAGCCGACGATCATCTCCAGCTCGGCGATCGTCTCGTCCTCGCCCTCGATCGCCCGCAGCGTGTGGGGCATCGCTCGGGCGGCGTCCGCGATGATGAACGCGTCCCTCGCGTCGGTCTTGGCCTCGCCCGGGTAGAGGTCGGCGATCCGCCGCATCGTCAGTCCGGGCAGGTAGGCGACCGGGCAGCCCATGTTCCTCGCGACCGCCAAGGGCAGGGCTCCGATGGAGGCCGGCTGGTCGACCACGACCAGCACCGTTCCGTGCTTGGCCTGCAACTTCGCGAACAACTCGCGGAGTTTCGGTTCGGTGTTGGGCAGGCGCTTGTCGAAGGCCTTCTTCCCGGCCGGGGTGACGGCGGTGGCGTGGAGTTGGCCCTTGCCGACGTCCAGGCCGAGGAAGACGTCGATGTCGCCGGTGTCGATCACGTGCAGGGCCCTCCGGTCGCGCTGTTCGTCCGGCCTTGCCTCGGCACCGAGCTGCCACACCCACGTTACGGAGAGCTCTTCCGGCCCGGGTGAAGCCGGTGCTCAAGCCCCTCATCAGCGGTCCGTCGATGCCTCCGGGCCTGGTGACACCACCCCCCGGATCATCAACCGCCACAAGGGGGGAAGTCATGCCGGACCCGAAGACCGGAGGCCCCATTGCGGAGCCACGAAAACGGTAACGGGGGGGGCGGCGGAGGGGGAGCGGCTTCCATCGCCTTGGACGTCGTGACCGTGACCGCGGCACGGTTCTCGGGGTCCTGTGAGGTGCCGATCGCGTTCAGGGACGAGGTCAGCCCCACCGCGAACGTTGCCGCGACGGTGCCGAACGCCACCGCGAGCAGCATCGCGAGGGTACGTACCGGATGTGTGAAGGGTGCGGCGAGACCGTAGGTCACCGGCCGCGGCAGCATCCCCATCGCCCGGTGCGCCAACTGGCCGCGCCCCGTACGCGGCGCCCGGCCGACCGCGATGGCCTCGACGGTGCGCAGCCTGCCGATCCGCAACGCGGGAATCAGCGCCGCCGACCACACGACGACCAGGGCGGCGGCCGGCACGGCGACGTCCACCCACCAGGCCACCGAGAACGAGACGCAGCCGTACACCGACTCGGTGTCGGCCAGCAGCGGCACAGGATCAGCGCCTGGGCCACGTAGGCGCGTACGACCTCGCGCGGAGTGAAGCCGATCGCCTTGAGAATGCCGATCCTGCGCAGGCTGGTGCCGACCTCCCCACTGATCACATGGCTGACGATGATCACCGACATCACGATGCCGAGCGCGCCGAAAGCCATCACGAACGGGACTCGCGAGGAGGCGGAGCACTTCGAGCTCGCGCGGGGTCAGGCCGGACAGATCGCGGTGCGGGGCGATGGTCTGCGGTTCGTCGTGATGGGCGAAGCGCTCGATCAGGCGGCGAGTGATCGTGGGCGCGAGGAGAGCGTCGCCGGTCTGCTCGCGGGTCATGTCCCCGCCCGCATACGCGCTGGACGACCACTGACCTTGGAATCAGTCATCTGGGCGCCTCGCCCGGGGCGATCAGGCCCGTCTCGTAGGCGAAGACGACGGCCTGGACGCGGTCGCGCGCAGGTCCAGCTTCGACAGAATGCGGCCGACGTGGCTCTTGACCGCGGTCGGGCTGAGGAACAACCGGGAGGCGAGTTCGGCGTTACCGTGGCCCGTACGGTGGTCGCTGCGGCTGACACGGTTGGCCTCTGAGGAATGCCTACCGCCACAACTCCACGGGCAGAGCCGGGGGTTTCGGTACCCAGCCGTGACAGCACCGGCCACGGGCAAGGCCAAGCCGCCCGCACCACTGGGTTCGGGTCTCACGCAAGCAGCGACAACAACACGTTCGGGGTGGGAACTTCACCAGTGCGTTCGGTGATCAGTTTGCCGACGGGCCCCGCCAAATCCGCGCAACCTGACGGAGCAGCAGCCACCGACGCTGACGACACCTCGGACGACCGCAGCACTCCGGAGCTCAATGCAGATTCGACGCTTCCGCACGACGCGGCCAGGGAGGCCGAGAAGCAGGCCGCCGCGGTGAGCGACGCCAAGGCCGAGGCTGCGAAGTTCTCGACTTCGGCAACGGCGACCGGTCTACAGCGATCCTTCCTGATCGGGGACTACGCCTCGGCCGTGCGCCAGATGCTCGGCAGGAGGATGGACGGGCCCACCGCTGCCGCCGGCCCGTGTCACGGGGCGCTCGGCCGGGTGACAGCAGAACGCCCTCCGGGCCGGCCCGGAGGGCGTTCTGCTCACTGCCGCGTCGCGCTTCCGGCGGCGGTGGGGGAGCCGCGGGCCGCGCGCGTAGGGGGAGTGTGTCAGTACTTGTTGGGACGGTACGCGTCGTACTCGTCCGCCCCGATCCCGTAACTGAGTGTGCGGTAGTCCGTACCGTGCCCGCCGCGCTGCTCGTACGCCTTGTAGCTGGTGTGGGCGCTACTCGTCCACTTCTCGAAGATCACGACGTGCCGCGTCGTGCTGCTGCCCGCCGCGTCGATGATCAGGTCGCCCTTGGTGAGCTGCGACATGTTGATCGGCGTGGTGAAGTCCGAGCTTGCGAGCATCACCGTGTTGGCGCCGGGCTTGCCGTACTGGAGCGCCATGCTGACGTATCCGGAGCAGTCCGCACGGTATCCGCCGAACGTCGCGGTCTGGCTGTAGGGCACCTGACTGCCGTTGTTCGCCGTCAGCCAGGTCTTGGCCCGCTGGATGACGGAGTCGCGGCTGACCTTGGCGTGGACATCGCCGGCGGCCTTCTTCCCGGCCGCGGCGGGGGAAACACTACGGGTGTCGGTCTCCACCGCGGTGGCGGAGTGTGTCAGCGGCACCAGCAGGGCAGCGCCCATGGTGAAGGGCAGGAGAGTTCGGGTTAAGCGGTTCATCGTGCTCCTTTCGACGGTCTGCCTACCGGTCCCGGCCGAAGCGTGTGCCGCTCCGGCGGGCACGGAGAGGGGCAACTCTCCAAGTGTGACGTGCGCATGTCAATGGGCCTGAAGATCCCCGACGCAGCGTCCCGACCGCCCGCCGTAAGGCTCCGGCGCACCACAAGGCCCCGAAGGTGTCCGCCTTCGGCCAGTTCGGTCCCGCCGGCCGTGAGTGGGCTCGTACGGATGTCGCCGCGGGAAGCAACCGCGCAGCGCGGCGGACGCCCGCCCCGGACCGAAGCACCGGAGCGGGCGTCGCAGGCACACGCGGTGCGTGAACCGATGGATCACATACCGCAACTCGGGGCCGACCAGAAGCGGCCGTCGCCACCGGCGACGTGCGTGTGATCGTCGTGACCCGGGTAGCCCGGGCCCAGGATCTCCGTGAAGCCGTGGTTGCGGGCCGCCAGAGCCAGGGCACAGAAGCCCTGCGAGCCCGCGCCGAGGTCGGCCGCGTGGCCGTACATGTGACGGCTGTTGGCCGCGCCGCCGACGTTGCTGTTGCAGGTGACGCTGCGGAAGCCGCCGTTGACGGTGATCGGCCTGTCACCCATGGCGTGGCGCATGGCCTGCAGCTTCCACATGGTGACCAGGGCGTTGGCGCGGGCCGTGGCCGCGCTGACCTTGCCGCCGGACCAGTCCGAGTTGCAGTTGTTCAGCTCGCTGTAATCGAAGTTGGCCGGGGAACAGTCGTCGTCCTGAAGCTCGTAGATCTTGCCGAAGGTGGCCGGGCCCGCGACACCGTCGGCGCCGAGACCGTAAGCCGACTGGAAGCGCTGCACCGCGGCCTTGGTTGCCGGGCCGAACTGGCCGTCGATGGCGAGCTGGCTGCCCGAGCCCGGGTATCCGGCGACCCGGATCTGGAGCTGTCGCACTGCTTCGCCGGACGAACCCTCGCTGAGCGTCCCGCTCCAGGTGTAGCAACCGTCGGCGGCGGACACCTCGGCGACGGCGGCCGGCGCGGCGTTCGCGACCGCGGGCAGGGCTGTGGGGGCGGCGAGCACCAAGCCGGCACCCGCCAGTACCGACACAAGCCGTCGGACAGTACGTGAACTCATGTGGGGGGCTGCCTCTCCTCATTCGTGGCACCGATCAGAGAGGCATGAGGGTGGCGTTACTCGCAGCCCTTGTCAAGAACACCTCACGGAGTGGTAAATCAGGTAAAGCCCTTGGGAGTTGGAGGCGCGCGGCCGGCCACGGCCTGCGACGCGACCGTGAGGGAACCGCCCGTTGATGTGCGGTCCGGGCGTCGGGGGGCGGGTACGTCGCGGTCGGCTTAAGCGGTGAGCTCGGCGGCCAGGCGCTCGGGCCCCATGGTGGCGCGGTCGATTTCTACGAACACGACCACGGTCTCGGTCACCGTGAGGGTGTGCCCGGCCCCCCAGCTTCGCTCCCGCCCGCCCCTTCTGCCCTGCCGCTGTTCCGGCTGTCCCGCAGGCGGGAAACAGTATCCGCACGCTGCACGCCTATCTCGGCGTCGCCCATGTCTCTCTGTGAGTACGGTCAACCAGCGCGTGAACGGGCCCGAGGAGCGGCTTTCGACGGGAATGGCTTCTGGATCTTCGGGCACGTGAACCGCGTTACGGTTTGGTCTAGTTGGAGGACGACATGGGCAGTCGCACGTGGCAGATGATCCCGTCGAGCCGGGGCATGAGTGCCCTCTACCTGGTGGCCGGCATCCTCCTCGCCATCAGCGCTGCGAATCAGCTGATGAACGAAATGGCCGTGCTGCCCCTACTCTCCGGCCTTGCCGCGGTGGGGCTCGTGATCACGGCGATCGCGGGTCTGGTCCGCCACGGGTCACGCACCCCCGCCCGCTGATCCGACCGGGCCCGTCGGGCCGTATGTCTGCGAAGACACGAGAGGTCCGCCCCCTCCCCAGCCGGCACGTTGAGCTCGAAGTGACCGGCGGGGGATTCACGCGGACCGAGGCGAGCAGCCAGTCACTCAAGAATTCACGATGGGCACCTCGGTCTGGCCGGCGATCAGCGCGGCGTTCTCCGCGACGATGACGTCGGCGCGCAGCTAAGGGCTGTCTCGTAAATTGCTGGCGCCTACGGTTCGGTGGTTAGCCGAAGATGATCTCAACGTCCTTGTCCAAGCAGAACTTCATGACGGTGACCAGCTGGCGGGTGTCATCGATGCGTCGTTCGAGAGCGGCGTCGCTGCCATCATGTTGCCGCTCGTTGATGATTGCTTCCAGCCGGGGCAGCATGGCCGCGCATTGAGCGGGCGTGAGGTCTGGACCAGCGTCATCTGGATGGTTGAGCAGTGGTGCCAGCGTTGTGGAGACGCTGCTCCACGGGCAGTCTCCGTCGAAGCC
Source organism: Streptomyces sp. NP-1717 (assembly GCF_022695985.1). Classification (GTDB taxonomy): domain Bacteria; phylum Actinomycetota; class Actinomycetes; order Streptomycetales; family Streptomycetaceae; genus Streptomyces. The sequence continues at coordinate 3,059 of NZ_JAAPBF010000018.1, read as the reverse complement.
GCGCATCTCGGAGAGGGTGAACCCCTCGGCGGGCCAGCCACTCCCTGAACATGTTGAAGCCGGTGCAGGACCAGGAGATGTCCGGGCTGGTCACATCGTCGTCCCCGGGGAAGAGCACGAGCCCCATCCTGTCCTCCTTGTTTGTCCGGTGCTCAGGATCGGTCGTGGGGAGCCTGTCGGCAACTGAAATGATCGGCGTTGAATCGTTGTCACGGCGTGCGGATAGTTGAACGGCGAGAACCCTCTTCGCCGGGACCGCCGACGGCCGACCGCCTTCCAGCCCTTCCTGGACCAGAACGAGATCCCCAGGTCGAAGTCCTGCCGGATCTCCGGAAGTTGAGCCCGACGATCCAGATCCCCGACATCTCCAGCCGCTTGACGATCTATAGAGCTTTCAGAGTCAAGTGAGGAACGCAGGAAGCCCCGTCGGGGCAGGGTGACCAATTTGGGTCCCTGCCCGGACGGGGCTCGGTCGGCCGGTGCCGTCTGCGTGCTTTGCGGCTCAGCCGAAGTTCACGTCGCTGCACCACATGTAGGCCTGGTCGATGTGCGAGGCCTGCCAGATCACGAACAGGATGTGGTGTCCGGTGTAGCCGGAGGTCTGGACGGGGAACGTGATGTCCTGTGCCGGGGCGAAGCGGCCGGTCTGCGTGATGAAGTCGAGGTTGCTCCAGCCCAGGGTCTGGGTCTTGGGGTTGAAGCCCTGCTTGCTCACGTAGACCTTGAAGTAGTCGGCACCGTGGGACGCCTGGTCGTACATGTGGACCGAGAAGTTGTTGCCGATGGTGGTGGTCTTCCACGGTCCGGGCTTGTCCAGGCTGGCGTTCCTCGAGAGGTTGTTACTGCAGAGTGTCCCGTCGGGGGTCCGTGCCTGGAACTGGCCCCCGAGGCCGTCGCGGAGCGCGCTCATCCAGTTCCACATGGTGTCGGGGTTGGCCTGGAAGGCCTGCCAACACATGGGGTCCTGGGTCTGCATGGCCGGGTTCGTGTGGTCGTTGCCCCACGTCTTCCAGCACTGGTACGCGCGGGTGGCGGGGCCGACGACGGTGCCGTGAGCCTGGGCGGGGGTCGACCAGGTGAGGGCGCCGACCGCCACGGCGAACAGCATGACGAACGCCTGGAGAGGCCGGCGGAGGGACGCTCGCGAACGCCCGGTTAACGGACTCTTTTTGCGCATGGTGGGGGACTCCTTCCAGTTTGCAAGGCTGTTATGGGAGCGCTCCCAAAGATAGGTCTTCCGAGTGAGATGTCAATGAAGCAGACGGAGTTGATTACAGGGGTGGGTGGCGAGCAGGGAATCTGCCGTGAGCCGGAGTCAGAATTGTTCGCGGGACCGGAAATCGAGGATGCGGCCTGGGCCGGTGTGCCTGGCCGACGATGCCGCCCTCTCCTGGCGCGGCCCGATGTGGTGGGCTGTGGCGAACAGGAGGACAAGATCACCTACATCCTGTTCGCCGTCGCCGGCTCGCTGCTCACCCTCCAGACCCTGACCGCGTGTACTGGGCGCGCGCGGCCGGCGCGTCCTGCACGGCCTCGGTCACCGCGGCCCCCGCGTCGGGCCGCCCGAGGAAGAACCACCGTGTGGCTGTCCGCGAGCCGACCGTGGCGCCGCACCTCCTCCAGCAGGGCGACGGGCAGACCGTAGCGCTCCAGCGCGGCAGCGGTGAGGACGAGGATCGGGTCGGCGTCCCTCCGCTGCGGTGCAGACGGGCTTCGCGATCTCCACCGTTCTGACATGGGGCTACTACGGCCTCAAGGCGTGGTCGTACCTCTTCGGCCGCAGCAGGGCCCACCCGGCCGACCTCGCCCGCTATCTCGGCCTGTACGCGGAGCGGGTGATGACGCCGCGCGGGACGACCGCGACGACCGGCCTGGAGCTGATGGTCGCGTTGCGCCCGCCGACCCGCGCGCAGAAGGACGAGGCCACCGGGGAATTCAGGCCCGCGCTCAACGACGGCGCGCTCACCGCCGTGTATCCCCACGTGGAGTGCGAGGAACTCGCACTGCCAGACGTTCCTTGGCAGGTCGATCTGGAAGCCGCGGCCACAGGAAGGAGATCTGCGCCGACCGGCCACTCCTGGAGACGGGCCACGAACAGCCCCGCCTTGGTGGGTGGTTGACCGCTGAGGCCACTACGCTCCTTCAGCCCTGCCAGAACTTCGGCCAACTCCCTGGATCTCTCCGGCCCGTCCCAGACCTCACCCCCGTGACTTCTGTCTCCGACTCCCCTCCCACCTTTCCACGGGCGTCCCAATCCGTCCCTATCACTACAGGTGAACGGCGGATCGTGCGTCCCACGCCGACTTGGAACGCGAGATCACTGGCCCTCGGGCGGGTCGGACCAGCACAGTTGCTCTCGCCGACGCGGACATAACGGGTTGGCATCGCACCGAATCCACCTGCTGCCATTGCCCCATCGGGCGTGTAGCGGGACGGCCACCGCACAGATCGGGGGATCGAGAAATGAAGCTCTGCCTGCACATTCTCACCGCGGCCACGGTGGCCGTCTCAGGATGGGGGAGTCCGCGGCTGTATCAAGCTGAAGGCCGCGGACATCAAGGACCTGTACAGCGAGGCCAAGAACGTCGGCTTCCCGAAGGCCCTGGATGCGAGCTGATATGGATATGACCCAACGCACACTGCTCAGCACACTCGGCACGGCCTCTGCGGCCGTAGCCCTCGCCCTGTCCACGGCCGGCGCCGCCCACGCGGTGTCGTACGTATCGGTCGAAGAAGGTCAGGACTGGGGCAGGATCTCCAGCGGGGGCGACTACCTGATTTGCGACAAGGAAGCGGATAGCCACCAGGCGTACGCCCTACTCCGGTGGGAGAGCGGCGGGGCCACGAGGCTCAACGACTCGAACGGCTCGACGGCGGGCTGCAGCGGCGCAAGCACCTCCAGGGTGTCCGAGATCAGCCGCTTCGTGGTGTGCGAGGACATCCCTGCCTGGCCCGACAGCTGCAGGTGGAAGGACATCACCTGGGGCGACTGACGGGCCGTGAGCCAGAGTCCGGGGAGAAGTCTCCGGGGCACCGGGCGGGCTTGCGGGGAACGGAAC
>NZ_JAAPBF010000179.1 GCF_022695985.1 Streptomyces sp. NP-1717 | reverse complement strand
CGTTCGCCGTGCCTCAGGAGGTCGGGGGCGGGGAGGAGGGCGGGTCTGTGGTGCCGCCGGTCCCGCCGTCCTTGCCTTCCTTCTGGGACATCCGGTCCAGGGCGTTCTTGGCCTTTCCGGTCCCGGACTCGATCTTGTCGCTGTACTTGCCCTTGGTCTTCTGGTCGACCGTCTTCGCGGCCTTGTCCAGCCCCTCACCGATCTTCCCCCCGTGCTGCTGCGCGAGGTCGGAGACTTTGTCCCTGGCGGGGGACAGCTTGGACTTCAGTGAGTCGAGGAAGCTCATCGGTCACCTTCCTTCGGGCCCCCGGGTGAGGGGCGATCGGCGCTGTGCCGACCATGTGCGGGCGCCTTCGCCGTCCCCGTCCCCGGCGGCCTCTACCACCGGGGACGGCACCGGCCCGACCTGCCCGGTCGTCCGCCTGGACTTCCGGCGAAGCCATGCGAAAACGCCCATTTCACCTCCATATGCTACTCGGGTGGGCGAAAATCCGCGTTGCCCGCAGCGCCCCGTCCCGCGGTCCACGGGCGCCCTCGCGAAGCAGGGCGGCCGGAATCTCGCAACGGCCAACGACCCCGGACAGGGCTCGTACGTAACTCGTTCGGGAACCGGTCACGAGGTTTGCGAGACTGGGGCGGTGAGTACCGCAGCGCCCGCACCGCGGGTCATCGCCGTCGTCGGCCCCACCGCGGCCGGCAAGTCCGACCTGGGCGTCCATCTCGCCCGGCAACTCGACGGTGAGGTCGTCAACGCCGATTCCATGCAGCTCTACCGCGGGATGGACATCGGTACCGCCAAGCTGTCGACCGAGGAGCGCCGCGGCGTCCCGCACCATCTCCTCGACATCTGGGACGTCACCGAGGCGGCCAACGTCGCCGAGTACCAGAGACTGGCCAGGATCGAGATCGACCGGCTGCTCGCCGAAGGCCGTACCCCCGTACTCGTCGGCGGCTCCGGCCTCTATGTACGGGGCGCCATCGACGCCCTCGACTTCCCCGGCACCGACCCCGAGGTGCGCGCCCGGCTGGAGGAGGAGCTGAAGCTGCGCGGCTCCGGCGCCCTCCACGCCCGGCTGGCCGCCGCCGATCCGGCGGCGGGCCGCGCGATCCTCCCCAGTAACGGGCGCCGCATCGTCCGGGCACTTGAGGTGTTCGAGATCACCGGTAAACCGTTCACCGCCAATCTGCCCGGTCACGACGCCGTGTACGAGACGGTGCAGATCGGTGTCGACGTGGAACGCCCCGAACTCGACGAGCGCATCGCGCTGCGCGTCGACCGTATGTGGGAGGCCGGCCTCGTCGACGAGGTGCGCGAGTTGGAGGCGCGCGGACTGCGCGAGGGCCGTACCGCCTCGCGCGCCCTCGGCTACCAACAGGTACTCGCGGCCCTCGCCGGTGACTGCACCGAGGACCAGGCGCGCGCCGAGACCGTACGCGCCACCAAACGCTTCGCGCGCCGCCAGGACTCCTGGTTCCGCCGCGACCCCCGCGTCCACTGGCTGAGCGGCGCGGCCGACGACCGGGAGGAACTCCCGCACCTCGCGCTGACGTTGGTCGAACGAGCGGTCACAGCCTGATCACGTGATGGCATCGGGACGCTCAGGCCGTCAATCCGGTGCCCGGGGCCGTGCCATCATCGAGCATCGATCGACCAGTGGAGTCCGAGTTGGGAGGGCGCGTGGCGATGGAGGCCGGCCCTCGCAACACAGATCAGGGGACACAGGATCCGCGGGACGAAGCCCCGCGGTTGAGTCCTGACGGACCCGACGACGAAGACGCGGTGACTCCCGAGGTGGAAGTCGAGCTGCGTCCGCAGCGACGCCTGCGGATCTGGCAGCTCGCTCCCATCGTGATGCTCGCCGCCGTCGGCTCGCTGATGTTCGCCTTCCCCCTGGCCTTCGGGACGGGCGACGGGGGCGCCGTCGTCGCGATGCTCGGCCTGCTGATCAGCTGCTGCGCCGCGGGCTGGGGCATGATGGCCGCCCGCCGCGTCGGCCACACCTGGCCCGGAATGCCGGCCCGCGGGTCGGGTGAGCGCCCGGACTGGCGTGTTCTCGCGCTGTACGTGACCGTGGGCGTCGCCGTGGTCGCCCTCGCCGTCTGGCGGGTCGCCCGCCTTCGCTGACGGGGGACGCCGACTTCCGCGTTCGCGCTGTCGGTCCCACCTCGTACGATTGACGCGTGAGTACCTACCGCCCCGCCGCGCAGCCGTCACCGGTCCCATTCCTCAAGGGCCACGGGACCGAGAACGACTTCGTGATCATTCCCGACCCGGACAACGCGGTCACCCTGTCGGCCGGCGCCGTCGCGAAGCTCTGCGACCGCCGCGCCGGTATCGGCGGGGACGGGCTGCTGCACGTCGTACGGTCCGCCGCGCACCCCGAGGCGCGGTCCATGGCCGACCGGGCCGAGTGGTTCATGGACTACCGCAACGCGGACGGTTCGGTCGCAGAGATGTGCGGCAACGGGGTCCGGGTCTTCGCGCGGTATCTGCGGCGCGCCGGTCTCGTCGACGCGGGCGACCTCGCCGTCGCCACCCGTGGCGGGGTCAAGGAGATCCACATCGCCAAGTCCTCTGAAACGGGCGGCGGGACGGCCGACCCGGGAGTCGTCACCGTCCGGATGGGACGCGCCGTCCTCCCCGAAGGGGACGTCAGCGTCGTTGTGGGGGAGCGGGGTTGGCCCGCCCGTAACGTCAACATGGGCAATCCGCACGCCGTCGCCTTCGTCGACGACCTCGACCACGCGGGGAATCTGTTCACCGCTCCGCCCGTCAGCCCCGCCTCGGCCTACCCGGACGGCGTGAACGTCGAATTCGTCGTCGGACGCGGCCCGCGCCATGTCGCCATGCGCGTCCATGAGCGCGGTTCGGGCGAGACGCGCTCCTGCGGTACGGGCGCGTGCGCCGTCGCCGTCGCCGCGGCACGCAGGGACGGCATCGACCCCGCGGTGACCGGAGAGCCCGTCACCTACACGGTCGACCTGCCCGGCGGACGGCTCGTCATCACCGAACGGCCCGACGGCGAGATCGAGATGACGGGCCCGGCCGTGATCGTCGCCGAGGGCATGCTCGACGGTGAGTGGGCGGAGTTGCTCGACACACTCTGAACTCCTCGGCACCCGGCGGCAAATTCGCTCGAATGGGTGATCCGGTTCACGCTGGGGGAGAGGTGGACCGAGGCACGTGGTGGGGTCGGTAGCATCAAGCACCGGCCGGGAGAGCGCTCCTGTCCCTCCCACCGCCGGTCGAAGCTGCCGGAGGTGCCGCATGAGCGCAGAGGCCACCAGCCCTGGTGCCCGGAGCCGCAGGCGCGGCCGTACCAGTATCGACCTCCGCCGGCTCGGCAGAGCCGCGTTGCTGGGGCCCGGGTCCAGGGACCGGGTGCCGGACGCGATCGGCCATGTCGCCGACGCCCACCGAGCGCACCATCCCGACGCCGACCTGCTCGTGCTGGGCAAGGCGTACGTACTCGCGGAAATGTCGCACCGCGGACAGTTCCGCAAGAGCGGCGAGCCCTACATCACCCATCCGCTCGCGGTGACCCTGATCCTCGCCGAACTCGGCGCCGAGACCACGACGTTGACCGCCTCCCTCCTCCACGACACCGTCGAGGACACGGATGTGACGCTCGATCAGGTCCGCGCGGAGTTCGGCGACGAGGTCTGCTACCTGGTCGACGGGGTGACGAAGCTGGAGAAGGTCGACTACGGCGCCGCCGCCGAGCCCGAGACCTTCCGCAAGATGCTCGTCGCCACCGGCAACGATGTCCGGGTGATGTCGATCAAACTCGCCGACCGGCTGCACAACATGCGCACCCTCGGTGTGATGCGGCAGGAGAAGCAGGAACGCATCGCCAAGGTCACCCACGACGTCCTCATCCCGCTGGCCGAACGGCTCGGCGTGCAGGCGCTCAAGACCGAGCTGGAGGACCTGGCGTTCGCCATCCTCCAGCCGGAGGAGTACGAGCGCACCCGCACCGTCATCGCCGACGGGGCCACCGCGGGACCGGGGCTGGACCCCGTCGCCGAGGACGTGCGCCGCACGCTCCGTGAGGCCGACATCAGCGCCGAAGTCGTGATCAGGCCGCGGCACTTCCTCTCCGTCCACCGCGCCCGTCTGAAACGCGGCGAGATGCGCGGCACGGACTTCGGCCGCCTCCTGGTCCTGGTCGGGGAGGACGCCGACTGCTACGCCGTGCTGGGGGAGTTGCACACCTGCTTCACGCCGGTGATCTCCGAGTTCAAGGACTTCATCGCCGCTCCCAAGTACAACCTGTACCAGTCGCTCCACACCGCGGTCGCCGGTCCCGGCGGGGCGGTCGTCGAAGTCCTCATCCGTACGCACCAGATGCACAAGGTCGCCGAGGCGGGTGTGGTCGCGCTGGGCAATCCGTACGCGCCCGTCGACGGGGCGGAACCGGCCGACGGCGAACGCGCCGACCCGACCAGGCCGGGCTGGCTCTCCCGCCTCCTGGAGTGGCAGGAGGCGGCGACCGACCCGGACACGTTCTGGACGACGCTGCGCGCCGATCTCGCGCAGGACCGGGAGATCAGCGTCTTCCTCGCCGACGGGGGCATGCTCGGCCTGCCCGCCGGCGCGACCTGTGTGGACGCGGCGTACGCGCAGCACGGCGACGGCGCGCACGGCTGCATCGGCGCGCGCGTCAACGGCCGTCTGGCGACGCTGAGTACGGTCCTGGTCGACGGCGACACGGTGCAGCTGCTGATGGCTCACAGCCCCGTCCAGGAGCCCCCGAACGGCCGGGAGGGCGACGGCGAGGAGAACGCCGCGGGCACCGGTGTCACGGGGACCGTGGAGACCGGGGGCGCTGACGGCGACCGGCCCGGTCAGGGGCCCGGGTCCGGACGGGACCCGGTACAGGGCCGCCCGCAGGACGCCGCCCCGGGCCCCTCTCCCGAGTGGCTGGACCACGCCCGTACGCCCGCCGCGCGGATCGCGATCGCCGGCTGGCTCGCCGCGAATCCGGAGAGCCTGAAGGTGGCCGCCGCGCCGCCTCGTACGCCCGGCGCCGTCACGGCGGGGCGGCGCGGTGTGGCCAACGTCGTCGTGGACGTCCCCGAGGCGACCGTACGGCTGGCCGGCTGCTGCACGCCCGTACCGCCCGACGCCGTCACCGGATTCACGGTCCGGGGCGGCGCCGTCACCGTGCACCGCGCGGAGTGTCCGGCGGTCGGCAGGATGACCGCGCTCGGCCGTCCGCCGGTCGCGGTGAGCTGGGGCGACGAGCCGGAGTGCCGGGTCACGCTGTACGCGGAGTCATTCGGACGGCCGCGACTGCTCGCCGATCTGACCGAGGCCATCGCCACGGCGGGCGCGGCGATCGTGTCGGCCAACGTGGAGCCGCCGAGCGAGCAGCGGGTACGGCACACGTACACGCTCCAACTGCCCGACGCGGCGGGGCTTCCCGGCCTGATGCGCGCCATGCGGGACGTGCCCGGAGTGTTCGACGTACGGCGCGCCCAGCACGAGCCGGCCCCCTGACGGCGCGCCGCGCCAGTGCCCGGCCGCCCGCCTCTTTCGGGTGGGCGCGAAGCGCGCCGCCGCCGTACGTCCGCCGCGCGCTGGTAGCGGTGGTCCATGCTGCTCACCTCCCCTCGGCTGCGCGCCGCCCTGCTGGCCACCGCCTCGGCCACCCTCGTCGCCGCGACACTCCCCGCCCCGGCCCCGGTGGCGCTCGGTATCGGCGATCCGCTCTTCCCGCACCTGGGCAATCCCGGATACGACGTACTCGCCTACGACATCGGCCTCACCTACCGGGGTGACAACTCCAAGCCGCTCGACGCCATCACCAAGATCGACGCGCGGGCGACCCAGCGCCTGGAACGCATCAACCTCGACTTCACCCACGGCAAGGTCGGCTCCGTCGAGGTCGACGGGGCACGCGCCGACTTCGCGACCGCCGGCGAAGACCTCGTGGTCACGCCGCGCGAGGCCGTGGAAGCCGGCTCAGCGGTACGCGTGACCGTCACCCACACCAGCGACCCCACGGGCGGCAAGGGCGGCTGGGTGCGGACGACGGACGGCCTCGTGATGGCCAACCAGGCCGACGCCGCGCACCGTGTCTTCCCGGGCAACGACCACCCCGCCGACAAGGCCGCGTTCACCTTCCGGGTCACCGCGCCCGGCAAGCTGACCGTCGTGGCCAACGGACTGCCGGTGGCCAGGATCCGTAACGGCGCGACCACGACCTGGACGTACCGCACCCGTCACCCCATGGCCACCGAGCTGGCGCAGGTGTCCATCGGCGACTCGGCCGTGGTGCACCGCAAGGGTCCGCACGGTCTGCCGCTGCGCGACGTGGTCCCGGCCGCCGACCGCGTGAAGCTGGAGCCGCGGCTGGCGAAGACGCCGGCGCAGATCGAGTGGATGGAGCGGCAGGTCGGGCGGTATCCGTTCGAGACGTACGGCGTCCTCGTCGCCGGCGCCGAGACCGGCTTCGAGCTGGAGACGCAGACGCTGTCGCTCTTCGAGCGTTCACTGTTCACCCGGCCCGAGTACCCGGAGTGGTACGTCGACTCCGTCATGGTCCACGAACTCGCCCACCAGTGGTTCGGCGACAGCGTCTCGCCGCGCTCCTGGTCCGATCTGTGGCTCAACGAGGGGCACGCGAGCTGGTACGAGGCGCTGTACGCGCAGGAGCACGCCGACAAGCCGCTGGAGGACCGGATGCGGGCGGCGTACCGGCTGTCCGACGGCTGGCGGGCGGCCGGCGGTCCGCCCGCGGCACCGGAGCCGCCGGCGCCCGGCAAGCAGATCAGCCTGTTCCGGCCGGTGGTGTACGACGGCAGCGCGCTGGTGCTCTACGCGCTGCGCCAGGAGATCGGCGCGGGGGAGTTCCGGCGGCTGGAGCGGGACTGGGTGCGCGTCCACCGGGACGGGACGGCGGGCACGGCGGACTTCACACGGCTGGCGTCGGACATCGCGGGGCGTGACCTGTCGGACTTCTTCGAGGCGTGGCTGTACGGGCGCAGGACGCCGCCCATGCCGGGGCACCCGGACTGGAAGAGCGCGGCGGTCAAGTAGGGGGTGACGGAGCGGCGCCCGGGGAGGGGCGCCGGTACGGCCGGGGATCCGGTCGTGAAACCCGTCGTGAAACCCATATGACGGTCCCGGCCGTGACGTGCCACCATCAAGGGGTCGGCGGCGCTGCCGGGTCCGGTACTCCGGGACGGGAACGCCCGGCCGTGACGGCGGGAATCAATCCGGGTCGTCACGCGTTGTGACCGATGTGGGTGGGCAGTCTGTCCACACCCGAACTTTCTCTTCGACGTAAGGATCCAATGACCTCCTCTTCTTCCCCTTCCCAGGACGAGCAGATCTCCGCGGACACCCGCACGGAAAGCCTTCGGGCCGATGCCCTGATGGAAGAGGACGTCGCCTGGAGCCAGGAGATCGACGGAAACCGGGACGGCGACCAGTTCGACCGTTCCGACCGCGCGGCGCTACGGCGCGTGGCGGGCCTCTCCACCGAACTCGAAGACGTCACCGAGGTCGAGTACCGGCAGCTGCGCCTGGAGCGCGTCGTGCTGGTCGGCGTCTGGGTCTCCGGGACGGTGCGGGAAGCCGAGAACTCACTCGCCGAGCTTGCGGCGCTGGCCGAGACGGCCGGCGCTCTGGTGCTCGACGGAGTCATCCAGCGCCGTGACAAGCCCGACCCGGCCACCTACATCGGTTCGGGCAAGGCGCGGGAGCTGTACGACCTGGTGCTGGAGACCGGGGCGGACACCGTCGTCTGCGACGGTGAGCTCAGCCCCGGTCAGCTCATCCACCTCGAGGACGTCGTCAAGGTCAAGGTCGTGGACCGTACGGCCCTGATCCTGGACATCTTCGCCCAGCACGCCAAGTCCCGGGAGGGCAAGGCACAGGTCGCGCTGGCCCAGATGCAGTACATGCTGCCGAGGCTGCGCGGCTGGGGCCAGTCGCTGTCCCGGCAGATGGGTGGCGGCGGCGGTGGCGGCATGGCCACTCGCGGTCCCGGTGAGACGAAGATCGAGACGGACCGGCGCCGGATCCGCGAGAAGATGGCGAAGATGCGCCGGGAGATCGCGGAGATGAAGACCGGCCGCGAGATCAAGCGGCAGGAGCGCCGGCGCCACAAGGTGCCGTCGGTCGCGATCGCCGGATATACGAACGCGGGCAAGTCCTCGCTGCTCAACCGCCTCACCGGCGCCGGCGTCCTGGTGGAGAACGCGCTGTTCGCCACCCTGGATCCGACCGTCCGCCGGGCCGAGACACCGAGCGGCAGGATCTACACGCTGGCCGACACCGTCGGCTTCGTCCGGCATCTGCCGCACCACCTCGTGGAGGCGTTCCGGTCGACGATGGAGGAGGTCGGGGACTCCGATCTGATCCTGCATGTCGTCGACGGCTCGCATCCCGCTCCCGAGGAGCAGCTCGCCGCGGTGCGTGAGGTGATCCGCGACGTGGGCGCGGTGGACGTCCGCGAGATCGTGGTGATCAACAAGGCCGACGCGGCGGACCCGGAGGTCCTCCAGCGGCTGCTGCGGATGGAGCGGTACGCGATCGCCGTCTCGGCGCGGACCGGTGCCGGTATGGCGGAGCTGCTCGCGCTCATCGACACCGAGCTGCCCAGGCCCGCGGTCACGGTCGAGGCGCTCGTGCCGTACACCGACGGCGGTCTGGTCTCGCGGGTGCACGCCGAGGGTGAGGTGCTGTCCGAGGAGCACACCCCGGAGGGCACCCTGCTGAAGGCGCAGGTCCACGAGGAGCTCGCCTCGGCGCTCTCCGCGTACATGCCCGTGCCGGCGGCCGGCTGAGCGCACCGCGCCCGGCGATCCGTTCACGGCGGAAGGCCCGCTCCCTCGCGCAGAGGGGGCGGGCCTTCCGCCGTACCGGCTCCGGGCGTCTACTCGCCCGCGAACTTGTCACTCATCATCGTGTAGAGCTGCTCGGCGCCCTCACCCAGCCGGGGGCCGGCCAGCCAGCCCGAAGTGACCGGGCCGATCGAGGTGTTGGAGACCAGCACCGACTTGCCGTCCTGACCGGCCGCGAACCAGCCGCCGCCGGAGGAACCACCGGTCATGGAGCAGCCGATGCGCCACATCGTGGGCGTACCGGTGGCGATCGACAGCCTGCCGGCGTTGTCGACGCACTTGTGCATGATCAGCCCGTCGTACGGCGGGGCCGCGGGGTAACCCCACGCGCCCAGGCTGCCGATGGCACTCGCCTCGGGGGCGTCGAAGTCGACGTCGAGGGCAGCGCCGACCGTCTCCTCCAGCGACTTGCCGCCGTTCTCCGGGGTGACGTGCATGACCGCGTAGTCGTACGCCGCTCCGTCGCCGCCGGTCGGGCCGCCGTCGCTGATCCACTCGTTGGAAGTGGCGACCCAGTCGGCCCAGTACTGCCCGTACGGGGCGATCTCGTGCGGCTGCGCGTTCTGCAGATCGGCGGACGACTTGCCGGTGTTGTTGTAGGCGGGGGCGAACATGATGTTCCGGTACCAGCCGCCGCCCGCGCCCGCGTGCACGCAGTGGCCCGCGGTCCACACCAGGTTGGACTTGCCGGGGTTCTTCGGGTCCTTGATCACCGTGGCCGAGCAGACCATCGAGCCCTCGGGGGAGTCGAAGAAGACCTTGCCGACCGGCGCCGCGTGATCGGTGTACGGCGTCTTCTCCGGCTCGGCCTGGACCGGCCGCGGCTCGGGGTCGGTGACGTCCTGGTCGCCGGAGATGTCACCGGCGGCGAGGGTCTTCGTCGGCGACTTCGCCGTCTTCATCCGCTCGGGCTTCCACAGGTCCTCGATGACCGGGTTGACGAAGTCCTTGGCGCTGCGCAGCCACTTGTCCTTCTCCCAGTTCTTCCACTCACCGTCCTTCCACTTCTCCGGGTCGACACCGTGCTCCTTGAGCCTGTCGGCCAGATCCGCGGGTATCTCCCTGCCCGCCTCGTCGGCGGCGGGAGTTGAGGCCGCGGGCTTGTCGGCCGCCTTGTCCTCGCTTCCACCGCCGCAGGCCGTCGCCGTCAGCGCGAGGGCCGCGACGAGGCCGGTGGCGGCCAGCAGTGGACGTATCGATCGCATGAAAAACGTTCCCCCTGAAAGTACTTGTGTCACTTGCCATGAACGTGTCACGCAAAAAGGTGGTCCTCAGGCGGACCACCTTGCGGTGACCTCACTCTATGCCGCCCATTTCCCCGATCGCCGACCAGGGGCGCAGCGGGTGGGCGCGGAGTGCGGCCCGCGTGCCCGAGGGCACGGCGGACCGCCCACCGGTCCGGGTCCTACCTGCCGGCGTACTTCTCGCTGACCGCTTCGTAGACGCCCTTGGCCTCGTCACCGAGGCGCGGGCCCGCGAGCCAGCCCGCCGTCACCGGGCCGATCGAGGTGTTCGACACCAGGGCGGGCCGACCGTCCTGGCCCGTCGCGACCCAGCCGCCGCCGGACGAACCGCCGGTCATCGTGCAACCTATGCGGTGCATCGTCGGGTCCTGCGCGTTGATGGACAGCCGACCCGGCTTGTCGCCGCACTGGAAGAGCTTCTGGCCGTCGAACGGCGGCGCCGCCGGATAGCCGGTCGCCTTCATCGAATCGATCTCCGGCGTGGCCGGTGCGTTGAAGTCGACCGGCAGCGCGGCGCCGACGGTCTCCTCCAGCGACTTGCCGTCTCCGCCCTTCTCGGGTGTCACATGGATCACCGCGAAGTCGAACGGGGCGCCCAGGCCACCCGTCGCCGCTCCCTCGGAGATCCACTCCTCGGAGGTCTGCGCCCACTCGCCCCACCAGATACCGTGCGGGGCTATCTCCTCCTTGGCGGCGCTCTCCAGCTCGGAGATCGGCAGATCGCTGTTGTTGTACGACGGGACGAAGGCGATGTTCCGGTACCAGCCGCCGCTCTTGCCCGCGTGTACGCAGTGACCCGCCGTCCACACCATGTTGGACTTACCGGGGTTGGCGGGGTCCTTCACCACCGTCGCCGAGCAGACCAGCGAGCCCTCGGGGCCGTCGAAGAAGAGCTTGCCCGCCTCGGGCACGTCACCGTCGTACGGCGCGTTCACCGGCGCCGCCTCCACCGGCTGCGGAGTCGGGTCGGTGACACCCGTGTCGCCGGAGATGTCCTCCTCCTCGACCGGCATGTCGGGCTCCTCGGCGTCCCGCATCCGGTCCGGGTCCCAGAGATCCTCGATGATCGGGTTGACGTAGTCCCGTGCCTCACGGAGCCACTTGTCCTTGTCCCAGTTCTTCCATTCGCCGTCCCTCCACTTGTCCAGGTCGATCCCGCGCTCCTTGAGGCGGTCCTGGAGATCGGCGGGAATGGTGATCTTGTCGCCGGAGGACTCGCTCGACGCATCGCTCGGCTTGTCGCCCGCGTTCGTCTCCTCGGTGGGTCCGCAAGCGGTGGCCGTCAGTGCCAGCGCCGCCGCCAGGGAGGCGACCACGACGGCGGGAGAGTTTCGCCGTGTGCCTCTCCCACGGCGAGTGGTGAACGGTGGGCGAATGGCTCGCATGTCGGGATCCCCCTGGGACTTCGGAACTGTTCTGAACTGACGGATCAACTCGATCCGGGTGGACTGATCGGCCCCCGGTCGTGTGGACCGGAGCCGGAAGCAGGCCCCCACTATGCCGGTGCCGTTGGGGACGGCGGACGGCAGGGCCGTGGTTCCGCCGGCGAAGGATCTTCCGGTCGGCCGTGATCCCGGGCGCTTGCCGTCGTTGGTACCTACGGGGGATTCGACGCCGGCGTTCACCGCACGCGCCGCGGCGCTCGAACCGCCGCGTCGACGTGTGATGCATCCGTTCCCACGGGAGGACCGACAGCCGTGGCCCTGACCGAACTTCCTCCACCGGTGCCGCTCGTCGCACCCGGCGGTGCGCCGTCCTCCCGGTCCGGGAACCGCCGCCGCGCGGACCGTGGGAACCGCCGCCGGAAAGACCACCCGACGCCGACCGCACCGGCGCACTGACCCGGCCCCTCACCAGGAAGTCCTCCCGTGAACCCCACCTCCGCCCCCGCTCCCGACGCACCAGGAATCATCGTCCTCCCCACTGCTCCCGTACCGGGACCGGCCGTTCCGTCCGACCTCGTGACGACCGGATCCGTGCCGACCGACACGGCCACGGTGCCCCGCCAAGTGCCCCCGGGCGCGGGGGCGGACGCCGCCCCCCGTACAGCGGGCGTACCCGTCGCCTCCTCGGCCGCGGACACGACGGTGGCCGACCGGTCCGACCCCCTCGACGACCCGGACCCGTGGAAGGCCGCGGACGCCGCGTCCCTGGAGAACCTGCTGCGCTGCTGGGTCCGGGAGAACAACACCCCACGGCCGGACGGAGACACCCTCAGGATTCCGCTCGACGCCACCGGCACCGCCCTGCTCGTTCCCGTGCGCTACTGGTCGGCGACCGGCTGGCACCGCTTCGACCCGCCCCTCCTGGAATGCGCGGGACCCCGCTCCCCGGCGGCCGACGCCGTCACCGTCGCCGCGCTCCTCAACCGCGAGTCGGGCCGTGGCCAGGGCGCCGAACTGGTCGCCAGAGTCGCCGACTCCGCCCACCGCACCGCCGATTTCCTCGCCGACCGGCGAACAGCCCCCGCCGCCGTGGGGACCGACCTCTTCCTCACCGCCGAACAGTCCCTCCTCCTCGGCCACCCCCTCCACCCCACGCCCAAGAGCCGCGAAGGGCTCTCCGATACCGAACACCGCCTCTTCTCACCCGAACTGCGCGGCTCCTTCCCGCTCCACTGGCTGGCCGTCGACCGGTCCGTGCTCGCCACCGACTCGGCCTGGACCGAGCAGGGCCGCGCCGTCCACGCGGAGCAGCTCACCCGCCGGCTCGCGGGAGACCTGACACTCCCCGACCACACCGCCCCGCTGCCTCTGCACCCCTGGCAGGCACGCGAGTTGACGCACCGCCCCGCCGTACGCGAACTCCTGGACGCCGGCCTGCTCCACGACCTCGGCCCGCACGGCGATCACTGGTACCCCACCTCCTCCGTCCGTACGGTGCACCGGACCGGCGCACCCGCCATGCTCAAGCTGTCCCTGGGCGTACGCATCACCAACTCCCGTCGCGAGAACCTCCGCAAGGAACTCCACCGCGGCGTCGAGGTCCACCGGCTGCTGCGCGGCGGCCTCGCCCAGCAGTTGCGCGCCGCGCATCCCGGCTTCGACATCGTGCGCGACCCCGCCTGGCTCGCCGTCGACGCTCCCGACGGTCAACCGGTCGCCGGACTCGACGTGATGCTGCGCCACAACCCGTTCCGCGCCGAGACCGACGCCGTGTGCGTCGCGGGACTCGTCACCCCCCGTCCCTGGCCCGGACGCCCGCGTACGCACTCCCGTCTCGCCGACATCGTCGCCGGACTCGTCGCCCGCACCGGCAGGCCCACCGGCGCCGTCGCCGCGGAGTGGTTCCTGCGCTACCTCGACCACGTCGTACGCCCCGTGCTCTGGCTCGACGCCACGGCCGGCGTCGCCCTGGAAGCCCACCAGCAGAACACTCTGGTGATCCTTGACCCCGACGGCTGGCCCGTCGGGGGACGCTACCGCGACAACCAGGGCTACTACTTCCGCGAATCCCACCGCGAGACGCTCGACCGCCGCCTCCCCGGCATCGGCAAAGCCAGCGAGACCTTCGTGCCCGACGACGTCACCGACGAACGCTTCGCCTACTACCTCGGCATCAACAACGTCCTCGGTCTGATCGGGGCGTTCGGCTCCCAGCGGCTCGCCGACGAACGCGTACTCATCGCGGCCTTCCGTCAGTTCCTCGCCCGCGCCGCGACGCTCGGCTCACCCCTGCCCGGCCAGCTCCTGGAGGCGACCACCCTGCGCTGCAAGGCCAACCTGCTCACCCGACTGCACGGCCTGGACGAACTCGTGGGCCCGGTCGACACCCAGTCCGTCTACGTCACCCTCACCAACCCCCTTCGCCATTGACCGCACCCGTCCGTCCGAACTGCCGAGAGGAGCCCGCCACCGTGCCTCCCATCGACGCGAGCGGCGACACCGCGGCCGGTCCAGGACCGCACCTCGTCAAGGGCGCCGAGGACACCCTCGACCTGCGGCTGACCGACGACGTCGTCGCGCTGATCGCGGAGCGCGGGCCGGTGGCGGGCGAGGCGGCCGAGGCGGGCGACACGTCGCGGCCGGACGGCGCCCGCGCGTCCGCCCTGCTCGATTCCCCCGCCGGGTGGGGCGCGGCCGGCACGTCCCTCGGTGTCTTCCAGCTCGTCCCCGTACGGCTGGAGCGCGATCTGACCCTCATCAGCCGCTGGATGAACGACCCCGCCGTGGCCGCCTTCTGGGAGCTGGCGGGACCCGAAGCCGTCACCGCCGGCCATCTGCGCACCCAACTGGGCGGCGACGGACGCAGCGTCCCCTGCCTCGGTGTCCTCGACGGGGTCCCCATGAGCTATTGGGAGCTCTACCGCGCCGATCTCGATCCTCTCGCCCGTCATTACCCCGCCCGTCCTCATGACACCGGACTCCATCTCCTCATCGGTGGTGTCGCCGACCGCGGCCGCGGTGTCGGCACCACCCTGCTCAGAGCCGTCTCCGACCTCGTCCTCGACCACCGGCCGCACTGCGGCCGGGTCGTCGCCGAACCGGACCTGCGCAACACCCCCTCCGTCTCCGCCTTTCTCAGCGCCGGCTTCCGCTTCGCCGCGGAGATCGACCTCCCCGGTAAACGAGCCGCCCTCATGATCCGCGAACGAGCCCTGCGAGACCGGCTGTGAACGACCCGCTGCTTTCCATACACCGCACGATCCACATCGGTTCCGTCCCGAGGAGTCCC
>NZ_JAAPBF010000178.1 GCF_022695985.1 Streptomyces sp. NP-1717 | reverse complement strand
CGCGCCGGGCCCGCGCACACGCTGTCGCGGGCGGGAACGATGGGTTACGTTCGGCGGCGTGATCGTCGTCGCCGGAGAGGCCCTCATCGACCTGGTGCCGCGGGCGGCCGCCCCCGGCCGGGCGGGTGGGCCGGGCGGTGGGGGCGAGGGCCCGCTGCCGCCCCTGCTGCCCCGGCTCGGCGGCGGCCCGTACAACACCGCCGTCGCCCTCGGCCGGCTCGGCGCCCGGACCGCCTTCTGCTCGCGTGTCTCCACGGACGGCTTCGGAAGGGCCCTGCTGGACGGTCTGCGGTCGGCGCGCGTCGACACCTCCCTCGTACAGCGCGGCCCCGAACCGACGACGCTCGCCGTCGCCTCCTTGGGAAGCGACGGTTCGGCGGGCTACGGCTTCTACGCGCAGGGCACCGCCGACCGGCTCTTCGAACTGCCGGCCCAACTGCCGCCGTCGACAAGGGCGCTCGCCCTGGGCACCTGCTCGCTCGTACTCGAACCGGGCGCGAGCGCCTACGAGGCGCTGCTGCGCCGCGAGGCGGAGCGCGGGGTCTTCACCCTGCTCGACCCGAACATCCGGCCACCGGTGATCCCCGACGCCGACGCCTACCGCGCGCGCTTCGCGCGGTGGCTGCCGTATGTGTCGCTCCTCAAGCTCTCCGAGGAGGACGCGCGGTGGCTCGGGGGTGTGCCGGCCGGTCCGGCGGCCGTGGTGCTGACGCGAGGCGGCGACGGGCTGACCGTACGGACCCGGGCCGGGGCGGAGTTCGCCGTCCCCGCCGCCCCGGTGGACGTCGTCGACACGATCGGCGCGGGTGACACGGTGAACGCCGCGCTGCTGCACCGGCTGGCCGTCCTCGACGCCCTGTCCGGGCGGGCGCTGGAGGCGCTCGGCGAGGAACGGTGGCGGTCCGTCCTCGGCTTCGCCGCACGCGCCGCCGCCGTCACCTGCTCCCGCACCGGCGCTGAACCTCCTTATGAGGGCGAGCTGTCGTAGCGGCGGACGGCGGGGCCGGAGCCGGCTGCGGCTTCGCCTTGGGGACCGGGGACGGGCCGCCGGCGCGGCGGCCGGCCGGCGGCGGCAGGAATCCCGTGCGGGTGAAGTACTCCACGTAGGTACGGAAGAGCGCCTCGTCGATGTCCCGGCAGACGATGCCGGTGCCTTCCAGCGCACGCCGGGTGTCCCCCGCGTCGAAGAGGGCGCTGCCCTCCGAGCCCCCGCCGCGCGTCTCGGCGGCCATGGCCGCGAGCAGCGGGAAGGCGGCGTTGCCCGGGTCCGCCTCCGTGGCGGCGAGCCAGTCGGCGGCCGGCACGTCCCTGACGGTGTGCCCCAGGGCGCGCAGCCGCGCCAAGGCGGTGTCCATGCGCAGCGGTCGCTCCCCCGCGATGTGGAAGGTCCGCCCCGCCGACCGGGGCTGGCGGGAGAGGGCCACCACGGCGGCGCTGACGTAGTCCACCGGCACGAGGTCGAAGGCCGTGTCGACGTCCGAGGGGGCCACACCCGCCTGAAGGCAGCCCTTGAGCAGCAGCCACATGAAGTCGCCCGTCTGGCACACGCCGGTGGCCGAGTCGCCGGTGATCCGGGTCGGCCGGTAGACGGAGACGGGCAGTCCCCGGGCGCGGGCGGCCTCGACGAGCCGCTCGGCGGCCCATTTGCTCTGCGTGTAGCCGTGCTCCAGCGCGGCGGGCGGTCCGGTCGGGTCCTGGGGACGTACGGGGCGCACGGGCCGTACGGCGTGACCGGGGCCCTCGCCGGAGTCGTACGGGCTCCCGGCCCCGCCGCCGTACACACCGACGGTCGAGACGTGGTGGACGGGCACGGTGCGGTGGCGGGCGGCCAGCCGCAGGATCTCCCGCGTGCCGCAGACGTTCGCCTCTCTCAACTGTTCGTAGGAGAAGACCAGATTGACGGCGGCCCCGGCGTGGTAGACGGCGTCTACGGTGCGGGCGAGCCGGTCGAAGTCGGCGGCGGAGAGACCGAGCCGGGGCCGGGCGAGATCGCCCGTGACGACGGTGACGCGGTGCTCGGTCGAGGGGTCGGTGAGGCCGTAGGACTCCCGGGCTGAGCGCAGCCGCTTCTCGGCGTCCGGGCGGTCGCCGCCGCGCACCAGACAGTGGACGGTGGCGTCGGTCCGCCGCAGCAGCTCCCTCAGCAGGAAGGCGCCGAGAAAGCCGGTGGCTCCGGTGAGCAGGACGTGTTCCGGGTCGGGGACGACGGTGCGGACGTCGTCCGCGGCAACGATGTCGGGGTCGAGCCGGATGTCACCGCTGAGATCGGGGCTCCGGGTGGTCCGCCCGGCGTCGTCCACGAGGGCGGCGAGGCCGGCGACGGTCGGTGAGGTGAAGACCGAACGCAGCGGCACGGTGACGTCCAGCTCCTCCCGGAGCGCGAGGACGAGCCGGGTCGCCAGCAGGGAGTCGCCGCCGAGCGTGAAGAAGTCGTCGTGCACGCCGACGGGGCGGGGGAAGGGGCCGAGCAGCTCCGTCCACAGCTGCGCGATCCGCTCCTGTGTGGCGGTGCGCGGTACGGCGACGGTCCGCGCGGTGCCGCTCCCGGCGTACCGGTCCTCACCGCCGTCGCGCCCACCGTCACCCCGGCCGTCTCCGTGGCCCGCGCCGAAGCCCGTGCCGGCGAGGGCCGCGCGGTCCACCTTGCCGCTCGACGTGAGCGGGAAGCGGTCGACCGGTATGCAGCGCGCCGGGACCAGCGGGGCGGGCAGCCGGGTGCGCAGCTCCCGCCGTATCTCCTCGGGCCCGGCGGGGCGCCGGTCACCGGCTATGTAGTAGGCGAGCAGCCGCTTCCCGGCTCCCGGGCCGAGGTCCTGGGCCACGACGGCCGCGTCGGCCACGCCGGGCTGGGCGCGTACGGCCGCCTCCACCTCGCCGGTCTCCACCCGGTGGCCGCGGATCTTGACCTGGCCGTCCCCGCGGCCGAGGTACTGGATCCGGCCGTCGGGCAGCAGCCGGGCCAGGTCGCCGGTGCGGTAGAACCGGCCGCCGGCCGCCGGCCCGACGCTCGGGAGGGCGCCGGTGCCGGTGCCCGTGCCCGTGAGGTCGCCCGCCACGAACTTCTCGGCGGTCAGCTCCGGGCGCCCCACGTAACCGCGGGCGACCACCGGCCCGCCCACGCAGATCTCCCCCACGGCGCCCGGCGGCACCGGCCGCAGCCGCTCGTCCAGCAGCACGACCGTCGCACCGTCGACGGGTCGCCCGATGCTCGGCAGATCCGGCCAGGCGGCCGGGTCTGCGCCCAGCCGGTCCGCCGTGACGACGTGTGTCTCGGAGGGGCCGTACTGGTTCTCCAGGGTGGCCGGGGTGAGCGAGCCGAAGAACTGCCGCAGCGCGGGCGTGACATGGAGCTGTTCGCCCGCCGTGAGCACCTCTTTGAGAGAGTCGCAGCGCCGGCCGGTGGCGCACGCGTACTCCACCAGCTGCTGCAGCGCGACGAACGGCAGGAACAGCCGCTCGATCCGCTCCGACGCGATCAGGCCGAGCAGTTGGTGCGGGTCTCTGCGGACCTGTTCGTCCACGAGGACGAGCGTGCCGCCCGCCGCCCAGGTGGCGAAGATCTCCTGGAACGCGACGTCGAAGCCCAGGGGCGCGAACTGAAGCGTGCGCGCCCCCACACGGGTGTCCGGGCCCGTCGCCGACCGGCGCCGCTGCCACTCGACCAGGTTGGCCAGCGGGCCGTGCTCCATGGCGACACCCTTGGGCTCCCCCGTGGAGCCCGAGGTGTAGATGACGTACACGAGGTCGTCGGCGCCCACCGGAACGACCGGCGCGGCCGGCGGGCCGTCCGGCCGCTCGTCGGGCCGCTCGTCCGTCAGCCCGTCGAGGAGCAGCGCCCCGACACCCGCGGGCAGTTCGGCCGGCCGGCACCGCCGCTCGGTCAGCAGGACGTCGATCCCGCTGTCCCGCACCGTGAACGCGATCCGCTCGGCCGGATGCTCCGGGTCGACCGGCACACAGCTGCCGCCCGCCTTCAGCACCCCGAGGACCGCCACCGGCAGGTTCTCGGTCCGTTCCACACAGACTCCGACCGGGCGGCGTACGGCGCCCCGCGCGACGAGCAGCGCGGCGACCCGGTCGGCGGCGGCGTCCAGCTCCGCGTACGACAGAGTCCTCCCCCGGGCGACGACGGCGGGCGCGTCCGGTGCCAGCCGGGCCGAGCGCGCGAACGCCTCGTGCACGAGCGGGACTCCGGGCGGCGGCGGCGCGCCGTGGGCCCACTCGGTGAGCATCCGGCGCTCCTCGTCGGCCGGCATGACCGCGAGGTCCTGGAGCGCGGTCTCCGGACGGGCGACGGCGTCGGCGACGAGCGTACGGAACCGGGCCGCGAGCCGTTCGGCCGTCGCGTGGTCGAAGAGGTCGGCGGAGTACTCCCACCGTCCGCGGTACCCGTCGCCGTCGGGCACCAGGTGCAGGAAGACGTCGTACTTGGCGGTGCCGCCGTGCACCTGGAAGCGCTCGGCCTCGACGCCGGGCAGGGTCAGCGCGGACGGGGGCGCGTCGTCGACAGCGAACACCACCTGGAAGAGCGGGAACCGGCTGAGCGTGCGCTCGACGCCCAGCTCGCGCACCAGATGGCTGTACGGCACGTCCTTGTGCCGGACGGCCGATCTGACGAGCCCCTTCATCTCCACGACCAGGTCGGTGAACGACCGGTCGTGGCGCGGCCGTCCGCGCAGCGGCAGCACATCGGTGAGACAGGCGATCAGGTCCTCGGTCTCCGGCTCGTCGCGGCGCGACACCGGTGTGCCGATGACCAGGTCCTCCTGGGCGCTGTGCCGGCCGATCAGCGCGGTCAGCGCGGCGGCGAGCACCACGAAGCGTGTCGTGCGCAGCCGGGCGGCGAGGCCGCGTATCAGCGATCCCGTGGCGGCGTCGACGGCGAACTCGACCTGGCCGCCGTGGTGGCTCAGGGCCGGCGGGCGTGGCCGGTCGGCGGGGAAGGACGACTCGTCGGGCGCGCCCGCCAGTTCGGCCCGCCAGTGCTCGACCAGCCGCGCGCGGTGGTCGCCGCCGGTGCTCCGCTGCCGCTCGGCGTACGGCCCCGACTGGACGGGCAGTTCGGGCAGCCGGGGCGCCCTGTGCTCCGTCTCGGCGCGGTACAGCTCGCTGAACTCCTGGTCGAGGAGGCTGAAGCACCAGCCGTCGATCACGGCGTGGTGGATCGCGACGGCGAGTACGGACTCGCCGCCGGCGCCCGCGTGCGCATCGCCGGCGCCCGCGTGCGGCTCCGCGTCATCGCCGTCGGTCCCGTCGGCCGTCACCAGCAGCGTGGCTTTCAGCAGCGGCGGTTCGGCGAGGTCCGTCTGCCGGGTGACCGCCTCCCGGAGCGCCGCCTCCCGCTCGTCCGCCGTGACGCGCCGTACGTCGACGGGGACCCGCATCGGCGGCACGACGATCTGCAGCGGGTCTCCGTCCACCAGCGTCAGCCGGCTGCGCAGCGCCTCGTGCCGGGCCACGATGCCGGTCAGCGCGGCCTCGACGGCAACGATGTCGAGGGGGCCCCGCAGCCGGTGGACCCACGACTCCAGATAGCGGGAGGTGCCCTGCTGGTACTGGTCGTTGAGCCAGATCGACTCCTGCTCGAACGACATCGGATAGGTACGCGGTTCCATCGCTTCTCGCTTCGTGGTGCGAACGACTGGGACGGACCTCTGGGGGGTGGCGGAGGAGGCCGGTACGGCGATAATCAGACACCGATCATGCGTCGCTCAGCCCGGCAGGTCCAACAGAGCGGCGATGTCGATCTTCCCGTTGGGCGTCCGGGGGAAGGAGGCGATCCGCCGTACCTCGTCCGGTACCTGGGCGCGCGGCAGCACGGCCGAGAGCGCTTTCCGTACGGCGTCCGGCTCCACGGCGGCGCCGCCGTCGCCACCGGCCGCACCGTGGGGCGGTTCGGTTCCGGCGAGCGGTTCCTCGGTGTAGAACATCGCGAGACGCTCGAACGCACCGCTCCCACCGGCCACGGGAAGCACGGCGCACTCCCGGATCCCCGGCAGCCGCAGGGCCGCGGTCTCGGTCTCGGCCGGCTCGACGCGGTGCCCGGCGATCTTGATCTGCCGGTCGGCGCGGCCGTGGAAGTGCAGCACCCCGTCGCCGTCCAGCCTGCCGAGATCGCCGGTGCGGTAGATCCTGCGGGGGCCGGTGCCGGGGTCGAATGTGGCGAAACTCTCCGCCGTGGCCCGCTCGTTGCCGAGGTAGCCGTCGGCCAGCCCCTCCCCCGAGACACAGATCTCGCCGAGCGCGCCGGGCGGGACCTCGCGGGCGCCGTCGAGGATGTGAATCGCGGTGCCGGGGACCGCCGTACCGAGCGGGATGCCGTACTCGGCCTCACAGTCGGCCGGTCGGATCCGGTGGGTGGTGACGAAGACACAGCACTCGACGGGGCCGTAGCCGTTGAGCAGCGTGATCCCCGGGTGGCGGGCGAGGAAGGAGCGGATGTGCGGGGCGGAGAGCCGTTCGCCGCCGGTGAGGACCTGGCGCAGTCCGGTGAAGCAGTCGGGGTCCTCGTCCACGAAGAGGTTGAAGAGCGCGGCGGTGAGCCAGACTGTGTCGAGGCCCGTGGAGCGCACGAGTTCGGCGAGGTCGTCGGGGAGGAAGTAGTCGCTGTCGACGAGCACGACCGTGCCGCCGGTCGTCAGCATGCTCCACAGTTCGAGGGTGAACGCGTCCCAGGAGACGGGGGCGGCCTGGGCCATCACACGGCCGGGGCCGAAGTCGGCGAAGCCGTCCGGGCCGAAGAGCCGGGTGGTGGCGCGGTGCGGGGAGAGCACGCCCTTGGGGGTGCCGGTGGTGCCCGAGGTGAAGAACACGGTGGCCGGGGCGGCCGCGTCCGTCGCCTCCGCCGCTGCCGATGCCGTCGTCGTCGCTGTCGCCTCCGGGGAGCCCGGGGCCGGTGCGCGGACGGCCGCCTCGCTCAGCTCCTCGTCGGGCGGACTCCATACGGTGCGGCTCCCGGTGTCCGTGCCGGCCGACGCGTTCACGGTCGGCTGCGGGCCCACGACGACCGGCGGCGCCAGCATGCCGAGCACGGTTCGCAGCCGGTCGGCGGGCAGTTTCGGATCCAGCGCCGCGTAGGCGGCACCGAGTTTGAGTACGGCGAGAATCACGGACACCAACCGCGGCGAGCGTGGCAGCAGCACGGGCACCAGCAGTCCGGGGCCCACACCGAGGCGGCCGAGTTCCACGGCGTACGCCTCCGCCGCCAGGTCGAGCGTCCGGTAGCCGACACGCCGGCCCTCGAAGACGAGTGCCGTGGCGTCCGGCCGGAGCCGGGCCTGCGAGGCGACGGCCTCATGGATGAGCCGCACGCCGGGTGTGCGGGAGTCGGGTGTGCGGGACGAGCGGGACATGAGAAGTCGGTCCCCGTCCCCGTCAGACGGCTTCGCCGCTGGCGATCACGGCGGCGGTGAAGTCGGCGACCGTGTCGCTGTCGAACACCGTGTCCGGAGAGACCCTGATGCCCAGCTCTCTCTTGACGCGGGTGCATATTCGTACCGCTTGGAGGGACGTGCCGCCGAAGTCGTAGAAGCTGTCGGAGGGCTTCAACTCGTCGGCTCCGAGGACCTCTGCCATGATCCGGGCGACGGAACCGCCGTCGCCGCGCTGCTGCTCGGACACCTTCATCTCGCATCCTGCCGATTGATGGAAGGTGCCCATTCTGACCCAGATCTGGCGCGTGAGGTGGGCCGAGGCGCCGCACGGCGGCACCTCGGCCCGTCCGGGTCAGGACTTACGCGACCGCGCGGCCGTCTTCTTGGCCGGGGGCGTCCTCGTCGCGGACTTCGCCGTGCTCGCCGCGGTCTTCTTCGCCGCCGTCCTGCGGGCCGGTGACTTCGTCCCGCCGGAGGGGGCCGCGTCGCTGATCCGCTCCGCGTCCAGGATCTCCCGGAGGAACTTGCCGGTGTGGCTGGTCGCCACTCCGGCCACCTGCTCCGGTGTGCCCTCGGCGACGACGAGCCCGCCGCCGCTGCCGCCCTCGGGACCCATGTCGACGACCCAGTCCGCCGTCTTGATCACATCCAGGTTGTGCTCGATGACGATAACCGTGTTGCCCTTGTCGACCAGCCCCGACAGCACCGTGATCAGCTTGCTGATGTCGTCGAAGTGGAGACCGGTGGTGGGCTCGTCCAGCACGTACACCGTGCGGCCCGTGGACCGCTTCTGGAGCTCACTGGCCAGCTTCACACGCTGCGCCTCGCCGCCCGAGAGGGTCGGCGCGGACTGGCCGAGCCGCACATAGCCCAGACCGACCTCGTTGAGCGTCTTGAGATGGCGCGAGATCGTCGGGACGGCCTCGAAGAAGTCGAGCCCCTCCTCGATGGGCATGTCCAGCACCTCGGCGATGGACTTGCCCTTGTAGTGGACCTCCAGGGTCTCCCGGTTGTAGCGCGCTCCGTGGCAGACCTCGCACGGGACGTAGACGTCCGGCAGGAAGTTCATCTCGATCTTGATCGTGCCGTCGCCCGCGCAGTTCTCGCAGCGGCCGCCCTTGACGTTGAAGGAGAACCGTCCCGGCAGATAGCCGCGGACCTTCGCCTCCATCGTCTCGGCGAACAGCTTGCGCACATGGTCGAAGACACCGGTGTACGTGGCCGGGTTGGACCGGGGCGTACGGCCGATGGGCGACTGGTCGACATGCACGACCTTGTCGACCAGGTCGTCCCCGTCGACCCGGGTGTGGCGTCCGGGCACCGACTTGGCGCCGTTCAGCTCACGGGCCAGGTGCGTGTAGAGGATGTCGTTGACCAGGGTCGACTTGCCCGATCCGGAGACACCCGTGACCGCGGTGAACAGTCCGAGCGGGAACGACACGTCGATGTCCCGCAGGTTGTTCTCCCGCGCGCCGTGGACGGTGAGCCCGCGCCCGGGGTCGACCGGCCTGCGGACGTCCGGCGTCGGGATGGCCTTCTTCCGGGCCAGGTACTGCCCGGTGATCGACTCCTCGTTGACCAGGAGCCCCTTCAGGGGACCGGAGTGGACGACCTTGCCGCCGTGCTCGCCCGCGCCGGGGCCGATGTCGACGATCCAGTCGGCCACCTTGATGGTGTCCTCGTCGTGCTCCACGACGATCAGGGTGTTGCCCATGTCGCGCAGCCGGATGAGGGTCTCGATCAGCCGGTGGTTGTCGCGCTGGTGGAGACCGATGGACGGCTCGTCCAGCACGTAGAGGACGCCGACCAGACCGGAGCCGATCTGGGTGGCGAGCCGGATGCGCTGCGCCTCACCGCCGGAGAGGGTGCCGGCCGCGCGGTTGAGCGAGAGGTAGTCCAGGCCGACGTCGACCAGGAACCTCAGCCGTTCGTTGACCTCCTTGAGGACCCGCTCGGCGATCTTCTTGTCCCTGGCGTTCAGCGTCATCTTGCCGAGGAAGTCGGCGCATTCGCTGATCGACATCGCGGAGATGTCGGCGATCGACCTGTCCATGACCGTGACCGCCAGGACGAGCGGCTTGAGACGGGTGCCGTGACACGTCGGGCAGGGCACCTCGCGCATGTAGCCCTCGAAGCGCTCCCTGCTGGTGTCGCTCTCCGCCTCCGAGTGCCGCCGCTTGACGAAGGAGACGGCGCCCTCGAAGGAGGGGGTCGTGTACGCGCGCTCCCGGCCGTACCTGTTCCTGTACCGCACCTCGACCTGGGTCTTGTGGCCGTACAGCAGGGCCTTCTTGGCGCGCTGGGGCAGTCCGGCCCAGGGGATGTCCGTACGGAAGCCGACGGCCTGCGCCAGGCCGCCGATCATCCGGCCGAAGTACTCCTTCGTGTGTCCGTGCGACCAGGGGTGGATCGCTCCCTCGTCGAGAGACTTCTCCTCGTCGGGGACGATCAGCTCCGCGTCGACCTCCATGCGGGTGCCGATGCCCGTGCAGTCCGGGCAGGCGCCGAAGGGCGAGTTGAAGGAGAAGGAGCGGGGCTCCAGCTCCTCGAAGGACAGGTCGTCGTACGGGCAGTACAGATGCTCCGAGTACATCCGCTCGCGCTCGGGGTCGTCCTCCGGGAGGTCGACGAAGTCCAGGACCACCATGCCGCCGGAGAGCCCGAGCGCGGTCTCGACCGAGTCGGTCAGCCGGCGCTTGGCGCTGCCCTTCACCGTGAGGCGGTCGACGACCACCTCGATGGTGTGCTTCTCCTGCTTCTTAAGCTTCGGCGGCTCGCTGAGCTGGATGGTCTGCCCGTCGACGCGCGCCCGGCTGTACCCCTTGGTCTGGAGGTCCGAGAACAGGTCGACGAACTCGCCCTTGCGCTCTCTGATCAGCGGCGACAGCACCTGGAAGCGGCTGCCCTCGGGCAGCTCCAGGACCTTGTCGACGATGGCCTGCGGCGACTGGCGGGCGATCGGACGGCCGCACTCGGGGCAGTGCGGCTTGCCGATACGGGCGAAGAGCAGCCGGAGGTAGTCGTAGACCTCGGTGATCGTGCCGACCGTCGACCGGGGGTTGCGGGAGGTGGACTTCTGGTCGATGGAGACGGCCGGCGAGAGGCCCTCGATGAAGTCGACGTCGGGCTTGTCCATCTGGCCGAGGAACTGCCGGGCGTAGGAGGACAGCGACTCGACATAGCGACGCTGTCCCTCGGCGAAGATCGTGTCGAACGCGAGGGAGGACTTGCCCGACCCGGAGAGCCCGGTGAAGACGATCAGGGAGTCACGGGGGAGGTCGAGCGAGACGTTCTTGAGATTGTGTTCGCGAGCGCCACGGACGATGAGACGGTCGGCCACGCCGGTCCGCACCTTTCTAGAGAGAAGCAGGGGCGGAGCCCCCGTCCCAGAGTAATGGGGGTCGCCAGAGCGATGGACTGCCGTACGGAGAGACCCGGGTCACTGGGCCACCGGGCTGCGAGGGCTCCCTAACCAGGATGCCTCCGACGAGCTTATAGCACGCGCATTCGATTTACGGTCGCCGGTCTTCGCCTTCACCCGAACGAGTGGTGGGGCTATCGTCGGCCCCATGCTCGATCATGTGCGCGACCTGGAATCCCTACGCGAAGCGACGGAGCGGCTCCTCGGCGCGGCCGCCCGAATGGACAACGCCTCCGCCGCCGAGGCGTCACGGCTGCCGGGCTGGAGCCGCGGTCATGTACTGGCCCATCTCGCCAGGAACGGTGACGCACTGGTCAATGTGCTGGAAGGACGGCCGATGTACGCGGACGCGGCCACCCGCGACGCCGACATCGAGCGCGACGGCCCCCGGCCCCTCGACGTGCAGCTCGCCGACGTGCGCGCCACCGCCGACCGCTTCCGGCGTGTGGCCGCCGTGCCCGCCGACTGGACCCGCACGGTCGCGCTGCGCAACGGTGTGACGGACGTGGCCGCCCGGGTCCCGTTCCGCCGGCTCGTCGAGGTCGAGCTCCACCATGTCGACCTGGGTATCGGCCTGGAACTCGAAGATCTCTCCGGCGACTTCGTCCACCGCGAGATCGACTTCCTGACCGAGCGCTTCGCCGGGCACGCGGACGTACCGCCGCTGGCACTGAGCACCCCCGGCGGGCGCACCTGGCGCACCGGCCGCGCGGACGGCAACCCGGCCACCGTCACCGGCCCCGCGCCCGACCTCATGGGCTGGCTCGCCGGCCGCCGTGACGGGTCGGCGCTCAGGACGTCGGACACCACCCTGCCGGTGCTGCCCCCGCTATAGGCTGGTCCGTATGACTTACAGCGGAGCCGTGAAGCTCGACGGACCGGCCGATGTGCACGAGTTGACCGACCTGATGATCTCCAAGGTCGCCGTCGGCCCGATGAACAACAACGCCTATCTGCTGCGCTGTCGGGCCACCGGGGAGCAGTTGCTGATCGACGCGGCGAACGACGCGGCCACGCTGCTGACGCTGATCGGTGACGACGGCATCACGTCCGTCGTCACCACGCACCGGCACGGCGACCACTGGCAGGCACTGGCCGAGATCGTGGCCGCCACCGGCGCCGTGACGTACGCCGGCCGGTACGACGCCGAGGGCATCCCGGTCCCGACCGGGGTCCTGGTCGAGGACGGCGACACGATCCGGTTCGGGCGCGTCGAGCTGACCGCCCGCCGTCTCGTCGGCCATACGCCGGGCTCGATCGCCCTGGTCTACGACGACCCGCACGGCCACCCGCACCTCTTCACCGGCGACTGCCTCTTCCCCGGCGGCGTGGGCAACACCCACCAGGACCCGGAGGCGTTCGCCAGTCTGATCGACGACGTCGAGACGAAGCTCTTCGACCGGCTGCCGGACGAGACCTGGGTCTATCCGGGACACGGCGACGACACCACCCTCGGCGCCGAACGCCCGCAGCTGCCGGCCTGGCGCGAACGCGGCTGGTAGGACACGTACGCGGCCGGCGGGGAAGCCCGGCGGACCACCGTCGCGTACCGGCCAGGACCCCGCACACGAACCGGGGCGAGCGGCTGTCGCCACTCGCCCCGGTCCCGCTGTGCCGTGCGCCGCGCGGTCAGGCCCCGATACCGGCCTTGTCCTCGCTGTCCTTGCCCTCGGCCGCCTCGCGCTCCGCCTGCTTCCTGGAAGCGATCAGGCTGGTGATCGTGGTGACGATCAGCACACCGCAGATGACGGCGAGCGAGAACGGGATGGAGATCTCGGGGACATGGACGCCACTCTCGTGCAGTGCGTGCAGCACGAGCTTGACGCCGATGAAGCCGAGAATGACCGACAGGCCGTAACTGAGGTGGACCAGCTTCTTGAGCAGGCCACCGATCAGGAAGTACAGCTGCCGCAGACCCATCAGCGCGAAGGCGTTGGCGGTGAAGACGATGTACGGGTCCTGGGTCAGGCCGAAGATCGCGGGGATCGAGTCCAGCGCGAACAGCACGTCGGTGGTGCCGATGGCGAGCATGACCACCATCAGCGGGGTCAGGACGCGCTTGCCGTTGTTCCGGATGAACAGCTTCGTGCCGTGGTACTTGTCGGCGACTCCGAAACGGTTCTCGATCGACTTCAGGAGGCGGTTCTCCTCGAACTCGTCCTCCTCCTCGTCGGAGCGCGCCTCCTGGATGAGCTTCCAGGCGGTGTAGATCAGGAACGCGCCGAAGATGTAGAACACCCACGAGAAGCTGGCGATGATCGCCGCGCCCGCCGCGATGAAGATGGCCCGCAGGACGAGGGCGATGAGCACACCGACGAGCAGCACCCGCTGCTGGAGGTGTGAGGGCACCGAGAACTTCGCCATGATCAGGACGAAGACGAAGAGGTTGTCGACGCTGAGCGACTTCTCGGTGATGAATCCGGCGAAGAACTCGCCCGATGCCTGGCTGTTGCCGAACACCAGCAGGCCGATGCCGAACAGCACGGCGAGGACGATCCAGACGATCGTCCAGGTTCCGGCTTCCTTGATCGACACGTCATGGGGCTTGCGCCCGATGAAGAAGTCGACCGCGATCAGGGCACACAGACCAAGAATGGTCAGCACCCACAGGGTCCATGAAACGTCCACTGTGCCTCCGGCTTCGTACGGCTACTGATCAGCGTCGTCGCTGCCGGAGGTCTCTTCCACCCGGGGGTTCGTCCGCGCGGGCCGACGCCCCGGGACCGATGGCGGTCCGTATTGACGGGTACGTCGCGGTGTGGGAGTACTCCCCTCCGTTCAATGTAGAGTACAGGAAATCCCAAGAGGGAGTAAAAGGCGAGGTCAGGCGGACGCCAAGGGGGTAGGGCGGACGCCGTTCAGGTGGTACGCGCGGGGAGCGGGGTCCGGCGCGGTCAGCGGCGCCAGGCCCGGCGCGCCTCGGCGACCTGTTCGAGCACCCGCCGCAGTATCTGGCTGCCCGGCGGCATCGTCAGCGGCTCGAACGTCCACGCGTGCCCCACCCAGGGGTCGGCGAGGTGGTCGTCGGCGACCGGCGTGATGCGCAGCAGCGAGCGCCAGAGCGGGTCGAGCACGGGGCCGTACGCGGTGGCGTCCTCCCGGTCGGCGACCATCATCAGATGGACCCCGACGGCCGGGCCCTCGTCGGCGAGATAGCGCAGCTGGGTGACCGCGCGGTCGTCGAACCCGTGGGGGAAGTCGTTGACGATGAGCAGTTGCTCGGCGGTGTCGAGGCCGGGCGGCAGTGAGTCGGCCGCGCCGCCCCTGATCGCCATCTGCACCAGGTCCACGCGCTGGGTGAGCTGCGCGAGAACGGCGGCGACTCCACCGGCGCCGCTCGCCGGCGGCTGGTTCAGCACGCCCGCGGCGACCAGGGGGGCGAGGGAGCCGGCGGCCGAGCCCGCGGCGTCGATCACATGGACGGTGAACTCGCCCGGCGGGTACGCCGCGAGAAGCCGCGCGGCGTGAGAGACCGCGTTGTCCATCGCGAGCCCGCGCAGCTGGCCCTCGTCCAGCATCAGGGCGGCCTCCGAGCCCGACCGGCCGCTGTCGATCCACAGGCCGCGCTCCAGGGGGAGCCTGACCAGCATGGGGATGCGCAGGTCGGTGCGCTCGGGCAGATGCAGATCACCGAGGCGCAGCGCCATCGGGTTGTCCATCGGGACGCGGTAGGCGTGCCACACGGGGTTGTCCCAGCGGGCGTACGCGGGCGGCAGCGCGGGCTCGACGACCCCGGACTCGGCGGCCAGCTGGCCGAGGTCCCGGTCGAGGGCCTCGCGCGCCTGGTCGGTGAGCCGGTCGCGCTTGGCGCGGGCGGCCTCGCGCGCTGCGTCGCCGGTACCGCCTATGCGGCTGCGCGGGTCGGACAGGACTCGGTCGAGCTCCTGGTCCATGCGGGACTCGGCGAAGTCGACGGCGCTGCGGTAGGCGGCGGTGGCGCGGGCCAGGTCCTCGAACATGCCCCACACCTGGTTGTACAGCCGCTCCTCCATGGACCAGCCGGTCG
>NZ_JAAPBF010000177.1 GCF_022695985.1 Streptomyces sp. NP-1717 | reverse complement strand
GCGAGCGGTTCCCCGAGTCGCAGTACATGCTCACGTGCAGCCGGGCGCTGCTGGAGTGGGTGCTGCGTGGTGGTGTGCTCGCGCTGCCGAACGTGTCGGTGCTGGAGGGCACGGTGGCGGCGGGTCTGGCCGGTGACGCGGGCGCCGTGAGCGGAGTTCGGGTACGGGCGCGGGACGCCGAGGGGGGCGCGGAGCGGCTGCTGGCGGCTGATGTCGTGGTGGACGCGACGGGGCGTGGCTCGGGGCTGAGCGGCTGGCTGACGGGGTTCGGTCTGCCGGCGGCCGAGGAGGAGACGGTGGACTCCGGGCTGACGTACACCACACGGGTCTTCCGGGCGCCCGAGGGCGCGGCGGGGGTCTTCCCAGTGGTGAGTCTGTACGCGGACCACCGGGTGGCGAAGCCGGCACGCAACGGTCTGGTGGTGCCGATCGAGGGTGATCGGTGGATGGTGTCGCTGTCCGGCAGCCGGGGTACGCGTCCGCCGGCCGACGCGGCGGGTTTCGCGGCGTTCGCCCGGAGCCTGCGGCATCCGCTGGTGGCGCGTATGGTCGCCGCGGCCGAGCCGCTGACGGAGCCGCGCAGTACGCGCAGTACGCGTAACCGGCGGTTGCGGTACGAGCGGATGCCGTCCTGGCCGGCGGGGTTGCTGGTGCTGGGGGACGCGCTGTCGGCGCTCAACCCCGCGTACGGGCACGGTATGACGGCGGCGGCGCGTGGCGCCGAGGTGCTGCGGGACGAGCTGGCGGCGTACGGGGTGCGGCCTGAGCGTGCGCGCGAGACGGTGGGGGCGATCAGCGCGGCGGTGGACGATCCGTGGCTGTGGGCGACGTCGCAGGACGTACGGTTCCCCGAGTGCCGGATCGTGTCTTCCGACGCGGAGTTGGGGGCGCGGGCGGAGGCGCGGGCGCGGTTCGCGGATCTGCTGCAGGCCGCCGCTTCGCGGGACGCCGGGGTGAACGCGGCGATGACCGGGGTGATGTCGATGTCGGAGCCGCTGGCGGGGCTGGAGGACGCGGGGGTGCTCGACGCGGTGCGTGCGGCGGCGTCCTCGGGTGCGAAGCCGCTGCCGCAGCCGCGGTTGAGCGGGGCCGAGCTGGGTCTGCTGCGTGGGCCGGCGCGGGTCGCCGTTCGTTGACGTGCGGGTGGGTCGGCGACCGTGTGAGTCGTACGAACCGCGGGTCGGGCAACGTGTGAGGGGTGCCCCGGGTGTCGTGACCGACGCCCGGGGCACCCCTTCGTTGTTCCCCGTCCGTGTCAGGCGGTGTCGCCGAACCAGCGGCGCAGCGCGGGCTCCAGGCCGTCGTTGCCGGTTTCGGCGGTCGCGGCCCAGGCGACGAAGCCGTCGGGGCGTACGAGCAGCGCTGTGGCGTCCACGGTTTCGGCCGGGCCGCGGGAGACGCGGTCGAGGTGGCCCTGGCGGCCGGAGGTGTCGGGCAGCGCGTCGGCGCCGTCGGTGAGGTCGATCAGGACGCCGCGGCCCGCGCGGAGCGCTTCGGCGACGGCGGTGGGCTCTCCGTCGGGTCCCTTCACGAGCTGGTTCGGAAGGGGCCGGCCGAGCAGGGGATGGGTGTCCTCCTTCTCGGCGCCGTCGAGGGCGTAGCGGACGTCGGTCACCGTGGTGATGAGGTGGTGGTTGACCTCGGGCAGCTTGACCAGGTCGGTGAAGAGCTGCCGCAGTACGTCGAGTTGCTGGCCCTGGGTGAGGAGGGCCATCTGCGACTGGGTGAAGACGCAGGCCCGGTGGCCGACCGGTCGCCTCTCCTCGTCGTAGGTGTCGAGGAGGGTGTCCGGGGCTCGTCCGTCGAGGACGGCGGCGAGCTTCCAGCCGAGGTTGGCGGCGTCGTGCAGGCCGGTGCTGAGGCCGTGGCCGGCGAAGGCGACGTGCAGGTGTGCGGCGTCGCCGGCGACGAAGACGCGGCCCTGCCGGTAGTTCTCGGCCTCGCGGGTGGTGTTGGTGTAGCGGTGGATCCACTGGACGTCGCCGACGACGGGGGTGCGTCCGGTGATCCGTTCGGTGGCGGCGATGACCTCTTCGACGCTGACGGGCTCGTCGGCGGGCGGCGGCTGGGTCGTCTCGTTGAACTCCAGCGTCATGATGCGCGAGGGGCCGCCCTCGTGCGGCGACCTGATGACGGCGAACTGGCCTCCGGGGTAGTTGCCGGGGTGCCAGTCGCCCTCGATGGACGCGACGTCGGCGAGGAGGCCGTACCAGCGCGGGCCGCTCTCCTGGACGGGGAATCCGGCGAGTTCGCGAACGGTGCTGTCACCGCCGTCGCAGCCGACGAGGAAGGCGCCGCGCAGTTCGTAGTCGCCGCTGTCGGCGCGTACCCCGACGGTGACGCCGTCGGCGTCCTGGGTGAGGCTGACGCAGGTGTGGCCGCGCCGGATGTCCGCGCCGAGCTTCGTGGCGTGGGCTTCGAGCATCTCCTCGGTGTACTGCTGCGGCAGCAGGAGGGAGTACTCGTCCTCCATGTGGGGCGCGAGGTCCAGCCAGTAGCTGGCGAAGTGCAGTCGCGGCCACAGCGGGGGGTTCCCGGCGCGCAGGGTGTCCATGATGCCGCGCTGGTCGAACAGGTCGGCGGTGCGGGCGTGGAGGGTGCCGCCGACGGTGTGCTCGTTCGCCTTCGGTGAGCGTTCGAGGACGACGGCTTCCACCCCTGCCAGCCGCAGCTCGCTGGCGAGGAACAGGCCGACCGGGCCTGCTCCCGCTATGACGACGGTGCCAGTCAAAGGAATCTCCATTCCGGGTTCTTCCACGTGCCGCGGTGGGCGGTCAGCGTGCGGGATGTGCGGTCGCGGCGAGCCGGCCGTGTATGTGCAGGGCCAGACCGGCCGGAGTCGGATGGTCGTAGACGACGACGGTGGGCATGGTCAGTTGGGTGGCGGCGTTGAGCCGTGTGCACAACTGGAGGGCGGAGAAGGACGAGAAGCCGATCTCGGCGAGGTTGTCCTCGGGGCCGACCTGGCCGCCGGAGTGGTGGCCGAGGATGTCGGCGGCGCAGTCCCGTACGAGGTCGAGCAGCACGGCCCGCGCCTCCTCGTCGTTCGACGCGGTGGCGAGCCGGGCGCGCAGCCGCTCGCCCTCCGCTTCGCGGTCGGCTCCGGCCGGGCCGGCGCCGTCGTGTGCGGCGGCGGTGCGGGCGCCGGGGATCTCACGCAGCAGCGCCAGGGGGGCGTTGTTCGGTTCGGCGGTGAACCGTGCCCAGTCGATGTCGGCGACGACGGTGGTGGCCGCGCCGCGGGCGGGGATCCGGCCGAGTACGTCCATCGCGGGCTTCAGCGCGAGGGGGCGCACGCCGTACGGAGCGAGGTGCGGCTCGTCGGTGAGCGGTCCGAAGGAGACGGTCGCGGCGGGGAGTCCGGCGGCCCGCCGGGCGTCGGTGAGTGCTTCGAGGCGGGCGCGGAGCGGGGCCTGGGCGCCGGTGCCGGGCAGTCCGAGGGTGCCGGAGAGGTCGGAGAAGACGACGAAGGCGGCGAGGTCCCGGTCGCGGGTGAGGCGGTCGAGGCGGCGGGCGGTGATCAGGGCGGTGCGGGGGTCGGTGTGGGCGGCGCCGGTGGTGTGGACGACGGCGGTGATCGGTGTGTCCGCCAGGAGCGCGGCGAGCCCGTCGGGGCCGGTGCCGTTGTCCGCGTGCGCGTCCATGTCCGCGTCGGCGTCGGCGTCCGGGTCGGTGGGGTCGTACGGCCACAGGGTCAGCCCGACTCCCGTCTCGGCCAGCCCTGTTGGCGCCTCGGCCGCGAGGAGGACGAGGTGTTCGGCGCCGTGTGCGGCGAGCCACCGGGCGGCGTGCGCGCCGTACGGGGTGTCGGTGCCGGTGACGAGCACCGTTCCGCCGGGCTGCCAGAGGTCGGTCCCGTCCGGCGGCAGCGGGCTCAGCCGGCGGGCCAGGAGCCCGGTGGGTCGCAGGGCGACCTGCTCCTCGGCGCTGCCGCGCAGGAAGGCGGCCAGCCGGCGCCCGGCGTCGTCGTCGAGTGTGTCGGGCAGGTCGATCAGACCGCCGGACCATGTGGGGAGTTCGGCCGCTGCGGCCTGCAACACGGCCCAGACGGGGGCCTGTTCGGGCCGGGTGCCGTCCGACGCCTCGACGGCGACGGCGCCGCGTGTGAGTCCCCAGACCGGTACGGGGCGCGCCGCGCCCGCCACTGCCTGGACGAGTGCGGCGGTGAGGGCCGTGCCGGCGGACACCGCCGGGTGGTCGTGGTGAGGACGCTCGTCCAGGGCGAGGAGGGACAGTACGCCGGTGAAGGGCGTGCCGTCCGGGGCGCCGGCGCCGAGTTGTGCGCGCAGGAGTTCGGCCGGTGAGGGTTCGCCGTCCGGGTCGGCGACGAAGGCGACCACACGGTGCCCGTGGGCGGTGAGCGCACCGGTGATCGCGGTGAGTGCGTCGGCGTTGTCCGATTCGGCGAGCGCCGGGGGGAGCACGGCGAGCCAGTTGCCGGGGACGGTGTGGGCTCCCGCGTCGGACACGGGGTCCGGGACCGGGTCCCAGCGCAGCCGGTAGCGGCCGTCCTGGGCGCGCCGCCAGCCGGTGAGGACGGGGAGCAGGGCGGCGAGCGCGGCCCGCTGCTCGTCGTCGGCGTGCACGGTGGCGGCGAGTTGGTCGAGGTCCCCGTTCTCGACGGCCGCCCAGAAGGGGGTGTCGCCCGCGGAGAGCGCCCGGGGCTTCGGTCCCGGCGGCGGGTCGACCCAGAGCCGGCGCCGCTGGAAGGCGTAGGTCGGCAGTGGTACGAGGGAGCCGCCCGGGGGGCGGTCGTCGGCGGCGTCGGGAGCGATCGTGGCGCCGCTCGCGTGCAGCCGGGACAGGGCGGTCACGAAGGTGATGGCCTCGGGTTCGCCGGGCCGCAGGGCGGCGGCGAGTACGGCGGCTTCAGGGCTCGGTGCTGCCCCGCTGGTCAGACAGTCGTAGGTGAGCCCGGTGAGGGTGCCGTCGGGGCCGAGTTCGAGGTAGAACCGTACGTCCTGCTGGGCGAGGTGGGCGATGGAGTCGGCGAACCGTACGGTGTGCCGGACGTGATCGGCCCAGTAGCGCGGGGATGCGGCTTCCTCGGTGCCGAGGACCTTCCCGGTGAGGTTGGAGACGACGGGGATCGTCGCCGGCCGGAACGTCAGACCGGAGACGATCCCGGTGAGCTCGTCCAGCATCGGTTCCAGCAGCGGTGAGTGGAACGCGTGGCTGACCCGGAGCCGCTTGGTGTTGTGGCCCCACACCTCCCAGAAGGCGGTGATCTCCTCGACGGCGCCGCGCTCCCCCGAAATCACCGTGGAGTCGGGGCTGTTGACGGACGCGATGCCGACCTGGTGCGCCCGGTCGGTGATCATGGGCAGAATCTGGTCCTCGGCCACCTGGAGCGCGGCCATGGCCCCGCCCTCGGGCAGGGCCTGCATGAGCCGCCCGCGGGCGGCGACGAAGGCGCAGGCGTCCGGGAGGTCCAGCATGCCGGCGACATGGACGGCCGTCAGTTCGCCCAGCGAGTGCCCGATCAGGTAGTCGGGGCGGACGCCGAAGGACTCGGCCAGCCGGTAGAGCGCCACTTCCAGGGCGAACAGGGCCGGCTGGGTGTACTGCGTACGGTCCAGGAGTGCGGCCGCGTCGTCGGCCGCTGCGGTGCCCGGCCCGGCGAGTACGAGGTCGCGCAGCGGCCGGTCCAGGTGCGGGTCGAGTCCGGCGCAGACGGCGTCGAACGCTTCGGCGAAGACCGGGAACCGGGCGTACAGCTCGCGGCCCATGCCGGGACGCTGCGAGCCCTGCCCGGTGAACAGGACGGCGAGTCGTCCGGCGACGGCGCGTCCGGTCACGGCGGCCGGCGACCCGTCGGCGATCCCCCGCAGGGCGGCGAGGACGTCGTCGCGCGTGTCGCCGACGGCGGAGCCCCGGTGGTCGAGCGTGGCCCGTGCGGTGGCGAGCGTGTGCGCCACGTCCGGCAGGTCGAGGTCCGGGTGGTCCGTCAGATGGCGGTGGGTGCGGTCGGCCTGGGCGCGCAGGGCGGCCGGGGAGTGTCCGGAGAGCCGCAGCGTCACGGGGCCCGCCCGGCGCGCGGGTGCGGCTGGCGGCGCCACGGGGGCGGGCGGCTCCTCGATGACGACGTGCGCGTTGGTGCCGCTCATACCGAACGAGGACACCCCGGCCCGGCGCGGCTGCTCGCCGCCGGCCGGCCAGGGGGTGTTCTCCGTGAGGAGTTCCACGGAACCCGCCGACCAGTCGACGTGCGGGGTGGGCGCGTCGATGTGGAGACTGCGGGGCAGCACGCCGTGGCGCATCGACAGGATCATCTTCATCAGGCCCGCCGCGCCGGCGGCGGCCTGGGTGTGGCCGAGGTTGGACTTGACGGAGCCGAGCCGCAACGGCTGTCCGTCCGGGCGGCCTTGGCCGTAGGTGGCGAGGATGGCCTGGGCTTCGATGGGGTCGCCGAGGGTGGTCCCGGTGCCGTGGGCCTCGACGACGTCGACGTCCGCCGCCGACAGGCCGGCGTGGGAGAGGGCCCGGCGGATGACGCGCTGCTGCGAGGGCCCGTTCGGGGCGGTGAGACCGTTGGAGGCACCGTCCTGGTTGACGGCCGAGCCGCGCAGCACCGCGAGGACCTGGTGCCCGTTGCGCCGGGCGTCGCTGAGCCGCTCCACCAGGAGCAGTGCGGAGCCCTCGGCCCAGCCGGTGCCGTCGGCGGCGGCGGCGAACGGCTTGCACCGGCCGTTGGGCGCCAGCCCCTGCTGCCGGCTGAACTCCACGAAGATGCCGGGGCCGCACATGACGGTGGCGCCGCCGGCCAGCGCGAGGGAGCACTCCCCGTTGCGCAGGGCCTGGGCGGCGAGGTGGAGGGCCACCAGGGATGAGGAGCAGGCGGTGTCGACGGTGACGGCGGGGCCTTCGAGCCCGAAGGAGTAGGCGACGCGGCCGGAGGCGATGCTCGGCGCGCTGCCGATGCTGATGTGCCCTTCGTACCCTTCGAGTGCCTTGCCGACCTGGGTGGCGTAGTCGCTGTACATGACGCCGGCGAAGGTGCCGGTGTCGGTTCCGCGCAGGGACAGGGGGTCGATGCCCGCGTTCTCGAAGGTCTCCCAGGCGGTCTCCAGCAGCAGTCGGTGCTGGGGGTCGGTGGCCGCGGCTTCGCGGGGTGTCATGTCGAACGCTTCGGGGTCGAAGTGGGCGGCGTCGTAGAGGAAGCCGCCCTCCTTCACGTACGTGTGGCCGGGCCGGTCGGGGTCGGGGTCGTAAAGCCCCTCGACGTCCCAGCCCCGGTCGCGGGGGAAGCGGGAGACGGCGTCGCCGCCGGTGGAGACCAGCCGCCACAGGTCCTCGGGGGAGCGGACACCTCCGGGGAAGCGGCAGCCCATTCCGATGATCGCGACGGGCTCGTGGCGCCCGGCCTCGGCGTCGGCGAGCCGCCGGCGGGTCTCGTGCAGGTCGGCGGTGACCCACTTGAGGTAGTCCAGGAGCTTTTCCTCGTTGGCCATCCCGCTGGTCTCCTCAGCTCCTCGGCACGTCGTACGTGAGCAGTCATGCTCATCAGCGCCCCTAAAGGCCCACTAGGTCCGCTCTTGCCGACCCGGCTGGGCGCCGCCCTGGCACCGCCGCGGAGGGCTCGGCGGTGGCCCGGTTTCGGGCGCGGCTGATCCGCGTCGGGCCCTTGGGGGCGGGACGCGGATCGCGCGCGGCCGGCGTCAGGCGCCGGTGGAGACCGGCAGGTAGCGGGGTCCGATGAGCCGCAGGTTGTCGTGCCACTCCATGCCCGGCAGGACCTTGAGGTCCGGGAAGTGCTTGTACAGCCCTTCCAGCGCGATCCGGATCTCCAGCCGGGCCAGCGCGGCACCCAGGCAGAAGTGGACGCCCCGGCTGAAGCCGATGTGCGGGTTCGGGTCCCGGCGGATGTCGAACTTCTGCGGGTCGGTGAACCGCAGTTCGTCGTGGTTGGCGGAGAGCATCCACGCCACGACGATCTGCCCCTCGGGGATCGTCTCCCCGCCCAGCTCCACCTCTCGCGTGGTGACCCGGAAGGCCTGGCTGAGCGGCGGGTAGTAGCGGATGGTCTCCTCGATCGCGCCGGGCAGCAGGGCGGGGTCCGCGCGCAGCGCCGCCGCCTGGTCGGGGTGGTCGTCCAGCGCCAGTACGGCGCTGGCGATGACCGAGGTGGCGGTGACGTGCCCGGCCATCAGGAGCAGCCCGGCGAAGTTGGCGATCTCCTCCTCGTCCAGCCGGTCACCGTCGAGTTCGGCCTGGGTGAGCTGGCTGAGGAGGTCGTCGCCGGGGTTCTTGCGCCGCGCCCTGGCGTGCTCGCTGAAGTACTCGGTCTGTTCGCGCAGGGCGCCCATGACCTTCTCGTCCTTCAGGACGTCGGTCACCGCGCTCGTCGTGGAGGCACGCGCCTGGGCCCACTTGTGGAACAGGGCGCGGTCCTCGGCCGGTACGCCGAGGAGTTCGGCGATGGTGATGACGGGCAGCGTGTAGGCGAAGTCGGCGATGAGGTCGAACTCGCCGCGGCCCGCGAGACCGGTGAGGAGTTCCTCGGTGACGGTCTCCATCCTGGCCCCGAGTTCCTGGACGGTGCGCGGGGTGAAGGCCTGGCCGACGAGGGCGCGGGCCTGGTTGTGCTCCGGCGGGTCCATGAAGCCGAGGTTGCCGCGGTTGACGGTGCCCAGCGGCATCACGCGGTCGAGCTGGGCGGAGAACGTCGAGGCGTCGGTGAGCACTTGCACGGCCTCGTCGTAGCGCACCACCTGCCACGTCTTCGTGTTCTCGTCGAAGACGACGCTCTTGAAGGCCCGCGCCATCGCGAGTTGGCCCATCAGGGCCGCGACGGGACCGGGCGACTCGGCTCCCGGTGTGCCAGGGGTGGTTTCTTCTGCCATCTTCTCACTCCGTACCGAATTTACGATGCGACGGTGGGGAGCGACGGTTGACGAATTCCCCCGTCGCCGAAGCCCGGACCGTTCGCAGCATAAGTCGCGTGACGAACAGGCAGACAGTCCCGAAAGGCTTGGGGAGCACGGATGTTAACGGGGTACAAGCGTGGCTTTAGCGTGACCGATCAGCATGATATTCGGCGCGCTCTGTATTCGGCGTGCCGCCCTTTCTCTCCGTTATTCCGCGGTACGTCAGCCGGGAGGTCTTCGCAATGGGTGTCCCCCTCAACGATGCCCAGGTGTTCGTCCACGGGGTGGGCACGGCTCTGCCGGGTCCCCCGGTCACCAACGAGGACATCGCCGCGCACTACGGAATGCCGACGGTGTGGCGGCAGTGGGTGGACGAGTACATCGGGACGCGCAGCCGGCACCTGGCGGTCGACCTCGCCACGGGCAAGACCAGTCACAGCCTCACCGATC
The DNA here is from genome assembly GCF_022695985.1 of Streptomyces sp. NP-1717. GTDB lineage: Bacteria > Actinomycetota > Actinomycetes > Streptomycetales > Streptomycetaceae > Streptomyces. The sequence goes on along the minus strand of NZ_JAAPBF010000177.1, from coordinate 5,542 downwards.
TCGGGGAGATCGCCGCGCGCGGGGCGCTGGCGGACGCGGGGGTGGCGGCCGGTGACATCGACGTCGTGGTGATGAGTACGGCCACGCCGGACCATCTGGCCCCCTCCACCGTCAGCCGCATCGCCGGCCGTATCGGCATCGCCGGGGTGCCCGTCTACCAGCTCCAGTCCGGGTGCACCGGCGCCGTCCAGGCATTGGAGATCACGCAGGATCTGCTGCGCGGCGGGGTTCACCGCACGGCGCTCGTCCTCGGCGGCGACACCAGCGCCAAGCACACCAGCCCGGACGTCGACGCGGCGAGCGTGCCGCTGGAGGTACAGGTCAACGGGCTGATCTTCGGGGACGGGGTCGGCGCCGCCGTACTCGGCACGTCGCCCGCCGAGGGTCGTCCTGTCCTCAGACATGTGCACTCGCGGCTCGTCGGCGCGGGCCGCGCTCCGGGGCAGACCGTCTACTGGTTCGGCCGCGCGGTCTCCGGCGAGGACGGTGTGCCCGCGTCGGAGGACTTCAAGGCGATCGAGACCACGGCGGCACCGATGGCGGCCGATGCCCTCAAACACCTTCTGCACGAGCTGAGTTGGGATGTCGAGCGGGTGCGGTACATCCTGCCGCCGCAGCTCTCGGCGCGGATGACCGACCGTACGCTCTCCCATCTCGCCCTGCCCGGTGCCGAACCCGTCAGCCGGGTGACGGAGATCGGCAACACGGGCAACGCGATCCCGTACTTCCAGCTCGAACTCCTGCTGCCCCGGCTGCGCCCCGGTGACCGGGCGGTGGGCATCAGCATCGAGGCCAGCAAATGGATCAGATCGGGGTACGCGCTGGAGCTGCCGGCCGCCGTCTGAGCCGCATCCGCCTGCCGCGCCCGTTCGTCTCATGCCGCGTCACCGGTCGCACGCCGCGTCACCGGCCTCCCGTCCCGTCTCCGCGCAGCCCGCAGGAGTACGTCCGCCCGACAGAAGGAAACGTCCCGCATGACCACTTCCATCGATCCGACGACCCCGCTGACCTACAACCCCGTCATCGACGCGCTCGTCGGTTCGTGGCGCCAGATCATCGACGCCGACTACTCGGCGGACGACACCCGGCTGCCCGATCTCGCCGTGCTGGCCCGCTCCACCGCGCGGGCGGTCGCGGCGGCCGTACCCCGTCCGCTCGCGGAGATCGCGGCCCCGGACGCGCCGGACGAGCGCGGCGAACTCATGCTCCTGGACAAGGTGATCCAGGAAGTGGCCGACCGCGAGTACACACCGCTGAGCCCGGACGGGCCGAGCGTCGGGGACCTCGTCCTGGTCACGGAGAAGATCTACAACTCCGACCGTGAGGAGATCGGGGCGGACACCGGGCGGCTGCGGATCATCCGCAAGGACCCGGAGACCGGGCACCACTTCACGGTCTCGCTCGTCACCTCCACCGTGCAGGGCAACAAGCTGTTCGCCTTCGGCTACACCGAGATGGAGGCCCAGCTCTCCGGGGGCCGCACCACCATCCAGGCCGCCTGCTGGGACGGCCCGTGGGCGGGCATGAGCGGCACCCTGTCGTGGGTCATCAACTCGATGACGGCCGCCGAGTCACGGTACGAGCTGCGCCGCTGACGCCGGGCGGGCACGAACGCCGGAGCCGCCGGGGAGATCCCCGGCGGCTCCGGCGTTTCGCGGTCCAGCGTTCGACGGTTCAGCGTTTCGCGCTCAGGCGTTCGCGCTCAGGTGTGCCGCCCGCACACAGACGGTGCGGGCGGCACCCCGCCGCTCACTCCAGGCCGAGTTCCTGCTCGATCAGGGCGAACATCTCGTCATCGGTCGCGTCGTCCAGACCCGATGTGCGCTGCGACGCCTCTTCCTCGTCCAGCCGCCGCAGCAGTGTCCGCAGCCGCGTCTCCACCTCGGCGCGGGTCCCGGCGTCCGGCCGTACGACCAGAGCCGCTTCCAGTCGCTTCAGCTCTCCCAGGACGGACGGCTCGGCCTCGGCTCCTTCGAGTCCCAACTCCTCGCGCAGATGCGCGGCGAGCGCCTGGGGCGTCGGGTAGTCGAAGATCAAGGTAGCCGCCAGGCGCAGGCCGGTGGCCGCGTTCAGTCGGTTGCGCAGTTCCACCGCGGTCAGCGAGTCGAAGCCGAACTCCTTGAACGTACGGTCGGCTTCCAGCCCCTCGGCCGAGCCGTGGCCGAGGACGACGGCGGTGTTGCCACGCACCACGGCGAGCAGTTCCTCCAGCCGGCGGACCTCGGGCAGGGGGCGCAGCCGGTCGGCGAGCGACTGGCCGTCACCGCGCGCCGTCTCGCCCGCCGCGGCTGCCCTGCGTACGGCGACACGTACCAACCCGCTGAGCAGCGCCGGGAGTTCACCGCTCTCCGCCTGGCCGCGCAGCGCCGGAAGGTCGAGCGCGACGGGGACGAGCTGCGCGTAGGGCGTGCGCAGCGCGGCGTCGAACATCGCGAGCCCCGCGTCGGCGGCGAGCGGGGCGATGCCCTGCCGGGACAGGCGCGCGATGTCCGCCTGCCCCATATGGGCCGTCATACCGCTGGTCTGGGCCCAGTAGCCCCAGGCGAGCGACGTGGCGGGCAGGCCCTCGGCCCTGCGGAGCCCGGCGAGGGCGTCGAGGAAGGCGTTGGCCGCCGCGTAGTTCGCCTGCCCCGGAGTACCGAAGACACCGGCGGCCGACGAGAACAGGACGAAGGCGGCCAGGTCGGCGTCCCGCGTCAGCTCGTGCAGATTCAGCGCCGCGTCGACCTTGGGCCGCAGGACGCGGTCCAGCCGGCCGGTGTCCAGAGCGCCGAGCAGCGCGTCGTCCACGATGCCCGCCGCGTGCACGACGGCTGTCAGCGGCCGGTCGGACGGGACGGTGGTCAGCAGCTCGGCGAGGGCCTCGCGGTCCGCCGCGTCACAGGCCGCCACCGTCACCTCGGCGCCCATCGCGGTCAGTTCCGCGCGCAGTTCTTCGGCGCCCTCGGCCGCCGGCCCACGGCGGCTCGTCAGCATCAGGTGCCGCACACCGTGAGTGGTGATCAGATGCCGGGCGAGCAGTCCGCCCAGCACCCCGACACCGCCGGTGATCAGTACGGTCCCCTCCGGGTCGGGCGCGCGCGGCACCGTCAGGACCATCTTGCCGGTGTGGCGGGCCTGGCTCATGAAGCGGAACGCCTCGGGGGCCTCGCGCACGTCCCACGGCTGGACCGGCAGCGGGGTCAGGACACCGCTCTCGAACAGCTCGCGCAGATCGGCGAGCATCTCGGCGATCCGGTCGGGGTCGACCTCGCGCAGGTCGTAGGCGTCGTACCGGATGCCGGGCCACCGCTCGGCCAGTTCGTCCACCCCTCGGATGTCGGTCTTGCCCATCTCCAGGAACCTGCCCCCGGGGGACAGCAGTTCCAGCGAGGCGTCGACGAACTCCCGTGCCAGGGAGTTCAGTACGACGTCGACGCCCTTGCCGCCCGTCGTCTTCCGGAACCGTTCCTCGAAGTCCAGGTCGCGCGAGGACGCCGCGTGTCCGGCGTCCACGCCGAGGGACCGCAGCAGCTCCTGCTTGGCCGGGCTCGCGGTGCCGAACACCTCCAGCCCCCAATGGCGGGCGAGCTGGATCGCCGCCATGCCGACGCCACCCGTCGCCGCGTGGACGAGCAGCTTCTCCCCCGGCCGTACGCCTGCCAGGTCCACCAGGCCGAAGTACGCGGTCAGGAAGACGACGGGAATCGCCGCGGCTTCCTCGTACGACCAGCCGGACGGCATCCGGACGACCATCCGCCGGTCCGTCACCGACACCGGTCCGAAGGCACCGTCGAGGAAGAGCCCCATCACCTGGTCGCCCACGCCGAGGTCCGTGACCCCCGGGCCGACCTCCAGGACCACGCCCGCGCCCTCGCTGCCCATGATCGCCGCACCCGGATACATGCCGAGTGAGATCAGCACGTCCCGGAAGTTCATTCCGGCGGCGCGGATCGCGACCCGGATCTCACCGGTGGCCAGGGGGACGTCGGCATGCGGGGTGGGGATGAAGGCGAGCTGCTCCAGCGTGCCGGGACTGGTCGTCTCCAGTCGCCAGCCGGTGTGCGACGGCGGTACGAGAGCGGCGCCGGGCCCGGTCGGCCGCGCGAGCCTGGGCACCAGCACGGTGCCTTCCCGGACGGCGAACTGCGGTTCACCGTGCCGTACGGCGGCGCGCAGCGCCGGGACGAGCGCGGAGAGGGAGTCCTCGTGACCGTCGAGGTCGACCAGCAGGAAACGGCCGGGGTTCTCGGTGACCGCGCTGCGGACCAGACCCCACACCGCGGCGGCCGGCAGATCGGCGGACTCGCCGCCGGTACCGGTGGTCACGGCGCCGTGTGTGACGATCACCAACCGCTCCCCCGGGGCCCGGTCCCGCCGCTGATCCTCCGCCAGCCACCGCTGAAGCTCGGCGAGCACCTCACCCGTCACCTGTCGTACGGCGGCGGGGACACCGCCGGCCGGGGTGTCGGTGGGGGTGTCGGCAGGAGTGTCGGCCGGGGCTCCGACCGGGAGCAGGACGAACTCGGGGTCGTCGTCGCCGGTCGCAGCGACCACTCGAACACCCACGGCTCCCAGCGCCTTCGTCAGCCCCCGGGATTCGTCACCGAGCACCGCGCACACGGGAGTTGCCTCCCCTGTGGAGGCGGTGGCAGCGAGACGACCGGACATCCACTCCACGGCGTACGGGAGATCCGCCGTCGCGGCGGCCCGCGCGGCCTCCAGGCCCATGGCGGGCCGCAGCACCAGCGAGGCCACGGTCAGTACCGACTGGCCGGCCGGGTCGGCCACGTCGACGCGCACCGCGTCCTCACCGGTCGGCGTCACACGTACGCGGACGACCGACCCCCCGCTCCGGCCGAGGGTCACACCCGAGAGCACGAACGGCACCAGGACACCGCCGGCGGCGCCCCCGAGTGCCGTGTGCAGAACGGCGTCCAGCAGCGCCGGATGCATACCGAACCGCTCGGCGTCCGCACGTACGGACTCCGGCAGCACGACCTCGGCGCTGATCACCTCGCCGTCGCGCCACAACTCGCGCACACCGCGGAAGGCGTCCCCGTACGCATAGCCCCGCTCGGCCAGATCGGCGTAGAACTCCTCCGCCGGAATCCGCTCGGCGTCCTGGCCACCGGCCGGCGGCCAGGCGAACCCGGCGCCGGTCACGGCGTCGGCGCCCGTCCCGAGCACACCCTCCGCATGCCGCGTCCACTCGTCGGCGTCCTTGGACCGGGAGAACACGGTCAGCGCGCAGCGCCCGGCGTCGTCCGCCTTCTCCACGACCACCTGGAGGCGCACCGTCTCCGTCCCGTGCAGCACCAGCGGCGCCTTGAGCATCAGCTCATCGACGGTGTCGCATCCGACCTCGTCACCGGCCCGGAAAGCCAGCTCAAGGAAGAGCGCGGCGGGTACCAGGGTGGTGCCGGTGACGGTGTGGTCGGCGAGCCAGGGGTGGGTACGGAGCGAGAGCGTGCCGGTGAAGGTGGTGGTGCGGTCTTCGGTGGCCGCGTCTATCGCTGCGCCGAGGAGGGGGTGGTTGGTGTGCTGGAGTCCGAGGGTGGTG
>NZ_JAAPBF010000176.1 GCF_022695985.1 Streptomyces sp. NP-1717 | reverse complement strand
TGGGGGACCCCGGTCGTCGACGGCGATCTGCTCTACGTCACATCGTTCGAGGTCCACGCGCTGGACGTGGGCAGCGGGCGCCGGCAGTTCAAGACCCGCGACGTGGCCTGGGCCATGGCCGTCTCCGGAGGCCGTATCCACGCCTCCGACGGCCCCACGCTCTACGCGCTCGACGGCTCGGACGGCACCGAGCGCTGGCGGCTCCAGACCGACGCCTGGGTGTACTCGCTGAAGACCGACCGGGGCACCGTCGTCACCGGTACGCGCGGCGGCGGCGTCCAGGCGTGGGAGGCGTCCAACGGCGAGAAGCTGTGGGAAGTCACCGGCGCCCAGACCGACTTCGAGACACCCGAGGCCGGACCCGCCATCTTCGACGGCACGGTGTACGTCTGGCAGAACGCCCGCCTCCGGGCGCTCGACGCGCGCACCGGCAGCGAGCGCTGGTCGTACCCCATCGGCGACGGCGCGTCCTGCGGTGGCGTACCGATTCGCCTGGTGCCCGCGTCGGACGGATACGTGTACGTCTCGGCAGGCACCCGCGTCCTGTCCATCGACATCGCGACCGGCCACGTGCGCTGGCACTTCGAGGCGCCCGCCGTCTTCCTCTCCCCGCCCGCCTTCGCACCCGGCCCCGCCGTGACCGGCGGTGGCGTGTACCTCGCCGACTACCTCGGCACGGTGTACGCCCTCGACGCCACCACCGGCAAGGACCGCTGGCGCATCGCCACCGAGGCCCGCCAGTCACTCGAACCGGTCCTGGTCACCGCCGGGAACGTGCACGTGGGCAGCGGCAGCGCGCTCTACACGCTGGACGCGGTGGCCGGCACGCCCAAGTGGCGCTTCGCCGCGGGCGGCGAGGTCGTCGGCGCGCCCGTCGTGGCGGACGGCAGACTGCACTTCGGCTCGGCCGACCACGTCCTCTACACACTGGACGCCGGCGGCGGGCAGCTCCGCTGGAAGCTGGCGACGGGCGGTGAGATCACCGGCTCACCGGTGGCGCGCGGCGGAGTGGTGTACGCGTGCAGCAAGGACCGCTGCGTGTACGCGCTGGACGCGATAAAGGGCACGGCCACGGGCCGGGGCGCCCGCTGATCAATTCCCGTACGGGCGGCGGGTCGTGTCGTCCGGCGGGGGCCGGGCCCACGGCTGCTCCCGGGAGTCCCAGGACCGCGGCTCGGGCTCCCAGTCGTCGCGCTGCTGCTGCGGGCCGTTGACCGGCGGTTGTACGGGCGGCAGCCGGTCGTCGGCGTACCACTGGTCCCGCACCTCCGGGTCGTGGTGCCCGTCGTACCCGTGCCCGCCGTATCCCTGGTCGTCGTGGTCCCGGTTCCGGTCGCCCACGTACCGGTGGCCGCCTCTGCGCCGGGTCCGCCCGCTCATCACCGCCGCCGCGATCAGCAGCAGCGCCCCGCCTCCCAGGGCGGCCGCGACACCCAGACCGAGGCCCGTGCCGTCGCTGGTCAGCGAGAGGCTCCCGGCGGCCTGCCCCTGGCGCACCATCCACAGGATCGTGAACCCGAGCACGACCAGCCCCGCCAGCGCCACCAGCAGCCGTGAGCGCAGCACCAGCCCGATCAGGGTGACCAGGGCGGCGAAGACCATCGGGAGCAGAAGCGAGACCCACAGGTCCGAACCGGTGCCGGTGATGCCGTTGAACAGGTCCTCGACGCGGTAGTCCCGGCCGTGACGGCCGTCGTACCAGGCCTGGAACGGGCTCGCGACCGCCGCGGCGGCCCCGATGACGGCGAGGGCCGACCCGATGATGTTGCGGACCATCGACGGCCTCCTTGGACGAGCGCGCGGGGCACAGCTTCCGAAATCCGACGCTACGCCCGGGAACCACGGGCCGCCAGATTTGGTCCCGTAACCGAGCACCCCTCGCGCACTGCTAGGGTGACATGAGCTCGACAAAAGGGCATAAACAGTGACCAACTGCACCATTTTCAACGGGGGTTGAAGTGAAAATTCGCCATGTCCGCGCCATAGCCGTCTTCGGTATCGCCGTTTTCGCGCTCACCGGCGCCCGTGGCTCCGGCGGCGGTGGCTGCTCCAGCAGCAGTTCCGGCAGCGGTGGCAGCAGCCACTCGGACAGCGACTACGACGATGACGACTACAACGGATCGTCGGGCTCCACCACCACCGGCGGATCCGTGACGGGCGGCAGCTCCGCGGACGCCGGCCGGGATCTGACCATCGACACCTGCAAGTACGACACCGTGGCCGGCGGCTTCGTCGCCGAGGTCACCGCCACCAACAGTGGCTCGGTGGACTACAGCTACTCGTTCACGGTCGAGTTCACCGACGCGGCCGGCGCGAGCGTCGGCAACGGTTTCGGCAGCATTCCCGGTGTCGCCGCGGGCGGGACCCAGACCGTCGAGGTCACCGCGGTGGACGTGTCCGGCGACGAGGGCGCATCCGGCGGCGAGTGCACGGTCGACAACGTCGTCCGCACGTCCGCCTGACCGGCACACACAGAGAGACGACGACAGGCGGGGCCCCCTGAACGGCCCCGACTGTCGTCGTCTCTTTCTCTCTCCCCCTGGAGCGCGGTCGCGGCAGCTCCCCTCCCCCGCCGCCGCGACCGCTGCCCGGTACTACTTGGGCGGCGTGGGGGAGTGGTGGTCACCCTGCGTCGTGGCGCCGCTCTTCGGCGGAACCGGGGAGTGGTGGTCTCCCTGCGTCGTCGTGGTCGTCTTCGGCGGTACGGGAGAGTGGTGGTCGCCCTGTGTCGTCTCTTCCGGGTTCTTCTCGGTGCTGCTCATCTCGTCCCCCTTGGGGTTTTCCTGCGTCGGACCGAAGGCGGCCTTCTGCCCGGATACTCCCCCGAGGTCGCCGGGCAGAAGGCCTGGGGGACCGCTCACCCCCCGAGGATGCGACGGTCCCAAGCGACCCGTCTGCCCCCCGAGGCGACGGATCGAATATGCACTGGAGCATGCCGAAAGAGCATAAACATTCGATGAACGCCCAGGCCGGGCACCCCACCAGTCATCGGACACCCCGGCCGGACGCCCGGCACCGGCGGGACGACCCTCCCCACCGGGCGGCACCCGCCCCACGCGCCGCGGGCCAGGCGGGACTTTGAAGACAGGCCCTACGCCGCGCTGAGCGGAACGCCGAGCAACTCCCGTGCCTCGTCGGCCTCTGGGGCGCCCGACCTCTCGTGCAGCACCAGCGCCTCGCGCCAGCACACCCGCGCCCGGTCCGCCTGCCCCAGACTCTCCAGCGCCCTGCCCAGCGTGATCAGGACGTTGGCCCTCGTCCGGTCGCCGCCGATGCAGCCGATCGCGAGCGCCTGCTCGGCGTGCTGCGCGGCCGCCCCGGCACGGTGGGCCGCGAAATGGGCCTGTGAGATGCGGAAATGGGTGGTGCCCTCCCACAGCCGCTGCCGGTTCGCCTCGAACCCCTCCAGGGCCTCGGCCAGTTGCTCCAGCGCCTCCGTGTGCCGCCCGGCGTTCGTGAGCGCGATACCCAGCGCGAAGCGGGCGTTGGAGAGCCGCAGGGTGTGCCCGATGCTGTCGTAGACCTCGACGCCCTGTTCGGCCAGGGCCACGGCCTGGGACGTACGGCCCAGATAGTGCTGGATGCGCGAGAGGTTGCACAGGGCGCTCGCCTCGCCGGGGCGGTTGCCGTCGGCGCGGGAGCCCTCCATCGCCCTGAAGAGATGCTTCTCGGCGTCCTGGAAGCGGCCTTGGTTGAAGGCGATGATGCCCCGGTCGTTGTCCGACCAGTAGACGGGCGCCGGGTCCCGCACGGACTGCGCCAGCGCCTCGGCCTGCCGGGCCTCGTCGTCCGCCTCCTCGTAACGGCCCGCCACCAGATGGACGTTGGTCATCGAGGTCCGCGCGCGTCCCTCCGTACGGGCGTCGCCGGCCGCGCGTGCCGCCGCGAGCGCCGAACGGGCCGCCGTCTCGTACGACTTGGAGTTGGCACCCGACTCCGCCAGGCCCTGCGCGGCCCACAGCAGATCGACGGCGGCCCGCAGCCGCGACCCGCCCGCCGCCTGCCGGGCGCACGCCAGCAGACAGTCGGCCTCCGCGTACAGCCAGTCCTGCGCCTCGTGCCGGTCGGTGAAGACCAGGCCCTCGTACTCCGTCGGCTCCAGATGGTCCTTGAGACGGTCGCCCGGCCGCTCGATGGTGTACACCCGCGCCGTCGTCGCCAGATAGAAGTCCAGCAGCCGGAAGAGCGCCGCGTCGATCCCGGTGCGCGGCTGCTCGTCACGGTCGGCGCAGGCACGCGCGTAGAGCCGGACCAGATCGTGGTACCGGTAGCGGCCCGGCGCCGCGGACTCCAGGAGCGAGGTGTCCACCAGGGACTCCAGCAGATCCTCGGTGTCGTGCGGCGGCAGATCGAGTACGGCGGCGGCGGCCGCCAGCGAGATGTCCGGCCCGTCGGCCAGCCCCAGCAGCCGGAACGCGCGGGCCTGCGCGGGCTCCAGCTGCCCGTAGCCCAGCTCGAAGGTGGCCTTCACCGCCAGATCGCCCGCCTGGAGTTCGTCCAGCCGCCGGCGCTCGTCGGCGAGCTTCGCCGCCAGGACCGAGACCGTCCAGGTGCGGCGCGAGGCCAGCCGGGAGGCGGCGATCCGGATGGCGAGCGGCAGGAAACCACAGGCGGCGACCACGTCCAGCGCCGCCTCGCGCTCCGAGGTCACGCGCTCCTGACCGACTATGCGCGTGAAGAGCTGGAGGGCCTCCTCCGGTGACATCACGTCCAGGTCGACCAGATGGGCGCCCTCCAGATCGACCATCCGCACACGGCTCGTGACGAGCGCGGCGCAGCCCTCCGTACCGGGCAGCAGCGGCCGTACCTGCGCGGCGTCGCGCGCGTTGTCGAGCAGGATCAGCACCCGGCGGCCGTCCAGCGCCGAGCGGTACAGCGCGGAGCGCTCGTCCAGCGAGTCGGGGATCGCCGAGTCGGGTGTGCCGAACGCCCGCAGGAACGAGCCGAGTACCGCCTCCGGTTCGGCGAAGCGGGCGCCCGCGCCCTGGAGGTCCACGTACAACTGGCCGTCGGGGAAGCGCGGCCGGGCCGCGTGCGCGACATGGACGGCGAGCGTCGTCTTGCCCACGCCGCCGATACCGGCGAGCGCGGAGACCGCCATCACCGAACCCTCGGCGCCGGCCAGCCTGTTGCCCAACTCCCGTACGAACAGGTCACGCCCGGTGAAGTCCGGCACCGTGGCAGGCAGTTGGGCGGGCCGGGTGAAGGTGACGACGGGCGCGGTCTCCTCCGTCGGGCGGGCCAGTTCGGCGTCCGCCCGGAGAATGCGCTGCTGGAGCCTGGCCAGTTCGGGCCGCGGGTCCACGCCCAGTTCGTCGGCGAGGAGGCGGCGCGTGTCCGCGTACACGGCCAGCGCCTCGGCCTGCCGGCCGCTGCGGTAGAGGGCCAGCATCAGCAGTTCGCGCAGGCGCTCGCGCAGGGGGTGCGCGGCGGTCAGCGCGGTGAGTTCGGAGATGGCCTCCGCGTGCCGGCCCAGCTCCAGATCGATGTCGAGCCGGCCCTCGACGAGTTGCAGGCGCCACTCGGCGAGCCGCGCCCGCTCGGTCTCCGCGTACGGACCGGGCACGGACGCCAGCGGTTCGCCGTCCCACAGCCCCAGCGCCTTGTTGATCAGCACCCGGGCCTGATGGCGGTTGCCCGCCGTCTGCTCCTTCTCGGCGGCGGCGGCCAACTCCTGCGCCATGCCCAGGTCCAGGGCGTCCGGCCGGGTGAGCAGGGCGTACCCGCCGGACTCGCTGACCAGGACACCGGGGGACAGGACCTTGCGCAGCCGGGAGGCGTACGTCCGCACGGTGGCGAGCGCCTGCGGCGGCGGGGTCTCGCCCCAGATGCCGTCGATCAGCTCACCGGAGGTGGCGGTGCGGCCGTCGCGCAGGAGGAGGGCGGCGAGCAGCGCGCGCTGCTGAGGTGAACCGGACGGCAGGGACTCGCCACCACGCCAGGCACGCACCGGTCCGAGTACGGCGAAACGCAGCTCGCCGGGCAGCGCCGGGGCGCCGCTCCTCGCGCCGCTCGTCACGCTGGTCGTCGTGCTGTTCGGTGTGGCCGGAGCCCGCTGCTCCGGTACGCGCGGCCCGCTGTCACGGTCCATAGCTCTCCCTGCCCGCCGGACTGCCGGTATCGCCCCCGACAGTCTGCCTTGTCCGGAGTGGCGGCGTCAGCCTCGGGCGAGGGTCTGCACAAGCCCTCGACACGGTAAAGGACGCGACCCCTCCGGGTAAATCCGGATGCGGGCGGCCCGCGCCGGTCACATCCGCGCGCCGGCATCCGTCGGGGCGGTGGGAGTGCCACCGGACGCGGGAGCGAACGCGGCGGTGGCAGCGACGTGACAACACGAAGGACACGGCCATGCAGACACGTTCGATCACCGCGGCTGTCCCGATGGGCCCCGGATGACCGAGGACCCGTCCGAACTCGTCCCCGAACTGGCGGAGGTGTCGGCGGCGCTGTTCAGGGCCGTCGGCAACGGCTCCGTACCGCGCACCACGATCAGCCTGGTCCACCTGCGCGCCGGCCAACTCGTCGGCAGCACGTACCTGACCGTCCTGCACACGGGCTTCCTGCGCAGGGCCGGGGTGTCCGGGGAACGGATCACCTCGGTGGTGTCCTGGCGGGACTCGCCGTCCTTCGACGGTGCGAGCGCGCCGCGTTCGCGCTCGTGGAGGCCGTGCTCCAGCCGTCCGCGGACGGTGAGCGCGTCTCCGACGAGCTGTACGCCCTGGCGGCCGGGCACTACGACGCCAAGGCGCTCGCGACGCTGGTGAACGCGATCGGACAGGTCGGCTTCTTCATCGCCATCGCGCTGATCGCCAAGCCGGTGCCCGGAAGGTCGTTCACCGATCCGTGGAAGTGAGCCGGTGCCCCCGCCTCTGCAAGGAAAAGGGGCGGGGGCCCGGTCCCGTCGACAAGACAGGCCCTACGCGCTCTTGCCGCCCAGGAACACCGGGTTGGTGAGCGCGACGAAGGGACCCGGCAGACCGGGCAACCCCGGGGACGCCGGCGGGCGGCGTACCTCCGCGCGTACGTAGGTCGCGTACTCGGCGGTCGTACGCCACTCCACCGTGCCCGCCCCCGACTCCGGCAGCGCGACGGTGTGCAGCGTCCCCTGGTCGGTGACGATGCGCGCCGAGCTGCCCGCCGGGGCGCCGGTGACCTCCAGACGGACCGTCACCGGGGCGTCGTCGGCCACCCGCAACCGCTCGCCGATGCCCGCGTGCTGCCCGCGACCGCCCGACGCGCCGAACGTCACGGACACCGCCGCCGACTCCGCGATGTAGCTGCGGCCCGCGCGGATGCCGGCCAGGATCGCCTCGCGGGACAGCTCGTCGGCGAGGACGACGGTCTGCGGGGTGCCGATCGGGTCGGGATCGCGGTGCGCGTCGCTGCTGCCCATCGCCGGGGTCCACGGCCGTCCCGAACGGGCCGCCGACACCAGGGTGTTGTCCCACGAGGCCAGGGCCACCTCGTCCTCCGGGGTGAAGGGACCGTTCCACACCTCGACCGCGTCGGCGTCCCCGAAGCCGAACTTCCAGTTGCAGCCGATGCAGGTGGCGTGCGGGTGCGCGGGCACGACCAGCCCGCCCGCGCGCCGCACCTCGCGCGCGTAGTGCCCGAAGCGGTTGTCGCGGGCCCGGTAGCGCCAGTCCACGAACGTGCCCGCGTCCATGCCGATCGCGACGACATGGCCGTTACGGGTGGTGATCTCCTCACCCGTGAGGATCAGCAGGTCGTCGTCCCACAGCCCGTCCCACGCGGCGTGTGAGGACGAGGTGTTGTGCTCGCTGGTGTTGATGAAGTCCAGCCCGGCGGCCCGCGCGCCCGCCGCGATCTCGGCCGGGGTGCGCCTGCCGTCCGAGTGCACGGAGTGCAGATGGCAGTCGCCCCGGTACCAGGCGCGCCCGCGCCCCTTGGCCCGCTCGGGCGGGTGGACCGGGCGCGGGGTGCGGCCGGGGGAGCCGTAGGTGAGGGTGATCGTGACCTCGTACGCGAGCCCTTCGGGCGCGACGGTGTACGGGCCCAGCGCGATGTGCCACGTCCCGGACCGCACCGGGCCCGGCAGATAGCCGGGGGTCGCCTCGTCGGCGCGGATGAAGAACTCCGTGCGCGCGCCGCCGGACCAGCCCCGGAAACCGTTCCCGCCCAGTGCGGTGCCGCGCTCGTCGAAGATCCCGATGTCGAGCGCGTTGCCCTGGGTGCCGGCCGGGACGGTGGGCCGCTCGTAGCTGTACGAGACGCGGATCTCGCGGACGCCGCGCGGTACGTCGACCGGGAGGTAGACGTAGTCGGGGGAGCCGGTGGGCAGGGTGCCGCGTACGGTCCTGGTGTCCGTGCCGGTGCCGTCCCCGTTTCCGCCCTTGTCCGGCGCGGCGTTCGCGAAGCTCACGGTGCCCAACGTAAGGGCCGCCGCCGCTCCGGTCACGAGCAGACCGCGTCTGCCCATCGCGTGTTCCGTGTGGTCGTTGCACATGCCGGCGGCTCCCCAGGAGTGTCGAGAGGGACAGGAAGGGACAGGAACGGTCATCAGTGGTGCGTTCGAACCCTGGTATTGAGCCGTGAACGGGCGGGCAAGGGAAGGGGGTCGGGAGATGGTCCGGACATTGCCAGTGGCCGGTGCGTGCCCGTCCGCATCAGTCCCGCCGGGCCGGGAACAGATCTGTACGCCGCGCGCCCACGGCTCGGCGCGGCCACCCGACCGGAAAGAGAAGGCCCGCATGCGGATCGCCACCACCATCTTCCTCACCGACGAGACGATCACGCCCGTGCGGCTCGCACGGGAGCTGGAGGAGCGTGGCTTCGCCGGGCTCTACCTCCCCGAGCACACCCACATCCCCGTCGAGCGGACCACCCCGTACCCGGCGGGCGGCGATCTGCCGCGTGAGTACGGCCGCACGCTCGACCCCTTCGTCGCACTCGCCCAGGCGGCGGCGGTCACCGACCGGCTCGGCCTCGCCACCGGCATCACGCTCATCGCCCAGCACGACCCGATCGACCTCGCCAAGCGGATCGCGACGCTGGACCATCTGTCGGGCGGCCGGTTCACCCTCGGACTCGGCTTCGGCTGGAACAAGGAGGAGGCGGCGGACCACGGCGTGCCGTGGACGACACGGCGCGAACTCGGCTGGGACCGGCTGGCGATGATGCGCGCGCTGTGGGCGCCCGAACCGACGCCGTACGAGGGCGAGTTCGCCTCCGTACGCGCCAGCGAGGCCCACCCCAAACCGGCGAACGGCGCCCCCCGCACCCTGGTCGGCGGCGCGGCGGGACCCAGGCTCTTCGCCCGGATCGCCGAGCAGGCCGACGGCTGGCTGCCGATCGGCGGCCGGGGCCTGGGTGAGTCGATCCCGGTCCTGCGCAAGGCATGGGAGGACGCGGGCCGCTCCCCCGAAGCGCTCCAGATCGTCCCGTACGCGGTCCACCCCTCACCGGGCAAGCTGGCGCACTTCGCGGACCTGGGGGTGAACGAGGTGGTGGTGCAACTGCCCCCGGGCGACGAGACGGAGGTACTGGGGACGCTGGACGAGTTCGCGCCGTACGTGTGACGGGGGGCGGGGGGCGGCGGCGGCCGGTCCGGCTACGCGCCCACCGTCCCGTCGACCCCCTCGCGCAGCAGGTCCGCGTGGCCGTTGTGACGGCCGTACTCCAGGAGCACGTGCACCATCACCATCCGCAGCGAGACGTCCTCGCCCCACCGGGGCTGATATCCCGTCACATCCAGTGAATCGGCGGCCCGTTCGACGCGACGTGAGTTCTCGACCTCGGCCTCCCAGGCGGTGAACGCCTCGGACCGGGTCGAGCCGCTCGCGTCGTACGCCGCCTGGAAGTCGATCTCGCCCGGGGGTGACCACAGCATCGGCGCCTCGTTGTCCTCGAACACCCGCCGGAACCAGGCGCGTTCGACCTCGGCCAGGTGTCGTACGAGGCCGAGCAGGGACAGCGTCGAGGGCGCCATCGACCGCTGCCGCAACTCGTCGTCGCTCAGCCCGGCGCACTTCATGGCGAGGGTCGCGCGGTGGTAGTCGAGGAAGGCCCGCAGGGTTTCGCGCTCGTCGCCGAGGCGGGGAGGGCCTACGCGGGTATCGGTGGTCATGTGCCGGGCTCCTCGTCCACACCGTGGTCTTGTGCGTTTCGCGCGTTTCGCGTGATTCGGAAGGCGAGGATAGCGGGCGTCTTCACTTCGCCGACCGACGAGGGGAACGCGATGGACCAGCAGCACCCGAATCCTGTGCCTCCGGAGCCGGCCGGCGCGATGACCCAGATGCGGCATCTGACGGCGGAGGTCGAGAAGATCGCCGCCGAGGCGGGCGTCGGCGCGCGCCGCGCACAGCGGCGGGGCAAGTTCTGGAACGCCACCCATCTGATGCTGGGTTTCCCCGCCGCCGTACTCGCCGCGGTGTCCGGGGCCGCGGGCCTCACCTCGCCCGACGCGCGGGTCCCGGCCGCGATCCTCGCCCTGCTCGCCGCGGGCTTCTCCTCCGGGGCGGCGTTCCTGCGGGCGGAGGCCCGGCAGTTGGCGAACCTGCGCCGCAGATACGCCTGGCAGGAGGTGGAGGTCCGGGCCCGCCTGGTGCTGGCCCGCGAGGCGTACATGACGGAGGAGGATCTGTACCAGGCCCTCTCCCGATTACTCGAACAGCGACGGGCCGTACCCTCCAGCGCGATAGTCCTGTCCGAACTACCGGCCCCGCCGACTCAGCCGGAGCCGCCCCAGATCGGCTGACGCCGTGATCGCGTGAAGTGACTCTGCGTGCACGACTGTTGCTGTACCGTGAGCACAAAGCGGCCCCCATCGCCGGTTCGCAGCCAGCGACGAGGGCCTACATGACGAGTGCCATCCCGGAAGGGGCACCCATAATGCTTCGGCATGTTATCCCGCCTGCCCGTTTCTTCTCGCAGGTATCGAACGACATCATCCGCCATCCGCGTCTGTCCTCCGACGCCGTACGGCTGTTGACCTGGCAGCTCTCGCTCCCGCTGGACGCCGAGGAATCACTCTCGCGGACCGCGACACGCGCCGGGATCAAGAAGGGTGCGTTCCTCCGTGCCAAGGGCCAGCTGAAGGCGGAGGGTTACGTCCACGAGTGGCGCCAGCAGGGCGTTCGCGGCCTGTGGTCCACCGTCCAACTGGTGTCGAGCGTCCCCCTGTCGGAGACGGAGGCGGCTGCCGTGAGAGGCGGGGGAGCGCCGGTCGTGGCTCCGGCGGTCAGTTCTCCGGCCGCCGGTCGGCCGACAGGTCGGGCCGCCGGTCGTCATCCAGAAAACACCCCGAAGGGGAACACCTCCCACCATCAGGAGCCGGACGCGGCGTGCGACGAGGCACGGGAGGCGGTCGCCGACCTCCACCACCTCGACCGCCGCCTGCGCGTCCCGCGCGGGATGCTGCCCCAACTGGCCACGCTCGCCGCGCAGTGGCTGGCGCGCGGTCACACGGCCGACGGCGTACGCACCGAGATCCGCCGGAGCCTGCCCGCCCCGGACACGTGCATCCACAGCCCCGGCGGCCTGGTCCGCTACATCCTGCGCGAGCCGCCGACCGCGCGCGTAGCCTCGCCGCCTCCGTCGGCCCCGGTGCCCCGGGTGGCCCGGATGCGCGAGTGCGAGGGCGAACGTCACATCCAGCCGCTGCTGTTCCGCCCCGCGGCGGACGAGACCAGGTGCCCGGCCTGCGACGCGGCTGTTCAGGACTCGCCCGCGGCCGAGCCGAACGAGCGCCGGTAGGCCTGCGGGCTCACCCCCGTGACCTGCTTGAAGCGGTCACGGAAGGCGGTGGCCGAGCCGAAACCGACCTGGGCGGCGACGCGTTCCACGGTGTGCCCGGTGGTCTCCAGCAGGTGCTGGGCCCGGCGGACGCGGGCCCGGTGGAGCCAGCGCAGGGGTGTGGTGCCGGTCTGCTCCCGGAAGTGGCGCATCAGGGTGCGGGTGCTCGTCCCCGACCGGGCGGCGATGTCCGACAGGGTGAGGTCGCGTTCGGCGTGCTCGTCCATCCACCGCAGGAGCGGTTCGAGACTCGCGCCGCGCGGCGTGGACGGCTGCTCCCGCACGATGAACTGCGCCTGCCCGCCCTCGCGTTCCAGCGGCATCACCGACAGCCGGGCGGCGTCGGCGGCGACGGCGGACCCGTAGTCGCGGCGGATCATGTGCAGACACAGATCGAGCCCCGCGGCGGCGCCCGCGGAGGTGAGGATCCGGCCGTTGTCGACGTACAGCACGTCCGGGTCGACGTCCGTCCCCGGATAACCGGCGGCGAGGCGGTCGGCCGCGATCCAGTGCGTTGTCGCCCGCAGCCCGTCGAGCAGACCGGCGGCGGCGAGGACGAACGACCCGGAGCAGACGGAGGCGATACGGCTGCCCGCCGCGGCGGCCCCGCGGAGCGCGTCCCGGACGGTCGGCGGCAGGGGACGCGAGGGGTCGGCGGTGCCGGGTACGAGGACCGTGTCGGCGTCCTTCAGCGCGTCCAGGCCCCAGGACGTACGGATGGAGAACAGCCCGGCGTCGACGTCGGGCAACTCGGAGCACACGCGCACCCGGTAGCCGCGGCGGCCGTCGGGCAGCCGCGTGCGGGTGAAGACCTCGATGGGGGTCGACAGGTCGAAGGGAACGACTCCCTCAAGGGCGAGAACGGCGACGGTGTGCATGGCCGTAACGTACCGCTGCGCAGGGTGGTGTCCGGGCCGCTGACGGCCTTCGTCACAGCTCAGAGAAGTATCGGTGGTATTGGCGCTATTCCGTTGAAGCGTGGCGTTCCCGCCACTGGGGGCACGCGGCGCCGCTGCCTACTGTCGACATCGACGCGCTGCGGCGGCGTCGCCCATGTCCTCCGTACGCCGTCCTCCGTACGAACCCGGCCCAGGGATGCCTCGCGACCATGACCATCATCGCGCCGATACTCATCGGCATCGTCTACGTGACCCTCATGTCCCTCATCCGCGAGCCCCACCGTCGCCGCTTCAACGCGATCATGGTCGCGGGCGCGGGCGCGGCCTATCTCAGCGGCGGAGGCTTCGGCGCCTGGGAGTTCGCCTTCACGGCACTGATCACGTACTTCGCCTACCGCGGCCTCGACTCCTGGACCTTCATCGGCATCGCCTGGCTCCTCCACACGGCCTGGGACGCGCTCCACCACCTGAAAGGCAACCCGATCATCCCGTTCGCGGACCACTCGTCCCTGGGCTGCGCGATCTGCGACCCGGTGATCGCGCTCTGGTGCCTGCTGGGCGGCCGATCGATCACGGACCAGGTGCGCGGGCGGCTCGGCGGAGGTCCCCCGCGCCGGGTCGCGGAGCCCTCATGAGCTGCTTCGCGCACTCAGGCTTCACAACCCAGGTCGTGCGCGTGCGCCTCGATTCCCCTTCCGTCATTCAGTCCTCAGGGTTGTCGCCCAGGAAATCCAGATCTTCAATCGTGGACTTTCTTGCCGAGCCGCTCTCGCTGTCCACCAGGATGGGCCAGCAATCCAGTAGCATTTCCCGTTCATTTCGCGAGGCAATGTATTCGGGAGAGTTGTACGGAATGATCCAGTGCCCTTTGAAGTGCTCGACCTTCTGTGTGTCGATGACCATTTCAGGGTCATCGGGGTGTCGATCCTGGAGCATGAGTTCGTGGGCGACTCTCGTGGCGAATTCTTTATCGATCATCAATCGGTCCTCATTATCTGGAAGTTTCCCCACCGTGCGACGTGAGAGGCTTTTCCCGTCTGGCCGTCCAGGAATATTATATCCCCCTTACGGTTGATGACGTTGAACACGTGCCCGACCTCACCCCTTCTGTTCCCTCCGAAAACGATTCCCCGGGCCCCATCGCCGGATTTTTTCATGTCGTCCACAATGTTGGACAAGGTGGACGGCCTGAAACTCCTCCCCGGAAAATACTTCTCAAGCGATGAAATGGGACCGGCGGGTATGCGGGGAATCGCTGATGCTGGATAGCCCCTGAGGGTCGACTCTGTGGCAAGGGCGCATGCCCGGCAGTTCGCCAGACCCCTCCCCGGGTTTATCAGCTGATGAAGGCCGTCAGTGCGGGGAATCTTGTACTCGGCGCCGCGGACGGTCTTTCGGACAATATCGTCTCCCCAGCGGATGTTGCCCGCATCCGGGAACAGATCGAATCTGTCCGTCCGTGCCGGTGCGATGAGACCGCGCGCCACCAGTCGCGCGCCCACCTGGGCCGCCGCGCGGGCCGCCACCGGGGCCAGGGCGCGGCCCGCCGCCATCGCGAGCAGCTCCGGGAGCAGGAAGCCGAGTCCGCCGGTGGCCACCCCGAACGGCAGCCCGAACGGCAGGGCGAACATCAGCAGCGTGAGGATGAGGGCCGGCGCCACGTCCAGGAACTTCTCCAGCACGAAGGAGACGATCAGGTGGTCGGGCAGCACCTTGCCGTTCTCGGCGATCGTGCCCGCGCGCCACAGCAGCAGCGCCCCCGCGCACAGACTTCCCGCGACCAGCCCCAGGCGCAGCAGGGCCGCCGCGTGCGGTTCCGCGGTCGGCAGGGTGCGTACGAGGCGCAGGGAGCGCCACGTCATGACGAGGCGGAACGCGGCCAGCAGCAGGCCCGCCAGTCCACAGCCGATGAGGAGCTGCCAGCCCCCGCCCTCGGTGAAGTACTCCTCCAGCCCCTCCGTGCCCTCGAAGGCGAAGGTCGCGGCGAGGAGGGCGGAGGGGATCAGGAGCAGGAGTCCGAGGACCAGGACGGTCTTCTCCCACCACGGCAGCCGGCCGGCCCCGCGCGCTCGCAGCCGTCGCCGGGCTTCGCGTACCGAGGTGCCGCGCCATGCCTCGGGGGCCGAGGTGGCGTCCAACTCGGCGGTGCGGGCGGTCAGTTCGTCCCGCAGCGCCGCGACCTGCTCCGGGCGGGCGCGGGGGTGGGTGGTGACGTGGAAGAGGGCCCGGCGCCG
>NZ_JAAPBF010000175.1 GCF_022695985.1 Streptomyces sp. NP-1717 | reverse complement strand
TCTACGCGTCACCGGCGGATCCCCTCCGGGGGGCTGTCGCCACTCAGCTCGCGCAGGCGGGGGCCGCGATGGACGCCCGGTTCCGCGCGGCGGCGGACGCGCTCGGCCGCGGCGAGCTCCCGGGTCTGGGCCCGGCCCCCGTCACCCGGCTGACGAGCCCCTTCTCCGCTCCGGAGGCGCTCTTCGAGGTGTACGGCGCCATGGCGGCGGGCGGCCCGCTCGTCCTGGACGGGGCGGCGCGGACGCGGCGGCCCGGGTGGTGGCCGGCGGACCCGGCCGGGGACGCGGCGTCGCCCGCCGTCGAGTCGCGCGTCTCGCAGGAGACCGGCGAGCGGTGGCTGCGGGGTCAGTCGCTCCCGTACGCGTACTGGCGCGACGAGGAGGCCACGGCCGGGGCGTTCACGCCCGACGGCTGGTTCAGGACCGGCTGATCCGGAGCCGGAGGCCGGAAGCCGGGCGTGGGGGTCAGGACCGGGTGATCCGGACCCGGTAGCCGCCGTCGCCGTCCGTGCCGAGCACCGCGACGCCGACCCCGCTGTCCCGGTCCCGGAACGTCTCGCCGGGCCCGTACGGCGCGTCGGACAGCTCCGCGTGCACGTTGGGCCGCCGCGTACAGCCGCCGCTGCGCTCCTCGCTGTCGGAGACGGTCACCGGACCGCGCCCGGTGTCGACGTCGGTCTCGACCCGGTAGATCAGCACGCCGGGCTTGCAGACGGCCTCGTCGTTGCCCGCGCGGGTGCGGACCTCGACGGCGAAACCGGACTCCTCGGAGACCGGCACGAACGCCAGTTTGTGGCCGCCCTCGGTGGCCAGCGGGGTGAGGTCGTGCTCGCTCTCGCCGGGCGCGGACGCGCAGCTGATCTGCGCGTTGTCGAGCCAGCCGAGCTTCCACTTGTGCCAGCCGAGCAGATCGTTGTTGGCCCCCCAGTCCTCGGACATGATGTCCCAGTGCCCGACCGTGCCGCCGCCGTCCATCGTGTAGAGGTCGGGGAGGCCGAAGACATGGCCGTTCTCGTGCGGCAGGACGCGGTAGCCGGTCCGGGAGTACGACCCCGAGCCGTCGTCCTGCCTGCTGTAGACGAAGGACGTGTTGGAGAGCGGGACGCCGTCCGCCTTCGGCGCCTCGCCGTTGCCGGAGAACGTCACGGACAGCACGGTGTCGAGGGCCGAGGGGCCGGCGTTGGGCGTGACGAGGATGTTGACGAGGTCGTACTCGCTGAAGTCCACCTCGGGGTCGGCCGCCGTCACGATGTCCTGGACGAGCCGCCGGTAGCCGGGTTCGTAGGGGGCGCCGCGCTCTATCCCGTAGTCGGCGAACGGCAGCGGCATCCGGAGCCAGTCCTTCAGGGGGGCCTCGGGCCGGTAGTCGAGCCGCCCGTAGGAGCTGGTGCGGAACCACTGCGAGGTCTGCGGGAAGAACTCGCCGAGCCGGTCGGCGGCCTTGCCGGGGCCCGGCGCGTCCGAGAAGTCGACCATCAGGTTGAGCGCGCGCACGGTGCCGGTCGACCGGGTGTAACCGGCCGGGGTGGGCACGCCCTCGGACATCTGGACGCCCGCGGCGGGGGCGATACGGCACGGAACGAGCGTCGAGTCGTGGGCGGTGGACGCGGGGCCGGCCGAGGCACGGATGGGAATCGGGAGGGTGGCGCTGGCGGTGGCGAGGGTGGCGAGGGTCAGGGCGGCGACGGCGGCGAGCGTGCCGAGCCGGCGGGGTCTGGCGTGTCGGCCGTGACCTGCGGTTCCGCGTATCCGTCGGGTGTCCTTCATCGGCCGCCTTCGGGTCAGCGGCAGTCGTCCGTGCTGACTGCTCTCGGTTCGATCACCCTGCGCCGGGCGGCGTGTCGGCGCTCGCTGGGTGCGCCGATCGTGGGGTTTTCGATCGCCGTACGGGCGTAAAGAGCCCCTACGACGGTTGAGGCGGGACACGGAGCCCGTACGACGGCCGAGGACGGAAGCGGTCCCCGGCCCGGTTTCCCAGTGACCCAGCTCACACGATCCGCCGAAATAACCGGGGACGGCTTCCCCGTTTGCACCCGTGTCAAGGAAAACGGGGACGCGTTCCCCACTTGCGTGAACCGAGGGAAGGGCCCGACGTGACCACCGCTGCCGAATCCGGAACGCGCCGCGTCCCGCGCCCGCGGGCGGACGCTCTGCGCAACAGGGAGCGCATCGTGGCGGCGGCCCGCGAGATCCTCGTGGAGTCGGGCCCCGACGTGCCGCTCGACGAGATCGCGCGGCGCGCCGGCGTCGGCAACGCGACCCTCTACCGCCACTTCCCCGACCGCTCCGCGCTCATCCTGGACGTGGTGCACTCCGTCATGGCGCGCACCGCGGACCAGGCCGAGCGGATGGCGGCCGAGGAGAGCGACCCGTTCGTGGCGCTCAGCCGCTTCGTCCACGCGGCGGCCGACGAGCGGATCGGCGCCCTGTGCCCGCTGCTCTCCGGCAGCTTCAACGGAGACCTTCCCCTTCTGCACGCGGAGCGCGAACGCCTCGAAGCGGCTGTGGAAGACCTCATGGAGAAGGCGCGCGCGGCGGGCAGGCTGCGTACCGACGTCGCGGTCGGTGACCTGATGGTCGCGCTCTCCCAGCTCACCCGTCCGCTGCCCGGTACCGGTTGCCTCAACATCGACCGTTTCACCCACCGGCATCTACAGCTGTTCCTCGACGGCCTGGAGGCGCCCGCGCGCTCCGGGCTGCCGGGGGCGGCGGCGACTCTGGAGGACCTGCGCCACGGTCGATGACGACGTGTGACGCGCCCCCGGACCAAGAACTTCTGTCGACCACGTACACCGCGTGGATCACGTGGACCACACAGATCACGTGGACCACACGCACCGGCGACCACGACCACGCCGGGCGGATTCCTCCGGACCAGTAACCAGTAACCCGTAACCAGCGCGTAGGGCCGACCAGTGCGTCCCCGCGTCCGTTATGAACTCTTCGTACGCATAGGCGGACTCACCCATGTCAAAAACAGCCGAGGCCAGGCTTCCCGAGCCCCAGGTCCCTGATTCGGTTCCCGATCCCAATCGCTGGAAAGCCCTGGTCTTCATCGCCCTGGCCCAGCTGATGGTCGTGCTCGACGCGACCATCGTGAACATCGCGCTGCCCTCCGCCCAGCAGGACCTGGGGATATCGGACGGCAACCGCCAGTGGGTCATCACCGCGTACGCGCTCGCCTTCGGCGGTCTGCTGCTCTTCGGCGGACGCATCGCCGACCTGTGGGGACGCAAGCGCACCTTCACCGTCGGTCTGCTCGGCTTCGCCGCCGCGTCCGCCATCGGCGGCGCCGCGACCAGCGAGGCCATGCTGCTCGGCTCGCGCGCCCTCCAGGGCGCGTTCGGCGCGCTGCTGGCACCGGCCGCGCTCTCCCTGCTCGCCGTGACGTTCGGCGATCCCAAGGAGCGCGCCAAGGCGTTCGGCATCTTCGGCGCGATCGCCGGTGGTGGTGGCGCCGTCGGTCTGATCCTCGGCGGATTCCTCACCGAGTACCTGGACTGGCGCTGGACCTTCTTCGTCAACATCCCGTTCGCGATCGTGGCCGCCGCAGGCGCCTACTTCGTGATCCGGGAGCCCGCGGGCGGCCGTAACCGCAACCCGCTCGACATCCCCGGTGTCGTCCTGTCCACGCTGGGCCTGGTGGCGCTGGTGTACGGCTTCACGCGCGCCGAGTCCGAGGGGTGGTCCGACCCGGCCACCATCGGCATGTTCGTCGCGTCGGCCGTCCTGCTGGCGACATTCGTCGCGGTCGAGGCACGGGTGAAGTCCCCGCTGCTGCCCCTGCGCGTCCTGATGGAGCGCAACCGCGGCGGTGTGTACCTCTCGCTGGGCCTGGCCATCATCGGCATGTTCGGTCTGTTCCTCTTCCTGACCTACTACCTCCAGGTCGTGAAGGGCTACACGCCGGTCAAGACCGGCTTCGCCTTCCTGCCGATGATCGTGGGCATGATCACGGGCTCCACCCAGATCGGTGCCCGGCTGATGACCCGGGTGCCGCCGAGGCTGCTGATGGGCCCCGGCTTCCTGGTCGGCGCGACCGGCATGCTGCTGCTGACGCAGCTGGAGATCGGCACCTCGTACCCCGGTCTGATCCTGCCGGCGCTGCTGCTGCTCGGTCTCGGCATGGGTACGGCGTTCATGCCCGCCATGTCCCTCGCGACGCACGGCATCGAGCCGCGTGACGCGGGCGTCGCCTCCGCGATGGTCAACACCTCGCAGCAGGTCGGCGGCGCGATCGGCACGGCGCTGCTGAACACCGTGGCCGCCTCCGCCACCACCGCGTACGTCGCGGCCAACGCGTCGGGTGCGAACAACCCGAAGCTCCTGGAGCTCCAGGCGATGGTGCACGGATACGCGAGCGCCATCTGGTGGGCGGTCGGCATCCTGGTGGTCGCCGCAGGCATCGCGTTCACCCTCATCAACACCGGTCGTCCGGGGAGCACCCGGGTGGCCAAGGGCGAGGGCGCCGACGCCTCGGCGCAGGACGTCCAGATCCCGGTGGCCATGCACTGACCGCCGGCACCGGCCCCGGTGCCTCCGTCCGAGGACTGCCCTGGCGTCGCCGCTCCTCAGCGGCGCCAGGGCAGATCCGCGTCCGAACAGTCCGGCTGGAGCCCCTCCGCCATCACCCGCATGATCTCCCCGAGCTGGGTCACCTGCTCGGGGGAGAGCCGGTCGAAGATCGCCTGCCGTACGGCGGTGACATGGCCGGGCGCCGACCGCCGCAGGACCTCTTCGCCCTCGGCCGTGAGGATCGCGTTCTGCCCGCGCTTGTCGGAGGGGCAGTCCTCGCGGCGCACCCAGCCGTGCCGCTCCAGCCGGGCTATCGCGTGCGAGAGCCGGGAGCGGGTGATCTTGGCGTCCTGGGCGAGCCGGGTCATCCGCAGCCGGTGGTGCGGGGCGCGGGCCAGATGCACGAGCAGGGCGTAATAGATGTGCGGCATCCCCGCGTCGCGCTGCAACTGGCGGTCGAGATGGTCCTCCAACAGCGTCGTGGCCTGGAGGTACGCCTGCCAGACGCTCTGCTCCTCGGCGTTGAGCCAGCGTGGCCGGTCTTCGCTCCCCATGGTCTCCACCCTACGCGCTCCTTGAAAGTTGAACTAGATGGACGTAAGGTCCGTCTCGGGAAGTATTTTAAAGTTCAAGCAGATCGCCGGGAAACGAGCAGGGAGACGCCATGACCAGCACAGCGGAGCGCATGCCCGCCCTCTATCTCTCCCACGGTGCCCCTCCCCTCGCCGACGACCCGGTGTGGCCCGGACAGCTCGCCGCCTGGTCCGCCGAACTGCCGCGGCCCAGGGCGATCCTGATGGTCTCAGCCCACTGGGAGGAGGCGCCCCTCGCCCTCGGCGCCACTGAGACCCTGCCGCTGGTGTACGACTTCTGGGGCTTCCCCGAGCACTACTACCGGGTCCGGTACGCCGCCCCGGGCGCCCCCGCCCTCGCCGACTCCGTCGAGAAACTGCTGCGCGGCCCCGGCACCCCCGTACAGCGCGTCCCCGACCGCGGGCTTGACCACGGCGCGTACGTCCCGCTGGTCGAGATGTTCCCCGGCGCCGACATCCCCGTACTCCAGATCTCCATGCCGACGCTCGACCCGAACGAACTCCTCGCGATCGGCCGCAAGCTCGCCCCGCTGCGGGACGAGGGCGTCCTCGTCGTCGGCAGCGGCTTCTTCACGCACAACCTGGCCGCGCTGCGCCACGCGGGCGCCGGAGTGCCGGGCTGGTCGGCCGAGTTCGACGCCTGGGGCCGCGAGGCGCTGCTCGCGCGGGACGTCGACGCGCTGCTCGACTTCACCCACAAGTCCCCGGCCGGGCAGCTCGCGCACCCGCGCACCGAGCACTTCGCGCCGCTGTTCGTGACGCTCGGAGCCGCCGAGGAGGAGCTGGAGACCGTACGCAACGTCATCGACGGCTTCTGGATGGGCCTGGCCAAACGGTCGGTGCAGTTCGGCTGACCCGGCCCGCGGTGCTCCGCCAGTGGTCGGCCCAATGGCAGACGGGTTCAGATAGGCAACGGTTCGACATCCCCTGGCCAATGGCACTTGACCGGGCAATCGGGGCTCCGTACGTTCCTGTGGTCTAGACATCCTG
The DNA here is from genome assembly GCF_022695985.1 of Streptomyces sp. NP-1717. GTDB lineage: Bacteria > Actinomycetota > Actinomycetes > Streptomycetales > Streptomycetaceae > Streptomyces. Next base: position 8,943 of record NZ_JAAPBF010000175.1, on the reverse strand, counting down.
TTAGGGAGCGGCCATGCGGAAACATGTCATCGGGGCCCTTGTCGTCACCATGGCGCTCGGACTCTCTGCCTGCGGCAGCGGGGACTCGGGCGGGGACGGCGGCGAAACGTCGGGCAAGGGCAAGACCCTGACCGTATGGATCATGGAGGGGACCAACCCGGACCCCAAGCCCTTCTTCAACGAGGTCGCCGCGGCCTTCAAGAAGAAGACCGGTGCCACGGTCAAGGTCGAGTACCAGCAGTGGGCCACCGCGCAGAAGAAGTTCACCACCGCGATCGAGGGCGGACCGAGCCAGGTCCCCGACGTCGCCGAGGTCGGCACCACCTGGATCCCGCAGTTCGCCGAGACCGGCGGCCTCGTTGACGTGACCGACAAGGTGAAGGACTCCGGGCTCAACGACGACCTGGTCGAGGGCCTGGCCGACGCGGGCACGCTGGACGGCAAGCAGTACGGCATGCCCTGGTACGCCGGCGTCCGCGGACTCCTCTACCGCAAGGACATCTTCGAGAAGCACAACCTCAAGGCCCCGACCACCTGGAAGGAGCTGCGCGACACCGCGCTGACCCTGAAGGAGAAGGAGCCGGGCATGATCCCCTTCCCGGTCGCGGGCGGCGCGGAGATGTTCGCGACCCCGTTCGTCTGGGGCGCCGGCGGCGAACTGGCCGTCGAGGAGGGCGGCAAGTGGAAGTCCGGCATCAACTCCCCGGAGTCGGTCAAGGGCATCACGTACTACACCGACCTCGCGAAGAAGGACAAGCTGTCCCCGGCGAAGGTCACCACCTGGACCGAGAAGGAGGTGGCGACCGACTTCCAGAAGGGGAAGATCGCCATGTCCCTCTCCGGCAACTGGACCCCCAAGGCGTTCGTCCAGGCGGCCCCCGACCTCGAGGGCAAGCTCGCCGCGGCGCCCATCCCGGGTGAGACCGGCGGCATGAGCAAGTCCTTCCTCGGCGGCTCCTACCTCTCCACCTTCAAGGGCGAGAACCAGGACCTGGCCTGGGAGTACGTCAAGCTCGTCACCACCGGCGAGTTCGCCACCAAGTGGGCCGAGCAGACGAACTACTTCCCCGGACAGAACTCCCTCCTCAAGGAGGTCCAGGCGAAGAACGACCCGCTCGTCGCGCCCTTCGCCCAGCAGATGACCGAGGCCGGCGCCACCGTGCCCAAGACGCCCGCCTACGGCCAGATCCAGGCCACCCAGGTCGTCACGAAGATGGTGCAGTCCATCCTCACCGGCAAGCAGACCGTGCAGGAGGCCGCGGACCAGGCCGCCGAGGAGATGGACAAGATCTTTGCCTCCTGAGTCGCTCATCGAAGACTCGGCGCACGACGACGTGGCCGCGGCGACCTCCCCCGTGAAGTCGCCGCGGCCACGCGGGCAGCGCCCGAGCCCGACGCTGCGCCGCAAGCAGCTCGGCCGCACCACCCGCCCCTGGCTGCTGCTCCTGCCCTCCCTCGTGGTGCTGGCGGGCCTGCTCCTGTGGCCGCTGGTCAAGGTCGGCATCCTGTCGGTCCAGGACTACGAGGTGAAGTTCGGCGGCGGAGTCGGCACGTACACCGGCTTCGACCACTACAAGGACCTGCTCGGCGACGGCGCCCTGTGGCGCACGGTCCTGCCCAACACCGTCTTCTTCGCGGTCGCCTGCGTGGCACTGACCGTCGCGCTCGGCACCCTCGCCGCCCTGCTGCTCCAGCGGCTCGGCACCACCTGGCGGGTCATCTGCTCCACCGCGATCATGGCGGCCTGGGCGATGCCCGCCGTCACCGGCACCTACGTCTGGGTCTGGCTGTTCTCGGCGGGCGACGGAATGATGAGCCAGCTCGCCGGCTCGCTCGGACTGATCGACCCCGAGACCACGAACTGGTTCACCGAGCGGCTGTCCTTCTACGCCATCGCCACCCTCAACGTGGTGCACCACGGCTTCCCGTTCGTCGCCATCACCGTGCTCGCGGGGCTGCTGACCATCCCCAAGGAGCTGTACGAGGCGGGGATGATCGACGGCGCGAACGCCTGGCAGCGGTTCTGGAAGATCACCGTGCCCACCATCAAGCCGATCTTCCTCGTCGTCACCATCCTGTCGACCATCTGGGACTTCAAGGTCTTCACCCAGATCTATCTGATGCCGGGCGGCGCGGGCAGCAACGAAGAGGTCCTCAACCTGGGCGTGTGGTCCTACCAGCAGGCGTTCGCCCTGAACGACTACGGCGCGGGCGCGGCCACCGCCGTACTCCTCACGCTGCTCCTGCTGCTGATCACCATCGTCTACATCCGAACCCTCTTCAAGGAGAGTGACGAGCTGTGACCCGCACGACGACCGCCGGGCGGATCGGGCTCGCTCTCGCGGTGTTCGCGCTGCTGGTCTTCACGCTGTTCCCGGTGTACTGGATGGTCAGCACCGCGCTCGACCCGAACGCGATCACCCGTGGCGCCGACGTCCTGCCGAGCGGGATCAGCGGCGAGCACTTCAGCTACATCTTCGACCGCGGCAACTTCGGCCAGTTCCTGACCAACTCGCTGATCGTCGGACTCGGCACGATCCTGGTGTCCGGGCTGCTCGCGCTGTTCGCCGCCGTGGCCGTCGCGCGCTTCCGTTTCCGGTTCCGCACCTCGGTGCTGATCATGGTCCTGATCGTGCAGATGGTCCCACTGGAGGCGCTCGTCATCCCGCTCTTCCTCCAGATGCGGGACTACGAGATGCTCAACAGCCTCATCGGGCTGACCGTCGTCTACATCGCGCTGTCGCTGCCGTTCGCGATCTGGACCCTGCGCGGCTTCGTCGCGACCGTGCCCAAGGAGGTCGAGGAGGCCGCGTATCTGGACGGCTGCTCATGGCCCCGGATGTTCTGGTCCGTCCTGCTGCCGCTCGTCGCGCCGGGCCTCGTCGCCACCAGCGTGTTCGCCTTCATCACCGCCTGGAACGAGTTCGTCTTCGCGTACACCTTCATGAAGGACGGCTCCAAGTACACGGCGGCCGTCGGGCTGTTCCAGTTCTTCGGCGAGAACTCCACGTCCTGGGGCCCGGTCATGGCCGGCTCCACCCTCATCACCCTGCCGGTGCTGATCTTCTTCATCATCGTGCAGCGGCGGCTGGCCTCCGGGCTGGCGGCCGGGGCGGTGAAGGGATGAGCCCCGCGAGCACCGGGGACGAGGCGCGGCGCCTGGTCAACTCCGTCCTGCTGCCCGGCTTCCACGGCACCGAGCCGCCCCCGTGGCTGCTCGGCGCCGTGGACGAGGGGCTCGCGGGCGTCGTGTACTTCGCCCACAACGTGCCCGACCCCACGACCGCCGCCGCGCTCTCGGCCGCCCTGCACGCCCGCCGCGCCGACCTCGTCGTCGCGAGCGACGAGGAAGGCGGTGACGTCACCCGCCTGGAGGCGGCGACCGGTTCCTCCTATCCCGGCAACGGCGCCCTCGGCCAGGTCGACGACACCGACGTCACCGAACGCGTCGCCCGCGCCATCGGCCACGACCTGCGCGCGGCGGGCATCGACCTGAACCTCGCACCGGACGCCGACGTCAACGCGAACCCGGACAACCCGGTGATCGGCATCCGGTCCTTCGGCGCCGACGCCGCCCAGGTCGCCCGGCACTCGGCCGCGTACGTCACCGGCCTCCAGTCCGCCGGCGTGGCCGCCTGCGCCAAGCACTTCCCCGGCCACGGAGACACGGCGGTCGACTCGCACCTGCGGGTGCCCCAGCTCGACGCCGACCTCGACCTGCTCCGGCGGCGCGACCTGCTGCCGTTCGCCGCGGCGATCGAGGCGGGCAGCCGCTGCCTGATGACCGGGCACATCATGGCCCGCCCGTTCGGCGACGCACCCGCCTCACTGAACGCCGAGGCCGCCCGGCTGGCCCGCGAGGAACTCGGTTTCACCGGCGCCATCGTCACGGACGCGCTCGACATGGGCGCCGTCCTGGCCGACCCGGGCTTCGGCCCCGCCTGCGTCCAGGCCGTACTCGGCGGCGCCGACCTGCTCTGCCTCGGCAACCCGGACAGCGCGGAGGCCGCCGAGAGCGCCTACACGACGGCGCGCGACGCGCTCCTCGACGCCGTGGCCACCGGCGAGCTGCCCACGGAGCGGCTCGCGGAGGCGGGACGACGGGCCCGTGAGCTGGCGCGGTGGATCGGCCGCGCCCGCGCCACACCGCCCCCTCCCAAAGAGGACGAGCTGCCGCTCGCCGTGGCCCGCGCCGCGCTGCGGGTACGCGGCAACGTCGCGCTCGGCTCGCCGCCGTACGTGATCGACCTGCGACAGCGCGTCAACCACGCGTCCGGCAGCCGCGCGCCCCATCTGAACCGGCTCCTCGCCGAGGCCATGCCGGGCCTCACCACCACCGGCGTACCCGCCGGGGGCCCCACCGAGGCCCGCGCCGACACCGCCCTCCAGGGCGCCGGCGAGCGCCCGGTGCTCGTCCTCGCGAGGGAACCGCACCGGGACGCGGAGGAGACCGCGCTGCTGCGCGAGCTGGTCGCCCGCCGCCCCGACGCCGTCGTCGTCCTCACGGGCTGGCCGCACGCCGTGGACGCGCTGGCGGCCAACACGGTGGTCACCTACGGCTCGGCCCGCGTCAACGCGCTGGCGGCCGTGGAACGACTCCTGGGCGGCACACCGCACGGAAACTAGAGGAGCTTCTTCTCGTACCAGGCGACGTCCCAGTACCTGCCGAACTTGCGGCCGACCTCGCCGTACGTACCGATGTGCCGGAAGCCGAAGCGCTCGTGCAGCCGCTCCGACGCGCTCGTCCCCCCGCCGTCGGCGGGAGTCACCCCCTGCACGATGCCCGCGTACGCGCGGTGCACGTCCTCGCCCTCCAGGACCTTGAACAGCGCCTCGTAAAGAAGCGTGCCGACTCCCCGGCCCGCCGCGCCGTCCGCGCAGTACACCGTGACCTCCACCGAGGTGGAGTACGCGGCCTTCGGCCGGAGGGGACTACTGGTCGCGTAACCGAGCACACGTCCGGAGAGAACGTCCTGAGCAACCCTGAGGCGGTGTGGGCCGTCTTCGGGGTAGGAGCGCAGCCACGGGCGGCGCTGCCCGGGAGTGAAGGTGGCGGTGTCGAAGGTGATGGGGGTCTCGCGGACGTAATGGTTGTAAATCTCCGTGAGCGCCGTCAGATCGTCCTCGGTTCCGCTTCTGACCTGCACTTCCGTCCAGCCTGGCACCATGCGTCCCTCCTCAGTGGCGGGACAGGGTACTGCATGATCACAAAAGTGAGTGCACGCCTTGGGAATTCTGTCCGGATTCCAGTCGTTGTTTCCAACGGATGCAGGGCACCCGGGAGGGTGTCGCGACCGACTCAGTAAGGGAGCTCGCATGGCAACCCGTGCCGTCGCCCGTCGCACCGCCACCGGCGGTTCGAAAGCGGCAAGCAGTGTTCGCGCCGTAGGCGGGGAGATCGCCGACCGCGACCTGGTCGGCATGTACCTCGACGAGATCGCGCGTACGCCGCTGCTCGACGCCGCCAAGGAAGTCGAGCTGTCACAGACCATCGAAGCGGGTGTGTACGCACAGCAGATCCTCGACGGATCGGTGGAGAGCGAGGGCGCCGGTGCCCGGCACGAGGAGCTGGAAGCCCTCGTCGCGGCCGGTGAGCGCGCGAAGGACGTGTTCATACGCTCCAACCTCCGTCTCGTCGTCGCCGTGGCCCGGCGCTACCCGCGCAGTGGACTGCCCCTGCTCGACCTCATCCAGGAAGGCAACGCCGGCCTGGTGCGCGCGGTCGAGAAGTTCGACTACGCCAAGGGATTCAAGTTCTCCACCTACGCGACCTGGTGGATCCGCCAGGCCATCACCCGGTCCATCGCGGACCAGTCACGCACGATCAGGCTGCCCGTCCACCTCGTGGAGGAGCTCGGCCGCATCCGCAGGGTGCAGCGCGAGTTCAACCGTGAGCACGGGCGCGACCCGGAGCCCTCCGAGGTCGCCGCGGAGCTGGACTCCAACGCCGCGCGTGTCACCGACGTCCTGGACTGGGCCCGTGACCCGGTCAGCCTGAACATGTCGGTGGACGACGACGGGGACACCCAGTTCGGCGACCTGCTGGAGGACACTTCGGCGATCTCGCCCGAGCAGTCCGTCCTCACGCTGCTGCGCAGCGAGGAGCTGGAAGACCTCATCGGCAGGCTCGACCACCGCACGGCCTCCATCATCAAGATGCGCTACGGCATCGACGACGGCCGCGAGCGGACGCTCACCGAGGTGGGCAAGCAGCACGGCCTGACCCGCGAGCGGATCAGGCAGATCGAGAAGCACGCCCTTCTCGAACTGAAGAAGATGGCGCACGACGTGGGCTTCGACGCGGCGGCGTGACCCAGGGCGTGCCCACATGAGCGGAGTCCCGGTATCCACCCCCCCGGTGCCGGGACTCCTTGCGCACTCACCCGCCGTCCGCCGGGTCCCCACCCGCCGCACGGGTCAGCCGACCCCCCAGCGCACCGAGGTGCTCGATCAGCCGCGCGGGCTGATGGACCGTGAACTCGCAGTCCACCAGCGCCAGCCGGAGCGCCAGCCACTCCAGCGAATCGCCCGCCCCGGCCCGTAGCCGGCAACTGCCCGGGCCGGTCGGCTCCGGCACGCCGAACGACGCGGGCAGCCGCGCCGCCACGAAGTCCGCGGGCGCCTCGAAGCTCACGTCCACCTCCCACGGCTGCTGCCCGCCGCGCATCGAGCTGGTCAGGAACTCCGCCGCGTCACCCGTCGGCAGGTCACGCGGTGTGAAGCGCGCCCCGGTCGGATAGGGATCGCCGACCCGGTCGACCCGGAACGTACGCCAGTCCTCCCGTCCCAGGTCGTACGCGACGAGATACCAGCGCCTGGCCGTCGACACCAGACGGTACGGCTCGACCTGCCGCTTGGTCCGCGCGCCGTCGCCCGCGCGGTAGCCGAACCGCAGCCGCTCCGTACCGGTGATCGCGGCGGCGATGGCCGTCAGTGTCCGCGGGTCCACGCTCGCCGCGTCGCCCCGCATCAGCAGCGGCACCGTCGCGGCCTGGAGAGTGGAGACCCGGCGCCGCAGCCGGGAGGGCAGCACCTGCTCCAGCTTCGCCAGCGCCCGTACGGACGCTTCCTCGACGCCCTCGATGGCATGTCCCGCCCCGGCCCGCAGCCCCACCGCGATGGCCACGGCCTCCTCGTCGTCCAGCAGCAGCGGTGGCATGGCGGCGCCCGCCACCAGCCGGTACCCGCCGACCGCGCCCCTGGTGGCCTCGACCGGGTAGCCGAGATCGCGAAGCCGGTCGATGTCCCGCCGGATCGTGCGCGGGCTGACGTCGAGGCGCGTCGCCAGTTCGCTGCCCGGCCACTCGCGCGGTGTCTGGAGGAGCGACAGCAGATTCAGGAGCCGTGCCGGGGTGTCGGTCATGTGTTCCAGAGTGCCAGTCATCTAGGACATGACCTGGCCTACATGCTGCATAGCTTTCTCCCATGACTTCTCCAGCGACAGCACCGGTCGCCGTACCGGACACCACCCCCGACCCCGTCACGACCCCAGCGCCCGGCGACCGCCGCCGCTGGCTGGCGCTGGCCGTGGTCATGACCGCGGCCTTCATGGACCTGGTCGACGTCACCATCGTCAACATCGCCATCCCCAGCATCGAGCGGGACCTGTCGGCGACGTTCGGCGCCATCCAGTGGATCACCGCCGGATACGCGCTGGCCTTCGCCGCCGGACTGATCACCGGCGGCCGGCTCGGCGACATCTACGGCCGCAAGCGGCTCTTCCTCCTGGGAATCACCGGCTTCACCCTCGCCTCCGCGCTCTGCGGCTTCGCGGTGAACCCCGAGATGCTCGTCGCCTCCCGGCTCCTCCAGGGCGCGATGGCGGCGCTGATGGTGCCGCAGGTGCTCGCGATCATCCACGTCACCTTCCCGGCGCACGAGCGCGGCAAGGTCTTCGGGATGTTCGGCGCGATCGTCGGCCTCGGAGCCGTATCGGGACCGCTCCTCGGCGCGCTGCTCACCCAGTGGAACCTCTTCGGGCTCGAATGGCGCCCGATCTTCCTGATCAACCTGCCCGTCGGTGTCGCCGGAGTGATCCTCGGCCGCAAGTTCATCACCGAGTCCAAGGCGCCCAAGGCGCTGCGGCTCGACGTGGTCGGCGTCGTCCTGGTGACCGGGGCGCTGCTGATGCTCATCTACCCGCTCACCCGGGGCCGCGAGCTGGACTGGCCGCTCTGGGGGTACCTGTGCATGGCGGGCAGCGTGCCGGTGTTCGCCGCGTTCGTGGCGTACGAGAAGGCGAAGACCCGCAGGGACGGGTCACCGCTGGTGGAGCTGTCGCTGTTCAAGGTCAAGAGCTTCGCCGCGGGCATCGCCGTACAGCTCACCTTCGGCGTCAGCCTGGGCATCTTCTTCCTGGCCTGGACGCTCTACATGCAGATCGGCCTCGGCTGGAGCCCGCTGCACGCGGGACTGACGGGTCTGCCGTTCTCGCTCGCGGTCTCCACGGCCGCCGGGCTCTCCGTACAGAAGCTGGTGCCGCGCTTCGGCCGCAAGGTCCTGCAAGCCGGCGCGCTGACGATGGCGGCGGGTGTCCTGCTCTACCTCTGGGAGGCCGGACAGTACGGCGCGGACATCAGCTCCTGGCAGATGGTGCCGCCGCTGGTCGTGATGGGCCTGGGGATGGGGCTGATCGTGGCACCGCTGACGGACGCGGTGCTCTCGGACGTCCCGCGCGAGCACTCGGGCTCGGCGTCCGGCCTGATCAACACGGTGCAGCAGATGGGCAACGCGCTGGGTCTCGGGCTGGTGTCGGTGGTCTTCTTCGGAGTGGTCGACGACCACCGGGCGACGACGCCCACGGGGGTGGCGTCGGCGTTCGAGGCCGGGTTCCGGAGCGCGCTGTGGTGGGTGGTGGTGGTGCTGGCGGGGATCTTCCTGCTGATGTTCGCGCTGCCGAAGCGGAGGGCGCCGGAGGCGCGGGTGCTGGCTGCTTGACCCGTG
>NZ_JAAPBF010000174.1 GCF_022695985.1 Streptomyces sp. NP-1717 | reverse complement strand
GGGGTGGCCGCGGGATCGGCGTGGACCAGCGCGGCGGTCAGCTTCGGTACGGCGTGCAGCAGGGCGTGCTCGGCTTCGACCGCGACGTGGTGCGCCTGGCGTACGGTCAGCTCGCCGTCCACCACGACCGCGACCTCGGCCCGCAGCCGGTGTCCGATCCAGCGCAGCCGCAACTCGCCCACCGCGCGCACCCCTTCGACGTCCAGCAGCGCCGCCTCCGCGGTGTCCACGAGCGCCGGGTCGACGGCGTCCATGACCCGGCGGAACACCTCGCGGGCGGCGTCGCGCAGCACGAGCACGATCGCGGCGGTGATGAGGAGGCCGACGATCGGGTCGGCGAGCGGCCAGCCGATCGCGGCGCCGCCCGCGCCGAACAGGACGGCGAGCGAGGTGAATCCGTCGGTACGGGCGTGCAGCCCGTCGGCGACCAGGGCGGCCGAGCCGATCTCGCGGCCGACGCGGATGCGGTAGCGGGCCACCCACTCGTTGCCGAGGAAGCCGACGACGGCCGCGGCGGCGACGGCGGGCAGGTAGTGGATCGGCCTCGGGTCGAGCAGCCGGTCGAAGGCGGTCCACCCGGCGAACACCGCCGAGGCGGCGATGGTCAGCACGATGACGATGCCGGCGACGTCCTCCGCCCGCCCGTACCCGTAGGTGAATCTGCGGGTGGCCGCTCGCCGCCCGAGGACGAACGCGACGGCGAGGGGCAGCGCGGTGAGCGCGTCGGCGGCGTTGTGGACGGTGTCGCCCAGCAGCGCCACCGAGCCGGACAGGACCACGACCACGACCTGCGCGAGCGCCGTCACGCCGAGCACGGCCAGCGAGACCCACAGGGCGCGCATGCCCTTCGCCGACGATTCGAGGGCGGTGTCGATCTTGTCGGCGGCCTCGTGGGAGTGGGGCGTGAGGAGATGGCCGGCCTTGTGCCGCAGACGCGCGAGGCGCCCGGCGCGCCCGCCCCCGTGGTCGTGGCTGTCACTGTCGCCGTGGCTGTGACCAGGGGCGTCACGGCCGTCGCGCGCGTCCGCGTGCGGGTGTCCGTGCTGGTGTCCGTGCGGGTCGTTCATGGCGATGACCTTCCGACGCGCGGGCAGAGTGGGGCCTGGCGGGGCGCGGCTGGACAGCGGCGTACTCCGTTCGCCATTATGTGCATATGAACGCACGCATGCAACTATCACCTGCGCACGATGCGCACCCGCCCATCCCCGGCGAGGAGCAGTTCACGCTCGCCGCCGAGGTCTTCGCCGTCCTCGCCGACCGCACACGGCTGGTCCTGCTGCACGAGCTGTCGCGCGGCGAGGCGGACGTGACCACGCTGACCGAGGTGTGCGGTGCGGCCCGGCCCGCCGTCAGCCAGCATCTCGCCAAGCTCCGGCTCGCCGGTCTCGTCGTCACACGCAAGGAGGGCCGCCGGGTCGTCTACAGCCTCCGCGACGGGCATCTGCGGCGCGTGATCGACGAGGCGCTGAGCCTGGCCGACCACCAGCTCGACGGCCGCCCCTCGCACGACTGAGCGGGGGCCGGGGCCCCTCTCCGTACAACCGTCCGGTGTCCGCGGGTGTCTTGCGTTCGACACCTGGTTCGCCACTCGGTGCGCGCGTCCTCGGAGGGGCACATGAGAGCTACACCAAAGGCACGGACACCACGGCGGGTCGCGGTGGGCGCGGTCGTCGCCGTCGTCGGCTGGTCGCTGATCGCTGCACACGGCACCACCGCCGCCGCCGAACAGGCCGCCTCCGGCGCGGAGTTGGTGTTCGAGCAGGGCGTGCCGGTCGACGGGGTGCGGCCCGGGGACTCGGTCGATGTGCCGTTCGCGGTGAAGAACGAGGGCGACGCGCCCGCCACACGCGTGGTGCTCTATCTCAGGGGCTCGCAGGGACTGGCCTGGGACAAGAAGTACTCCAACTGCGTGTACGAGGACGCGCCCGCCCAGGACGAGGGGCCGGCGCACGTGAACGCGGTGTGCGACATCGAGCAGACCCTGGAACCGGGAGTCGTCTACGAACCCGCCGAGCCCATCGGTGTGGACGTCCTCGACCGGGCTCTGTACGAACGCCTCAACGTCAACATCCTCGCGGGGGTGGACACTTTCCCCGACGGGACGCAGCACGGCGGAGGCGCGGACCCGGTACTGCGGCTGGTCGCGCGGACGGCGCCGGAGGCGCCGGGCACCGTCCACGGCGGCGAACTCGCCACCGACATCACCGCCGAGAACACGGCGGACTTCGCGCTGACCGGCTCGAAGGTCAAGGGCGGTGCGGGGCGGACCGTGGACGCGGAGGTCACCTTCGCCAACAAGGGGCCGGCCTGGGCGAGGAACGACGTCTACGGGCCGATCGGTGTCTTCGACGTCGGGATCCCGAAGGGGACGACGGTCACGAGGGTCCCGGAGTTCTGCGAGCGGGTGGGGGCGGCAGGGGCGGCGACGTACCGCTGCACGACGCCGTACAACTACGCCGACGAGGACAGCGAGCGTGCGTACGTCTTCGGGCTGCGGATCGACAAGGTCGTCGCGGACGCCACGGGAAAGGTGGCGTTCGTCAAGGGCGATCACCACTGGGGGACGCTGCCGTTCGACACGAACCGCACCAACAACACGGCCGAGATCGTCGTGAACGCCTCGGGCGGCGGCGGGGCCTCCACGGGCGGAGCGAGCGGCGGGACGACCGGTGGGACGGGATCGCCGGGCGGTACGGCGTCGTCCGGCGGTACGAGCGGTGCCGGCGGTGCCGATCCGCAGCTCGGCGAGCTGGCCGAGACGGGGAGCGGGGACACACTCCTCGCCGGCGCCGCCGCCGTCGCCCTGCTGGCGGCCGGTGGAGTCGCCGTCGCGGTGCGTCGCCGCACATCCTGACCGAGCCGCACGGCCCGCCCGGCGAGGGCCCGGGAACGGGGTGGGGCCTCCGTCTGGCCGAACTGTTCGAATTCGGTCCGGGGTCGGTGTCCGGCGGTCCCACCGCCGTGCTCCGGGGCCGGCCGCCCCCGCCGAGGGGAGGCGGATCCCCGCACCCCGCCATACGCTCGTCCCCATGAGCATCGACCGGCGCGTGCTCCTTCGCGGCATGGGCTGGGCCGCCGCAGCGAGTGCGGGCCTCACCCTGGCCGCCGACGCCGCCGGAGAAGCCGGCGAGGACGGGCCCGCCCCACGTCCCCGTCCACAGGCGCGCCCCGAGCGCCCGCTCAGGTGGGCCACGGCCGCACCCGCCGTCGAGCCCCGGTCGTTCTGGCAGGAGCGTCCCCCGCCCCGGCGGAAGCCGGAGCGGACGGCGAACGAGGTCAGGGCGGTCTTCATCCACCACACCAGCGGCCCCAACGACTACACCCGCCCCGAGGTCCCCGGTCTCATCCGCAGATTCGCCGTCGACCATGTCGACAGCAGGCAGTGGGACGACATCGGCTACAACTTCCTCGTGGACCGGGGCGGCATCATCTACGAGGGCCGCGCCGGGGGCATCGCCAACCCCGTCGTGGGCGCGCACACCATCGGCTTCAACATCGCCACCGTCGGCATCGCGGCGATAGGCGACTTCAGCGACGGCACGCCGGTGCCCGAGCCGATGGTGGACTCGCTCGCCCGGCTGATCGCGTGGAAGCTCGGGCTGTACGGGGTCGACCCGCGCGGCACGGCGATCCTGGTGTCCACCAACGACGCCAGCCGGTACAAGAAGGGCACCCGGCAGATCTTCCGTACGGTCTCGGGACACCGTGACGGCTATTCGACCGGCTGCCCCGGCGGCGCCCTGTACGCGGAACTCCCCCGGATACGCGCCCGCGCCGCCCGCCTCCAGGGCCGCCCGCCGGATCGCGCCTAGGAGGACTTCCGGCGAGGCCGCGCCGGGGGCCGTGCGGCAGGATGAGGGCATGAGCGTAGTCAAGATCAACGTACTGACCGTCCCCGCAGAGCAGCGGGAGACGCTTGAGAAGCGGTTCGCCTCCCGTGCCCATGCCGTGGAGAGTTCCGACGGGTTCGAGTGGTTCGAACTCCTTCGGCCCGTCGAGGGCACCGACAAGTATCTCGTCTACACGCGGTGGCGGGACGAAGAGTCCTTCCGGGCCTGGACCGAAGGCCCCATGAAGACTGCCCACCGGAACGGCGACGCCGAGACCGGCGATCGCCCCGGACCGGCGGCGAGCGGGGCCACGCTGTGGTCCTTCGAGGTCGTTCAGCAGGCGGAGCCGAAGCAGGCGTAGACACGACGTCGCGCAGACGGCTCCGGCAGCGCCTTCGCGTCCGGTGGCGCCGGGACGCCGGGCCCTTCCGGAGCGGTGGGACCGAGCGGAGATCACCGGTCGTCTCCGCTCCGGCGATCGGACGCGCCGGTGCGCAGGAGGCGGCGTACACCGTCGAGAGGCCGTGCCGGACCCCGCCGGCCAGGTGGGACGTCTCTGACACGGCCTCGGGCGTGTTTCGGAAGTAGCGCCGTCCGCCCGTGGGGCGGGACTGGCGGCGTCCGGTGCGTGCGATCGCACGGCGGAGGATCGGCGTTGCGGATGGACCGGCCGTACGTGGACGACTCCGGCAACACGGCGAGCGTGCGTGCCAGGCGCCGCGAGCCAGGCGGGACTTCCGAAACACGGCCTACGCCCGGTCCGGCCGGTCGTCCGGAGCTGTACGAAGGTGCGCGCGCGTGCCCTGCGGACCGAAAAGGATGAGGAGCTCCACCGCGCCGCCGTCGGCGCTGCCGAGCCAGTGCGGCACGTGCGTGTCGAACTCGGCCGCCTCACCCGGCGACATGGTCACATCCCGTTCGCCGAGCAGCAGCCGCAGACGGCCGTTGAGCACGTACAGCCATTCGAAGCCCTCGTGGGTCTGCGGGGTCGGCTCCAGCGGTTCCGGCCGGGCCGGGATGATCATCTTGAACGCCTGCGTACCGCCCGGCCGCCGGGACAGCGGCACGAAGATCATCCCGAACCGCCGGATCGGCTTCAGATGGATCCGGGGATCGCCCGTGCGCGGGGCGCCGACGAGCTCGTCCAGCGGCACGTTGTACGTACGCGCGAGCGGCAGCAGCAACTCCAGCGTCGCCCGGCGCAGACCGCTCTCCAGCCGGGACAGGGTGCTCTCCGACACTCCGGTCACCGCCGCGAGGTCGGCGAGGGTGATGCCGCGCTCGCGGCGCAGCGCGCGCAGCCGGGGCCCCACGAGGGCGAGTACGTCGTCCGATTCGCGGTCCACCCGGGCCATCTTGCCAGAACCGCAAGGTCGCGTGCCGTATCGCGGGGGCGGGACAAGACTGAGCCGCGTGCCCCGACGCAGACAGAAGGAGCCCCCGATGAGCACCACCGACGCGGTCACGTTCTGGGACGGTGTGTACGCGGCCCGGCCCGCGGCCACCGATCCGCGGCCGAACGCACGCCTCACCGAGACGGTCACGGATCTGCCGCCCGGCGACGCGCTCGACCTCGGATGCGGCCAGGGCGGCGACGCGCTGTGGCTCGCCCGCCGGGGGTGGCGGGTCACCGCCGTGGACGTCTCGGCCGTGGCGGTCGGGCGGCTGGCCGATCTCGCGCTGACGCACGGCCTGGCCGACCGGATCGACGCCGGGCGGCACGATCTGCGCGAGACCTTCCCGCACGGCGCGTTCGACCTCGTGAGCGTTCACTACCTGCACACGCCGCTCGACCTGGACAGGGCGGGTGTCCTGCGCGCCGCCGCGCACGCCCTGCGCCCGGGCGGGCGGCTGCTGGTCGTCGATCACGGATCGACCGCTCCGTGGTCGTGGGACCAGGACCCCGGCATCCGGTATCCGACCGCGCGGGAGGTCGCCGACAGCGTGGGCCTGGACCGCGCGACGTGGGCGGTCGAGCGGGCGGACGCGCCCCGCCGGATCGCGACCGGGCCGGGCGGGCGCACCGCCGAGGTCACCGACCACGTCCTGATCGTCCGCCGCACCGCCTGAACCGGCGCGGCTCCCGCGAGGAGGCACCATGAGCACCACCCCCGGCGGCGCACGCCGCGCCGACACCCCGCCGCCCCGGACGGGAGGCAGTGAGACCGAGGTCCTGCGCGGCTTCCTCGACTACCTGCGGGCGTCGGTCCGCGCGAAGGTCGAGGGCGCTCCCGAACCGGAGGTCCGTACCGCCGAAGTCCCGTCCGGCACCAACCTGCTGGGCCTGCTCAACCATCTGACGGCCGTCGAACGGGCGACGTTCCTCGGGGAGCGGGTCACCGACTGGCAGTCGACCTTCCGCGCCGCACCCGAGGACGGCGTGGCCGATGTCCTCGCCCGGTACCGGACGGTGGTGGCGCGGGCGGACGAGGTGCTCGACGGGTGCACCGACCTCGGCGCGCCGCTGCCCCGTTCCCGGCCGAACAGCCCTGCTCCCAGCGTCCGTTGGGCGCTCACCCACATGATCGAGGAGACCGGCCGGCACGCCGGCCACGCGGACATCCTCCGCGAGCTGATCGACGGCTCGACGGGCCGCTGACCCCTCCCGTACGCCGCCGTGACGCGGTCGGCCAGGCACGGTGGACCGGGCCCGGTGGACCATGCGCGGTCAGCCGGGCCCCGGAACGCCCGCGTGCGCCTGGATCTGACGCAGCGTCAGCGGCGCCGGAGGAGGCAGCGGGTCGGTCCGGCCGGCCCGGAAGGATTGCAGAAGGTAGGCGACCAGGCGCCGCGAAGCGGCCGGTGAGACGTGCGGGGACTGGCCCGCGAGGCCCGCGTTGGCCAGGAGCAGCAAGATGATGTCGCTCGGGTCGAAGTCCTGGCGCAGTTGCCCGGCGTCCTTGGCGCGCTGTACGAGCCGGGCCAGCCCCGCCTCGGCGCCTTCGCGTTCGCTGTCGATGTCGGCGACGCCGGGGAACCGGCCGAGGAAGGCCGCACCGAACCCACGGTCGGCCGCCTGCGCGGTGCACACCTTGTCGAGGAACGAACAGAGCCCGCGCCACGGGTCGGGATCCTCGAACGCCTCGTCGAACGCCGCCAGGCACTGGGCGAACTGCTCGGCGAAGACCGCGGTGATCAGCTCCACGCGGCTGGGGAAGTGCCGGTAGAGGGTGGCGGGGCCGACACCCGCCCCGCGGGCGATCGCCGTCATCGGCGCGTCGAGGCCATCGGCGGCGTACGCCTCGCGCGCGGCCCGCAGGATGCGTTCACGGTTCTTCCGGGCATCGGCGCGCAGCTCGCCCGGCGCCGCCCCCGACGGGGCCGAACGGGTCGGAGCTTGGGCCTTCCGAGAGGGTTGATCAGGCATTTCTCTCACTTCGCGGGAATCGGAAGATGTCGTCCGTTTACTGCGTTAGCGTGAATACGTAAACGGACGACCCCTTCCGTTTAATCTACCCGCACGCGACAGGATTCGACATGGACGAGATGCGCGCCGCCCTGTTCGACAGGTTCGGTCCCCCCGATGTGCTGTACGAGGGCAAGGTGCCGGTGCCCGGGATCAAGCCCGGCGAAGTACTGGTCCGCGTGCACGCGTCGAGCGTCAACGGCGGCGAACTGCACGGCAGGGCGGGGCGGGTGCGGCTGGTGACGGGGCGCACGTTCCCGCAGCGCACCGGGCTCGACTTCGCCGGGGAGATCGCCGAGGTCGGGGCGGCGGTCACGGAGCCGCTGAAGGGGACCGCGGTGTGGGGCATCCTGCCGCGCCGGATGGGCAGCATGGCGGAGTACGTGGCCGTCCGCCCGCGGCAGACGTCCGCCGCGCCCGCCGGTCTCACACCGGTCGAGGCCGTCTCCGTCCTGGCCGGCGGAACGACCGGCATCACCGCGCTGCGCGACAAGGCCGGGCTCAGGCCCGGCGAGCGCCTTCTGGTACGCGGCGCCAGCGGCGGCGTCGGCAGTGTCGCCGTCCAGCTGGGCAAGGTCTACGGGGCCCATGTGACCGCGCTCGCCGGAGCGCGGAACCGGGACTTCGTCCACGCCCTGGGCGCCGACGAGGTCCTCGACCACCGAACGACCCGCCCCGCTGAACTCGGGCCCTTCGACGTCATCCTGGACACCGTCGGTACCCAACACCGCGATTACCGGAAGCTGTTGGCCCCCGGGGGACGCATGGTCGCCATAGCCTTCGACCCCGGGCACATCGGTACGAGCATCGGCTACATCCTGGCCTCGGCCGTCCACGGCTCGCGGCGGGTGCGCTTCTTCAGCGGCAACCCCCGGCACGATCTGCTCGCCGAGCTGGCCCGGATGGCGGAGACCGGTCGCGTCCGGCCCGTGGTGGACACCGTCCGGCCGCTGGCCGAACTCGCCGCCGCGCACGCCGCGTTGGAGGCCGGTGGCGTACGCGGCAAGCATGTCGTCCGGATCCTCTGAACCACCGTGCCCGCCCGGCCGGGGCCGGGGCCGGGGGCTTCGTACGGGTCGCAGGTCAGAGCGCGCGGTGCATGATGTGCAGGCCGACGTAGCCCCGATCCGGATGGCGGAAGCCCTCCGGGAGCGTGCCGAGCACCGTGAAGCCGAGTGATTCGTAGAGCTTCACCGCGTGCGTGTTGGTCTCCACGACGGCGTTGAACTGCATCGCGCGGAAACCCGCGGTACGCGCCCACTCCAGGCTGTACTCGCACAGCGCCCGGCCCACGCCCCGGCCCGTGTGCGCCGGGTCGACCATGTAGCTCGCGCTCGCGATGTGCGCGCCGTTGCCCATGTGGTTGGCGTTCATCTTCGCGGTGCCGAGGACGGTGCCCGCGTCGTCCACCGCGACGACCGTACGGTTCGGCGGGGCCAGCAGCCACCAGTCCCGCGCGTCGTGCTCGCCGAGGTCGGTCGGATAGGTGAACGTGTCCCCCGCGGCGACGATCCCGTGGAAGAACGGCCAGATGGCGGGCCAGTCCCCCGCGGTGGCTTCCCTGATCAGCATGGGCCCAGCATGCCGGGACGCCGTCCGGGGCCGCCAGCGCTTAAAAACCGGGCATGGGGTGAGGCAGGCACGCCGTCCTCGGTCACCAGCCGCCTATGGTGACGACGCCGTGGCCCCCGGCGGCGGCCCGCTCGACCAGTTCGATGTGCGAGCGGGTGAATTGGTGGAAGTCGTCGAACCACAGCACCGCTCCGTGCGGTGGTTCGCGCTGCTCCAGCGGGATCGCGTCGCATTCCTCACCGAGACGGGCCAGGAGATCCCATGGCAGCCGGTGGGCCGCGTCGAGCAACTCGCGTACACCGGCGGGGCGCACGGAGTAGGTCAGCAGGTACCGCCAGTCCTCCGGCTCCGGCTGAGCGTGAGGTCCCGCGTCCGACGCGAGGTCATCGCGGCGCTCCGGTTCCCACTCCTCGCTGAAGACATAGCCGGTGGTCAGCGTGCCGAGCACGGTATCGGTGAGTGTGCGGGCCTCCGGGGTGAGCCGCGGGCGCAGGCAGTCGCCGTAGTACCAGAGGCTGTTCCAGTGACCTTTGGTGCCGGGCATGTCCTCCACGGACAGGAACGGAGCCATCGGCTCGAACGTGTCGTCCCACAGCCACACCTTCCCCCACTCGGGTTCACGGGTGAGGGCGACCAAGGGATCCCACTCGACCACAGCTCCATAGGCGTCGTATCCCATGGGGTGAGTATCGCCGAACCACGGCGCTCCGCGTAAAGCACGAGCCAGGGCCTCACGCTCCCGTGTACGCCTGTGCACCGCGTGCCGCCGACGGCTGCGGGTACACGCGGAAGCATGGTTGAGAAGACGAGTGTCCTGGTCCTGGACTGCGCCGAACCGATGGAACTGGCCGAGTTCTACGCCGCGCTCTTCGACGCGGAGATCCGGCCGTGGGGCGACCCCGACTATGTCGAGGTCGTCGGCAACAACGGCGTCCATCTGGCGATCCACCGCGACCACGGCTACGCGCCCCCGAGCTGGCCCCGTCCCGACGACTCCCTCCAGGCCCATCTGCGCATCCTCGTGAAGCGGGGTGACATGGACGAGGCGGAGCGCGAGGTCATCGGGCTGGGCGCCAGACCGGTGGAGGCCAGGAACAACAGCGGCCCGCGCGACGAGCGGACGTACTCCGATCCGGCCGGTCACTCGTTCACGCTCGCGGTGTCGCCGGAGCTCCCCCAGCCGCCCGAACCCACCAGTGCCCGTATCACCACCGAGAACATCTCCGGCACCGGTGACGTATAACGGGACCGTCCTGTCGGTTGCGGCCCCGCAGCCGCGGCGCGAGTCGAAGGTGGTTGTCGGATGAGGCTCACGGTCCTCGGCGGCGGGGGCTTCCGGCTCCCCCTGGTGTACGGCGCGCTGCTCCGCGACCACGCGGCCGGCCGGGTCACCGACGTCGTGCTGCACGACATCGACACCGCACGGCTGACCGCGATCGCGCGGGTGCTCGCCGACCAGGCGGCGGGGGTGGCCGACGCGCCGCGCGTCACCGTCACCACCGACCTGGACGAGGCCGTCCGGGGCACCGACTTCGTCTTCTCCGCGATCCGCGTCGGCGGTCTCGAAGGCCGCGCCGCCGACGAGCGTGTCGCGCTCGCCGAAGGGGTGCTCGGCCAGGAGACCGTCGGCGCGGGCGGTATCGCGTACGGGCTGCGCACGGTGCCCGTCGCCGTCGACATCGCGCGCCGGGTCGCCCGGCTCGCCCCCGACGCCTGGGTCATCAACTTCACCAATCCGGCGGGGCTGGTGACCGAGGCGATGGCGCGCCACCTCGGCGACCGGGTCATCGGTATCTGCGACTCCCCCGTGGGACTCGGCCGCCGCGTCGCGCGCGTCCTGGGCGGCGATCCCGGCACCGCGTTCATCGACTACGTGGGCCTCAACCATCTCGGCTGGCTGCGCGGTCTGCGCCTCGACGGCCACGACCGACTCCCGCGCCTGCTCGCCGATCCGGGCCTGCTGGGCTCGATCGAGGAAGGCAAGCTGTTCGGCACGGAGTGGCTCCGGTCGCTCGGCTCGATCCCCAACGAGTATCTGCACTACTACTACTTCAACCGGGAGACGGTACGCGCGTACCGCGAGGCGGAGGCGACCCGCGGCGCCTTCCTGCGGGACCAGCAGGCCCGCTTCTACGAGGAGATGGCGCGCCCCGGCACCCGGGCGCTGGCGGCCTGGGACCGTACCCGCGCCGAACGCGAGGCCACGTACATGGCGCACAACCGCGAGGCGGCGGGCGCGGGCGAACGCGCCCCCGAGGACCTGGAGTCGGGCGGTTACGAGACGGTCGCCCTCGCCCTGATGCGGGCCATCGCGCACGACAGCCGCGCGACGCTCATCCTCAACGTCCGCAACCGCACGACGCTTTCGGTGCTGGACGCCGATGCCGTCGTCGAGGTCCCCTGCCTCGTGGACGCGAACGGCGCCCATCCCGTGTCCGTGGCGCCGCTGCCGTACCACGCGACCGGTCTGGTCTGCGCGGTGAAGGCCGTCGAGCGTGAGGTACTCGCGGCGGCGGAGAGCGGTTCGCGTACGACGGCGGTCAAGGCGTTCGCGCTGCATCCGCTCGTGGACTCCGTGGCGGTGGCGCGGCGGCTGGTGGACGGCTACGTGGACGTCCACCCGGGTCTCGCCTATCTCAAGTAGCGGGGCCACCGGGCCTCTTCAGGCCCCGAGGATCAGCACCGTCCCCGACACCGCCGCGAACACCAGGACCGTGATCCGCAGCTTCGCCGCGTCGACGCGGTGGTGCACGAGAGCGCTGAGCCACACGCCGAGCGCCAGGACGGGCAGGAGCAGCAGGGCGGGCCACATCTGGCCCGGCCTGCCCTGTCCGGTCGCGAACAGCAGCCCCAGTGAGGCGAGTTCACCGACGAGGAAGCAGACGGCGACCGTCGAACGGAGTTCGGCCGGGGGCCGGTGCTGGTAGACGAGCGCCAGCGGCGGACCGCCGACTCCTGTGGCCGTCTCGGTGAGGGCGGTGACCGCGCCGGCGCCGACGTACGCCGCCCGGCCCGGGGTGAACGCGGGCGCCGCCAGGCTCGCCACGGCGGCCAGCACCGTCGCGGCCCCGACGACCAGGCCGAGGTGGTGTGCGGGGACCGCCCACAGCAGTGCCAGTCCGCCGGGCGTGGCCGCGAGCCGGGCCGCCGAGATCCAGCGGGCGCCCCGTCTGTCGAGGGCGGCGCGCTCCCGCCACGCCACGTAGAGATTGAGCGGGATCATCGAGGCCAGCAGGAACACCGGCAGCAGACCCGGGTCGACCATGCCGACGACCGGCGCGACGATGAGGGCGAAGCCGAGGCCGCTCGTGCCCTGGACGAACGCGGCGACACCGACCACGACGGCGAGGAGCGCGAGCGCCCCGCCGCCGAGTCCGTGGCTCAGCCCGTCGATCACACCGCTCCCCGAACTCCCGTCACCCGCCGAGCGCCGGTGCCCGTGCCCACCGCCGGCCGGACACCACGGGGGACGGTACCCGCTACCGGGGGATCACGGTGTGACGACGGTGGTGTCCGGCGTGCGAGGTGTGAACCGCACGGGGAGCGATTTCAGGGAGCGGACGAACGGGCCCGGCCGCCAGGTGAGTTGGTCGCGCGGTGTGACGGGTTCCAGGTCGGGGAGCCACTGCGTGATCCGCTCGATCGCCTCGGTGGCGATGAGCAGGGCGTGCTGCTTGACGGGGCACTTGTGCGCTCCCGCGCCCCAGGACAGGTGGGAGGCGTCGTGCGGGTGGTGCGGTTCGTCGGCGCTGTCCTGCTCGGAGAGGTAGCCGAGCGCTCCGTACGAGACGACGACGGGCACCCCCGTGCGCACCCAGACGCCGTGGAAGCTCAACGGCTCGCGGGCGTAGAGGATGCCGTAGTTCGCCAACGGCGTCTCGTGGCGCAGGACTTCGAGGACCGCGTCCATCACGGGGCGGGAGCCGCTGGTGAGGGTGGAGTAGTAGGCGGGGTTGCCGAGCATCCGGGACAGGGCGTTGGCGACGAGGTTGGCGGTGGGCTCGTGGCCCGCGCCCATGGTGAGGAAGACCTGGCAGACGACCTCCTCGTAGGTGAGGTCCGCCGGGTGGTCGATCAGCCGGCTGGTCAGGTCGTCACCGCGTTCGAGGGTCTTGGCGGTGACGAGTTCGGTGACGTACTCGCCGTACTCCACCTCTCCGGCGGCGGCCTCGTCGCCGCCCTCCATCAGCCGTCCGAGCGAGTTGTTGAGACGGGCGCTCTCGCTGTCGGGCAGGCCGAAGAGGTTGTTGAAGATCAGCGTCATCAGGGGGCGGGCGAAGTCGTCGACGAGGTCGGCGCTGCCCGCCGGGCCGAATCGGCCCACCAGGAGGTCCACGACGCGGTGCACTCGCTCGCGCAGGTCGTGCGGTTCGACGAGGTCGAAGCCGTCGACCAGCGCGGTGCGGTAGCGCATGTGCGCGGCACCGTCGGTGAACAGCGGATTGGGGCGCCACTTCAGCATGCCGAGGATCGGCGAGTCGGGGGCGGCGGTCGCCTCCCACTCCCTGGAGTCGTGCGACCAGGTGCCGGGGTCGTGCAGGATGTCGAGCGCGGCGCGCCGGCCGGTGACGATGTACGCGGGCTCGCCGGGGGCGAGTTCGCCCCAGCCGACGGGCCCCTGCGCCCTGAGCGCCTCGTAGCGGCCGTGCGGGTCGGCGGCGAAGCCCTCGTCCCAGAGCCTGACGGGCGCCGAGAGGGAGAAGGCCGCGGCGGGTGCGGGGTAGGAGGTCACGGGATCACCAGGTCTCCGGGATGGGGCCGGTGCCGCTGCCGGTGGCGTCGGCGGGAGCGGCGGCGGGGCCGGCGGCCGCCGCCGTGGCGGCGTGGCCCGCTATCAGTTGCTGGACCAGTGCGAGCAGCGCGTCGATGGAGGAGTTGGTGTCGCGGGCGTCGCAGACCACCATGGCCGTGCCGGGTTCCAGGTCCAGCGAGCGGCGCAACTGCTCCTCCGTGTAGGTGCGCGCGTCGGGGAAGGTGTTGAGCGCGACGGCGTACGGCAGCCCGGACTCCTCGACCAGACCGAGCACGTCGAAGGAGTCGTCGATACGGCGGCTGTCGATGAGTACGAGAGCGCCGAGCGCGCCGTGGGAGATGTCCGCCCACAGCGAGCGGAACCGCTCCTGCCCGGGGGTGCCGAACAGATAGAGCACGATCCCGGCCTCCAGGCTGATCCGCCCGAAGTCGATGGCGACGGTCGTGGTCGTCTTGTCCCGTACGCCGGCGAGGTCGTCGACGGCGACGGACGCCTCGGAGAGGTGTTCCTCGGTGTGCAGGGGGCGGATCTCGGACACCGAGTCGATCAGGGTGGTCTTGCCCACTCCGAACGGGCCCGCCACCAGGATCTTCACCAGCTCACGGGTGGTGTCGGGCAGGTGCAACCCGCCGGCGCCGGTGCCACCGGTGCTACAGCTTGAGGGCGCGGAGGCCATCGGCCACTCTCTTCAACAGGTCGGTTGCGGGCAGGGCGGCAGCGGGTACCGGCGCGCGGAGGCTCACCAGCCCCTGGTCCGCCAGTTCGGCGGCGAGCACGCGTACGGCGGAGACCGGCAGCTCCAGCAGGGCGGCGGCCTCCACGAGGGTGAGCGTTCCGCCGTCGAGCACCTCGAAGAGCGCGTGCCGGGCGGCGGGGAGTCCGTCGGGGGCGGGCCCCGCCTGGCCGGTGAGCAGCGAGAGCCGCTCCAGGTCGGTGTGGCTCGGCCGAGCCACACCGCCGGTGGACAGATAGGCGGGAACCAGTGGACGGCCGCTTCTGCGGCCGGTCATACCGGAGTGCCGCCCTGACCCCCGCGGGGTGCGGCGGTCATCGTTTTCTCACCGAGCCTGGCCACCTGCGAGTGCACCCGGTGGGCGAGCAGGTCGAGCCGTACCTCGGGGCCGCCGTACGCGGCGACACAGGTGCCGTGCGAGGTGGGGGCGACCAGGATGTAACCGTGGTCGGACTCGACGACGATCTGGCGGATCTCGGCGTCGTCGTGATCGGCGAAGGCGGCGGCGGCCGTACGGCACGCGCCCTGCACGGTGCTGGTGATCGCCGCCGTGCGTTCGGCGGTCGCCTGGGTCAGCGCGTCCGTGTAACCGGAGACGAGGCCGTCTCTGGTCAGCAGGACGGCTGCCCGCACATGCGGGATTTCCAGGATCGGATCGAGCACCCACGCCGTTTCGCCGGCGTCGCGGCTTTTCATCGCGGGTCGTTCCCTTCGGGGTCGGCTGTGGATCGTGCCGCCGCGGTGCCGGACTGGA
>NZ_JAAPBF010000173.1 GCF_022695985.1 Streptomyces sp. NP-1717 | reverse complement strand
ACCCGCCGGCTGCGGGTCGACCGAGAGCCGTTGTCTACTGAACGCCGGGGCCCTACCCGGGTCTCACCCGCCGACCGGCAGAAACCTTCCCTCGCCCCCGAGGCGCGGGCGCTGAACCTGGCTCCCAGCGGTGGCGCGCCGGTGCGGCGCACCACCCCATGACCCAGCGGCGTTCGACGACTGCGTGGGAGTTGCCGGTCGGACGTCCTTTGGTGGACCCGGCCGAACCTACCGGCCGGTGCGTGCGTGCTGTCAACACTCCTTCGACCTGCGGAAATTACCTGTTTCCGCAGGTCAGCGGGGAAGATCCGCTGGTCGCGACAGTGGCCGGCAGGCATCGGTCGGCCGTACGGAAACGCGGGTACATCACTCGTTCGGTCGCACGAACACCGTACGTCCGCCCACCACGGTCCGCAGACAGCGGGGCAGGGCCGCGCCAGGGGTGAGATCGGGCAGGCCCGGCGTGCCCGAACGCGGGTCGGTGGACCAGCGGGAGACCCGGTCGTCCGGGGCCTGGACGATCAGTTCCTCGGTGCGCCACACCGCGTAGTCGGCGGGGGCGCCGGGCACGAGCACCCCCGTGTCGTCCCTGCCGACGGCGCGCCCGCCGCCGCGCGTATGGGCGGTGAAGGCGGCCCGTACGGAGATCCGGTGGGCGGGTGTGCGGTGGAAGGCGGCGGCCCTGATGGTGCCCCAGGGGTCGAGCGGGGTCACGGGGCTGTCCGAGCCGAAGGCGAGCGGGACACCGGCGCGCAGGAGCGCGGCGTACGGGTTGAGCGTGCCGGCGCGCGCCTCCCCGAGCCGGTCGGCGTACATGCCGGCCGTACCGCCCCACGCCGTGTCGAACGCGGGCTGGACGGAGGCGGTGAGGCCGAGTTCGGCGAAGCCCGCGACGGTCTCGGGGGTCATCATCTCGGCGTGCTCGACCCGGTGGCGGGCGGCCCGGATCCGGGCGAGGCCGAGCGTCTCCGCGGCAGCGCGCGTCCCGGCGACGACCGCAGCGACCGCGGCGTCCCCGATGGCGTGGAAGCCGGCCTGGAGACCGGCCTCGGTGCAGGCCGTGACATGGGCGGCGATGTCGGCCGCGTCGAGGTGGGCGGCGCCGGTGTGGGGCGCGTCGGCGTACGGCTCGCTCAGCCAGGCGGTGTGCGAGCCGAGTGAACCGTCCACGAAGAGATCGCCCGCCGCGCCGACGGCGCCGAGTTCCCGGATCCGCGCCGCGCCCTTGGCGTCGCTGATCCGCTCGGCCCAGTAGCCGTGGACGCGCGGGCCCGGCTCCTCCTCGGCGAGCCGCAGGAGCCCGGTGAAGTCGTCTTCGGCGGAGATGTCGGGGCCGGCGCACTCGTGGAGGGTGCCGATACCGAGCGACGCCGCGCGGGCGCGCGCGACGCGCTGCGCCTCGGTGCGCTGCGCCGGGGTCACGGCGGCGTGCGCGGCGGCGCGTACGGCGTGGTGGGCGTCGCCGGTCAGCGGAGCGTCCCGATGGAATCCGGCCAGGCCGGTGACGCCCGGCACCAGATCGAGCAGCGCGGTGGTGACGACGGCCGAGTGGACGTCCACGCGCGTCAGATAGAGCGGTCTGCCACCCGCCGCCTCGTCGAGTTCGGCGCGGGTGGGCGCCCGGCGCTCGGGCCAGCGGGCGGCGTCCCAGCCGTGCCCGAGCAGCACCCGGTCGCCGGGGTGCGCGGCGCGGTGGGCACGCACGAGCGCGAGCGCGTCGCCGAGGGTTCCCGCGCCGGACAGGTCGAGTCCGACGAGGGCGAGGCCGGTGGCGGTGGTGTGGACGTGCGCGTCGGTGAACGCCGGTGTGACGAGGGCGCCTTCGAGGTCGACGGTCTCGTCGACACCGGAGGCGAACGAGTCGGCGGCGCCCTCGGAGCCGACCCAGGCGACATGGCCGCGCTCGACGACCATCGCCGTGGCGAAGGGGTCGGCGGGACTGTGGACGTCTCCACCGCGCAGCAGCACGGTGCGGGGTTGGCTCGGGGTCTGCGGGGCGGCGCGATCGTTCATGACGCCCAGTCTCCCGGCTCGCGGAACGGCGAGTGCACGCAGGGGTACGAGAGCGGGCACTGACGGCGCCGCCCGGCGGGTGGGCCGAAGGGGCGCCGCCGTCGAAAGGCGGAGCGCGCGGGGCAGCGCGCCGTGGCCGTAGGCGTCGGGACTTCACGACGGCCATGAGGCCGGCGCCGGGCGCGGACGTTGCCACGGAGCGCCCCGAGATCGATCTCGCCCCGAAGTACCAGCGGCCGAACACAGCCCGACCACGGCTGCTGATCCCGCGCCCCCACCGCCAAGACGGTGCGAGACACCACCCGGCGAGTGAGCCGAAGGGGCGCGGCGGTGTCGAAAGGGAGAGCGCGCGGAGGCCCCGAGGAACGAGGGGGCGAGCACGGTCGACCGTCGACACCGGCTCGAAGCGCCCCGGAGGCGAACCGAGCCGCAAAAGACAAAAACACGACCGTCGACACCGGCTCGAAGCGCCCCGGAGGTGAACCGAGCCCCAAAAACTAAAAGTGCGGGGCCCTCGCCTCGTACGGCGTCGACAGGACGACCGTCGTGCGCGTGGAGACCCCCGCCAGGGTGCGGATGCGTGTCAGCAGGTGCTCCAGTTCCAGTGGCGTGCCCACCCGCACCTTGAGGATGTAGTTCTCCTCGCCGGCCACGCTGTGGCACGCCTCGATCTCGGGGATCGGGGCGAGCCGTTCCGCGATGTCGTCCGGTGCGCTGGGGTCGAAGGGTTTGACCGAGATGAACGCCGTCAGCGGCAGGCCGACGGCTTCCGGGTCGACGACGGCCGCGTAGCCGCGTACGACTCCGCGCTGCTCCAGCCTGCGGACCCGCTGATGCACCGCCGAGGTGGACAGACCCGTGGCCTTGCCCAGGTCGGTGTAGCTCATCCGCCCGTCCTTGACGAGCAACTCCACGATCTGACGATCCAGCTCCTCCATGCGGATCAACCTATTGCCCCGGGAGGCTTCCGGCACAGCCGAGGGCGTACCGGATCGTCACCTGCGCCGGGCATGTGACGAAGACCACAGGTATGTCGCGGGGTCCGTCGAGACCTTACGGTTACCTGCCTCGCGCGACGGGAATTGCTTGCTGTGGTCGAGGCCGCACGTGGCTCTTCGGCCCACCCGAGGGGGAGTGTCTCCATGCAGAGCCTGAAGCGCACCGGACGTATCGAACCGGAGCCCGTTGATCCCGTCGAGGCCGATGAGCTCGACTTCTACGACACCTTCGAGATGTACCGGGTCGTGTGCCCGGACTGCTCCCAGCCGATCGCCCTGCTGGCGGACGAGGACAGCCTGCCGGAGCACGCGCTCTGCCCCAGCCCGTGGACCCCGTTCGTCCTCACCGTGTGCGCGGGTACGGGCCGTTCGGCCCAGGACGCCCGGCCGGCCGACGAATCGCTCGACGCCCAGGAGCAGGACACCGCACTGCTGCTGACGCTCCCTCAGGGGCTGGACTGGCGGACACAGCCGTTCTCCCACGCGGGCGGCCCGAGTTCACGTCCGTTCAAGCTGCCGCACCTGCGGCGGGACGCCGCCTGACGCACCGTCACTCAGGGATTGGCGCGACGGGCCAACGACGTGATCGCCCGTCAACTCACCCGCTCCGTCCGCCGGTTGATGAGAAACCGGCGGACGGAGCGGTGTGAGGGCCGGGTGTTCAGCGGGTCTCGGGCCCCGCGAGATGGCGGGCGATCACCATCCGCTGGATCTGGTTGGTGCCTTCGACGATCTGGAGCACCTTCGCCTCGCGCATGTAGCGCTCGACGGGGAAGTCGGCCGTGTAGCCGTAGCCGCCGAGCACCTGGACGGCGTCCGTGGTCACCTGCATCGCGGTGTCCGTGCAGAACAGCTTCGCCATCGCGGCCTGCCGGGAGAACGGCAGGCCCGCGTCGCGCAGTCGCGCCGCCGCGAGGTACAGGGCCCGTCCCGCCTCGATGCGGGTGGCCATGTCGGCGAGCATGAAGCGCAGCCCCTGGAAGTCGGCGATGGGGCGGCCGAACTGCCGGCGCCCCGTCGCGTACTCCACGGCCTCGTCGAGGGCCGCCTGGGCGACGCCGACGGCGCAGGCCGCGATCCCGAGACGGCCGGAGTCGAGCGCGGAGAGGGCGATCGCGAAGCCCTGCCCCTCGTCGCCGATCCGCCGGTCGTCGCCGATCCGGACGCCGTCGAAGTGGAGTTGGGCGGTGGGCGAGCCGTTCATGCCCATCTTCTTCTCGGGCGCGGCCGCGACCAGTCCCTCGGCGTCGCCGGGCACCAGGAAGGCCGAGATGCCTCCGGCGCCGTCGCCCCCGGTGCGCGCGAGCACGGTGTAGAAGTCCGCGACCCCGCCGTGGGTGATCCATGCCTTGGTGCCGGTGATCACCCAGTCGTCGCCGTCCCTGACGGCCTTCGTGCGCAGTGAGGCGGCGTCGGAGCCGGAGGCGGGCTCGGAGAGGCAGTACGCGCCGAGCAGACCGCCGCCGAGCATGGCGGGGAGGTGCTTGGCCTGTTGGTCGGCGGTGCCGTACGTGGCGAGCGCGTGGCAGGCGAGGGAGTGGACGCTGACGCCGAGGCCGACGGTGAGACGGGCCGCGGCGAGCTCTTCGAGGACCTGGAGATAGACCTCGTACGGCTGGTCGCCGCCGCCGTGCTCGGAGTCGTACGGCAGGCCGAGCAGGCCCGATTCGGAGAGGAGGGAGAAGTTCTCCCGGGGGAAGTGCCCCGACGCCTCCTCCTCGGCCGCCGCGGGGGCGATCTCCCGCTCGGTGATGTCGCGTACGAGTGCGAGCAGGTCCTTGGACTCCTCGGTGGGCAGCTGACGATCCACCGGTCGCGGGGCGCGGTCGGGCATGGCGGCGCTCTCCTCCCTTTCGGGGCGCTACGGCGGTCGCGCACGCAGGGTGTGGCGGCGCCGCCGGTCGAGGCCCGGGGGCGGGTCCCCGGGCCGGATACCTGCCCAGCCGATGCTGCCTTCCCGGATCACGGGGCGGGCTGACCAGCGGCTGTGGCGCGTTGAGTATGCCCGATCGGCGGGGTGTAGTCACGGGCGGTCGGGCCCCGCACCGGTTCCGTCCGTGCGGTGCCGGGCGGGGCGGCCGCGGGGAGGCGCTCCGGCCGCTGTCGGGCGGTCGTGCGGCTTCCGTCGAGATCTGCCGGGAAGTTGGTCCGCACCATTGACCCACTGGTCTAGTCCTTCTAACGTCCCGGTGAACACTCTTCGCGTCCATGCCAAGTCGACGGCACGGGCGTCGATCTCCCTCCCCACGAGGAGACCTCATGCTCAGACCGCACCGTCCCCGCACCCGTTTCCGCGCGCTCGTCGCCGCGGCGTGCACCGCCGTTCTCGGCGTGTCGCTGCTCGCCGGCGCCGGTACCGCCGCGGCGGACCAGGAGAAGACCCCGGCGGCCCCCACAGCCGCCGGTGAGAAGGTCATCGGATACTTCGCCAACTGGGGTGTCTACGACCGCAATTACCACGTCAAGAACATCGAGACCTCCGGGTCCGCCGACAAGCTGACGCACATCAACTACGCGTTCGGCAACGTCCAGGGCGGCAAGTGCACGATCGGCGACGCCTTCGCCGACTACGAGAAGGCCTACACCGCCGACCAGAGCGTCGACGGTGTCGCCGACGCCTGGGACCAGCCGCTGCGAGGCAACTTCAACCAGCTCCGCAAGCTCAAGGAGCTGCACCCGGACCTCAAGGTGATCTGGTCGTTCGGCGGCTGGTCCTGGTCGGGCGGCTTCGGTGAGGCGGCGAAGGACCCGGCCGCGTTCGCCAAGTCCTGCCACGACCTGGTCGAGGACCCCCGCTGGGCCGATGTCTTCGACGGCATCGACATCGACTGGGAGTACCCGAACGCCTGCGGTCTGACCTGTGACACCAGCGGGCCCGACGCGTTCGCGAACATGGCGTCGGCGCTCCGTACGGAGTTCGGCGACGACCTGGTGACGGCGGCCATCACCGCCGACGGGTCCGAGGGCGGCAAGATCGACGCCACCGACTACGGCACGGCGGCCCAGTACCTGGACTGGTACCTGCCGATGACGTACGACTTCTTCGGCGCGTTCGCGGCGCAGGGCCCCACGGCTCCGCACTCGCCGCTCACGTCGTACGACGGCATCCCGCAGGAGGGCTTCAACTCCGACGCGGCGATCACCAAGCTGAAGGCCAAGGGCGTTCCCGCGGAGAAGCTGCTGCTCGGCATCGGCTTCTACGGGCGCGGCTGGACCGGGGTCACCCAGTCCGAGCCGGGCGGCACCGCGACGGGCGCGGCGGCCGGCACGTACGAGGCGGGCATCGAGGACTACAAGGTCCTGAAGAACACCTGCCCGGCCAACGGCACCGTGGCCGGTACGGCGTACGCGCACTGCGGCAACAACTGGTGGAGCTACGACACCCCCGCCACCATCGGCACCAAGATGGACTACAAGAACGAGCAGGGCCTGGGAGGCACCTTCTTCTGGGAGCTCAGCGGCGACACGAGCGACGGTGAGCTGATCAAGGCGATCGACTAGCCGCTCGGAGCACATGATTCGCCGGCGCGCGCCGGGCGGGCTCAGCGAGCCCGCCCGGCGTCCGTCCGCCCGGCGGGCCGTCAGCGGCCGGTGTACGGGGTGAAGTCCGGGTCCGGCGGGGGCGCCGGGCACTCCGGCGCGAACTCCTCGATCGTGTTGAGCGTGTGCCGCAGCATCCGCACCAGCAGATCGCGCGGTATCTCCCGGGTCAGCTCGTCCCGGTGCTCCAGCCATTCGAGCGTCAGCCACTCGACGCTGCTGAGCCAGCCGAGCAGGGCGAGTCTGGCGATCGGCGGGATGTCCTTGCGGCCGTACGCGCCCTCGGCGACGGTGGAGACCAGTCCCGTGCGCACCGCGTCGCGGATGGCCTGCACCTGGGTGTCGAAGCCGACGCCGCCCGTGATGATCGTCCGGTAGGCGGCCTCGTTGAACTCCGCGAAGCGGAGGTACGCCTCGACCGTGCGCTGTACGCGCTGGGTGCTCGGCAGGTCGGCGCCGCCCGCCGCGAGCGAGACCAGTTCCATCACCGAGTCCTCGATGATGGCGAGGTAATAGCCGCGCTTGTTCTTGAAGTAGTAGTAGATCAGCCCCTTGGCGACGCCCGCGTGCTGCGCGATGTCGTCCATCGACAGGGCGTCGTACGACGTGTCGGCGAACAACTTCCGGCCGGTGGCGATGAGTTCGGAGCGACGGGCCTGCGCCCGCTCACTCTCGCCACGCTGCTGCCTGTTGTTCAAATCCGCGCGTCCCAGGTCTCGGCTGTCACAGGAGATCCGCAGTATTGCAGACCCGCTGCCCGGGGCCGAGGGCGCCTGTGGCGGTGGGGAGGCCCCCGGGCGCCTCCCGGCGCCCGCGGGACGGCTCAGCGCACGCCTACGGCCTCCAGCGCCTTGCGCTGGGCCGAGGTGGGCTCCACGGGCCAGTAGAGGTAGCAGACGCCGCCGGTGCCGGAGACGACGGTGCCCGAGGCGTTGTACCGCTTCGTCCTCAGCCAGATGTTCTCCCACTCCCGGCGCTTGTAGATCCGGCGTACCGCCTCGTTGCTCGGCGAGGCCGGGTCGTTGGCGATCACGTCGCCGGCGGCCGTGAAGCCGATCACGGTCATCAGATGGCCGGAGGTGCCGTAGCCCGCGCCGGTCAGCTCGCTCGCCAGGAAGGACTGCGAGGTGATCACCGGGATGCCCGCGCGGATCAGCCGCTCGACGTCGGTGAGCGAGCCGAGCCGGGTCACGACGGCGTTCATGTCCTCGTAGGCGGCGGCGTACGCCGCGTTGAAGGGCCAGTTGCCGCAGCCGTCGTACTGGTAGTCGAAGGTGAACCGGGCCGCGTGGCAGACCTGCGGGTCGGCGAAGTCCGGGTTCACCCAGGCCAGATCGGCGGCGGTGGGCTTCCGGCCCCAGTACTCGATGATCATCTGTGAGGAGGTGGGGCTGCACCACGCCTCGCCGCCGTTGTCGTACTCCGGGTACTGGCCGATGTGCGTGTTCTGCGAGTAGCGCGGCACGGTCAGCTCGCGCGCCACCCGGGGCCCGGCGGCCGGGACGGTGAAGCGGTCGGGGATGTCCGAGGCCATCGCGCCGACCCGCCGGACCGTGGGCGTGAGCGTGGTGCCCGGCTTGCGGTGGAGCGTGAGGCGGAGCTGGTACGACACGAGGCGCAGCCCGCTCGCCGGGTCGTCGACGGCGAAGGTGTCGGTCCAGACGCTGCTGCGGTCGTCGGTCTGGTCGTCGACGGACGTACGGCGGATGTCGCCGTCCCCGGACGCCCAGCGGCCCATCACGTACCAGGGCGTCGCCCCGCCGTCGGAGTAGGTGCCGCGCAGCTCGGTCTGGATCCAGGTGCCGGCGGGGGTGTCGGCGTTCCAGGAGGCGATCGCCTCGGTGGCCGGGACCCTGGAGCGGTGGACGGGCGAGGTCCAGGTCGCGTACTCCCAGGTGCTGGTCTTCCCGGTGTGCGGGTCGGTGTAGTCGGTGGTGCCCGCGGGGGTGGCGAAGGCCAGACCGGAACGGCTGCCGGAGAGGACCTTGGTGCCGTGGGCCGTTCCGCCGCGCCAGTCGGCGGCCGAGCTCCAGAACCGGTTGTCCACGGGAGTACCACCCGCACGGCGGTGGGCGGCCGGCGGCCCGGAGCGCCCGGACGGTGCCGAGGGTGCGGCGGCCAGGGCCGGCGCCGCGGCGGAGAGCACGCCCGCGCCGGCCGCCGCGAGGGCGGTCGCGAGCACCGTACGGCGCGACGCCGGGCTGTTCCAGGATGCTGCTGGGCTGTTCATGGGACCCCCGGGTCACTGGTCTCTTCACTGGTATGTGCACGACAGTCCGTCAACTATCGCGGCTCCCGAACGGCTTCGGCCAGCGATTCGTCTCGCGTCGCCCGACCAATATTGGTCTCCACCACTGACACCGGTTCACCGTGCGGGGACCGCCCCGGACGGAGCCCCTCCGCGCATAGGCTGACCGGGTGGACGACCTCACCGAAGCCGCGACGACCCTGCGCGCGCTGCCGCCCTCCTGCGGCCCGGTCCGGATGGTCGCGGTCGACGGCCACGCCGGTTCCGGCAAGAGCACCTGCGCCGCGCGGCTCGCCGCCGCGCTCGGCGGCGCGCCCGTACTGCACCTGGACGACCTGGCCACGCACGACGCGTTCTTCGACTGGACGCGGCGACTCACCGACGAGGTGCTCGGCCCCCTCTCCCAGGGCGCGACCGCCCGGTACGCGCCGTACGACTGGACGCTGCGGCGCTTCCGCGCGCCCCTTCCCCTGCCTCCCGCGCCGGTCGTCCTGATCGAGGGGGTCGGCGCGGGCCGCGCGGCGCTGCGCCCGTGGCTGGCGAAACTGCTGTGGATGGACCGGGGCGCCGAGGAGTCCTGGCGCCGGGGCCGCGAGCGCGACGGACCGGAACTGTCGGCCTTCTGGGACGGCTGGACGCGGGCGGAGACGCGCCATTTCGCGGCTGATCCCTCGCGTCCCTTCGCCGATGTTCTGGTGCGCGAGTGGCAGGAGGGATACAAGTGGCTGCCCGGAACGCGTGCGAATGCGCCAGAGGTTGAACCTGTCACCTACGGTGACCGGACATTCCCTCCGTACTGAGCAGTCGGAAATCAGCCCCGAAGGTGCCTCAACTCGGCTTGACCAAGGGGTGGGACAGGTCTTACGTTCTCAATGTGCGGCTTTTCGGAGCCGCCGCGGACGCGAAGCCCCCGGTTGTTCCCCCGTGATCGGGGGCTTCGTTCTGCTCTCTTCGCCGCCTCCCGGCGCCGCCCCTCACTCAGCGATCACCCTGGGTCACCGGCGTGGGCGGGCCGGCCGCGCCCTTATTCGCGCACTCTCCGCGCAGGTACGATGCCCCTTGGTTGGGTAGGTCAGGGGTCAATTCCCGTCCACGACAAGGTGGTTCAGCACGCTCTGCCGACGGGCGCCCGCCCGGCGGGACATCACGGGGTCATGGTTTGTGGGGGGCCTGATGGACATCGGCACGCAGGGCGCTGGAGCCCCGGCCGATCTCGCGTGGGTACGTGGTGTGGACGCCTACACGATGGGGGCGTACCCACAGGCGGAGGAGGAGTTCCGGGAGGCCGTCAGGCTCGATCCCGGTATGGCGGACGGCTGGCTGGGGCTGCACGCGCTGCGGGTCGACACCACGACCGCGCTGCTGCACATGTACCGCCACCGTGACCGCTTCGGCGAGCAGCGCTCCCGCCACCGCCGCACACTCAACTCCTGGTACTGGCTGGGCTGGTGGGTGCAGCCCGTACTGGAGAGCCGGCGCGACCTGCTGCTCGCGCACGCCTCCCACTGGCTCGACGGCCGGCACGTGCCCGAGCTGGACCGGGCGCTCGCCGGGCTGCCGCCCGTGGACGCCGATCCGCACGTGCGTTTCCTGCACGCCTGCCGGGCCTATCTGGTCAAGGACTGGGACCAGTTGGTGCGCCACACCGAATCGCTCGTCAACGACCCGCTGCTGGGCATCGAGGCGGGTCTCTTCGGCGGTATGGCACGCGTCCGGCTGGAGATGTACGGACAGGCCGAGCCGCTGCTGTCGACATCGCTGATGCGCTGCCGCAGCGAACAGCCGCAGCGCAAGGAGCTGCGCTACTGGCTGGCGCGCGCGCACGAGGGGACCGGGCGGAGCGCCGCGGCGCTGCCGCTGTACCGGGCCGTGCACCGGACGGACCCGACGTTCATGGACACCGCCGCCCGGCTCGCGGCGATCACCGACTCCGACGGGTACGACGGGGCGGACGATTCGGCGGGGCTCGCCTCGGTCGCGCTGGCCGGTTACGGCCAGGACGCGCTGGACGCGCAGGTCGACGGCGATTACCCGCAGGGCCCCGACCCGCGGCAGGGCACGGACGGCCAGTCCCCCTTCGGCGCGGGCGCGCCGCCGAACCCGGCGGACCCGGCGGACGGGATACGGGAGAAGGCGGGCGTACCGTCGCAGCCCGCTCCCCCGCAGTTCCCCGACCGCCCGACCGACCCGGTCCTGCTCGCCGAGGCGCTGGCCGAACTGGAGCGGATGGTCGGTCTGGAACCGGTGAAGCGCCAGGTCAAGGCGTTGTCCGCGCAGCTCAACATGGCGCGGTTAAGGGCCGGTCAGGGGCTGCCCGTACAGCCGCCCAAGCGTCACTTCGTCTTCTCCGGCCCCTCGGGCACCGGCAAGACGACCGTCGCGCGCATCCTCGGCCGTGTCTTCTACGCGCTGGGGCTGCTCGGCGGTGACCATCTGGTCGAGGCCCAACGGGCCGATCTGGTCGGCGAGTTCCTGGGCCAGACGGCGGTGAAGGCGAACGAGCTGATCGACTCGGCGATCGGCGGGGTGCTGTTCGTCGACGAGGCGTACAGCCTCGCCAACTCGGGCTACAGCAAGGGCGACGCGTACGGCGACGAGGCCCTTCAGGTGCTGCTGAAGCGCGCGGAGGACAACCGGAACCATCTCGTGGTGATACTCGCCGGCTACCCGGAGGGCATGGACCGGCTGCTCGCCACCAATCCCGGTCTCTCCTCGCGTTTCACGACGCGCGTCGACTTCCCGAGCTACCGGCCCCTCGAACTGACCGCGATCGGTGAGGTGCTGGCCGCCGAGAACGACGACGTGTGGGACGAGGAGGCGCTGGACGAGCTCCGCAGCATCAGCGGCCATGTCGTCGACCAGGGCTGGATCGACGAACTGGGCAACGGGCGTTTCCTGCGCACGCTCTACGAGAAGAGCTGCGCGTACCGCGATCTGCGGCTCGTGGGATACGGCAGCACACCGGGACGCGACGATCTCGCCACGCTGCGGCTGCCGGATCTGATGCAGGCGTACGGCGAGGTGCTGTCGGGCCGGGGGCCCGCGGACCGGGGGCGCGGGCCGGGGGATCCGCCGCAGTTCTGACCGGCCGGGCCCGGCGGCGGTCCCGTTCCCCGGCGCCGGACGGCCCGCCGTAGGGGCGGGGCCGTCCGGCGCTCGCGGGAGCCGCGTTCAGTGCGCCAGGACCTGGTCCGACGGATCGGGCGGGCCGGCCTTGCCGCCCGCCCGCAGCGCCACCGGCAGCGTCGCCTCCCGGTGGGCCGGGTCCCGTACCTCGCCGACGAGCGTTTCCAGTACGTCCTCCAGCGCGACCAGCCCCAGTACCCGGCCGGACCCGTCGGCGACCTGCGCGAGGTGTGTGGCGGCCCGGCGCATGACGGTGAGGGCGTCGTCCAGCGGCAGTTCGGCCCGCAGGGTCGTCATCGGCCGCCAGATGTGCTGCGGTACGGCGCGCTCCCGCTCCTCCAGGTCGAGCACGTCCTTGACGTGCACGTACCCCATGAAGACCCCGGCGTTGTCGGCGCAGACCGGGAAGCGGGAGAAACCGGTGCGGACCGTCAGCTCCTCGATCTCGCGGGGCGTGACGGCGGGCGTCACCGTCACCAGCCCGGCCCGGGTGAGCAGGACGTCGGTGACCGGCCGGGAGCCGAGCTCCAGGGCGTCCTCCAGCCGCTCCTGCTCCGCCGGTTCGAGGAGACCGGCCTGGCCGGAGTCCTCCACGAGCCGGTTGAGCTGCTCGCTGGTGTAGACGGCCTCCACCTCGTCCCTGGGCTCGACGCCGAAGGCCCGCAGGACCAGGCCGGCGCACGCGCCGAGGCCCGCGGTGACGGGGCGGCAGAGCCGGGCGAAGCCGACCAGGCCGGGGCTGAGCCAGATCGCGGTCCTCTCCGGTGCGGCCATCGCGAGGTTCTTCGGGACCATCTCGCCGATGACCAGGTGCAGGAAGACGACCGCGGCGAGGGCGACGAAGAAGCCCAGGGGATGGATCAGCCCCTCGGGCACGTGGGCCGCGTGGAAGAGCGGTTCGAGGAGACGGGCCACGGTGGGCTCGGCGACGGCGCCGAGCGTCAGGGAACAGATGGTGATGCCGAACTGCGCGGCGGCCATCATCTGCGGAAGGTTCTCCAGGCCGTGCAGCACCTGGCGCGCGCGTGCCGATCCCTGGGCGGCCAGCGGTTCGATCTGGCTGCGGCGTACGGAGACGAGCGCGAACTCGGCCCCGACGAAGAATCCGTTGGCGAGGACGAGCAGGACGGCGAAGAGGAGCTGGAGGGCGCTCACCGGGCCGCCTCCGCCGTCGCGGGAGCCTGCGCCGGGGTCCGGGCGGGTGCCGGGGCCGCCGGTGTCGCTCCGGGCCGGGCCGGGGGCGCGGCCGGGACCGGCAGGGGGACGTCGCCGGTGCGTACGAGCCGCACCCGTTCCGCCCGGTAGCGGCCGACCTGCCGGACGGAGAGCCGCCAGCCGGGCAGCTCCGCCCGGTCGCCCGGCGCGGGGATCCGGCCCAGCAGGTCGGCGACGAGTCCCGCCACCGTCTCGTACGGCCCGTCGGGCACTTCGAGCCCTATCCGCTGAAGCGTGAGGACCCGGCAGCTGCCCTCGGCGTCCCAGGTGGGCCGCCCGTCGTCGGTGGCGACGGAGGCGAGTTCGGGCCGGCCGTCGCCCTCGCTGTCGTGCTCGTCCAGGACCTCGCCGACCAACTCCTCGACGATGTCCTCAAGGGTGACGACCCCGGCCGTGCCGCCGTACTCGTCGACGACCACGGCGATGGGCTGCTCGCTGCGCAGCCGCTCCAGGAGCTGCTGCACGGGCAGTGTCCCGGGCACGAGCTGGGCCTGCACGGAGATCCGGCCGACCGGTACCCGTCGGCGTTCGTGCGCGGGGACGGCGAGCGCGTCCTTGAGGTGGGCCATGCCGACGATCTCGTCGATGCGCTCGCGGTAGACCGGGAAGCGCGAGAGGCCGGTGGCGCGCGTCAGGTTCAGTACGTCGGCCGCCGTCGCGTCCGACTGGAGGGCTATGACCTTCACGCGCGGGGTCATGACGTGCTGCGTGGTGAGGTGGCCGAGGGACAGGGTCCGTACGAAGAGGTCGGCCGTGTCCTGTTCGAGGGCGCCGGCCAGTGCGGAGTGCCGGGCCAGCGAGACCAGTTCACCGGGCGTACGGGCGGAGGCCAGTTCGTCGGTCGGCTCGACGCCGAACAGCCGCACCAGCCGGTTGGCCACCGCGTTGAGCAGGGTGATCACGGGCCGCAGGACGGTGGCGAACAGATGCTGCGGTCCCGCGACGAAGCGCGCGACCTGCAACGGCCGGGAGACCGCCCAGTTCTTCGGTACGAGTTCGCCGATGACCATCTGGACGGCGGAGGCGAGGAGCACACCGATCACCACGGCGAGACCGGGCACGGCCCCTTCGGGCAGACCCGTCGCGGTGAGCGGGCCGTCGAGCAGCCGGGCGAGCGCGGGCTCGGCCAGCATGCCGACGACGAGGGAGGTGATGGTGATGCCGAGCTGGGTGCCGGAGAGCTGGAAGGACAGCTCCCGCAGGGACCTGACGACGGCGCGGGCGCGGCGGTCACCGGCCGCCGCCGCGCGTTCGGCGTCCGGGCGGTCCACGGTCACGAGGCCGAACTCGGCCGCCACGAAGAATCCGTTGGCGAGGATGAGAAGGAATGCCGCGGCGAGCAGCAGAAGGGGGATGGTCATGCCGCCGCCTCTTCAAAGGCGGCGGCGCGGGTACTACCGGATGATCCGTCCATTGCTGGAGGGAGTCACTCCTCGGGTCGCAGGATGCCCCGCGGGCCGGTACTCACGGCCGTCGGATGCGGGGCGGGGCGCACCTGGCGCCGCCGTCCCCAGAGTAGCCACTGGGACGGGCACCGCAATGTTCACGCCGGACCGGTGTCCGTGGCCGCGCCCCCGCCGGTGTCCGTGGACGCGTCATCGCCGGCCTCCGTCGCCGACTCCGCGCCGGTGCCGTGCGACTCCGCGAGGGCGCGCAGCGTCCGCGCGTCGCGTACGGCCTTCTGCTTGGCGACACCGGGCTGGATGCCCAGCGCGGCCAGGCTGGTGCCGTCGCTCAGGTCGAGGAAGACCCACGGGTCGCCGACCCGCAGGTTGACGCGCACGATCTCGGCCCACTCCAGGCGCCGGGTGCGGGTGATGTTGACCACCGTGACACCCGTGTCGTCGGCGACGACCTTGGGGCGGCTGAGCAGGACCAGCACTCCGAAGAAGAGCAGACCGACGAAGACGAAGCTGATCCGCTCCCCCGCGTTCAGCTTCTCCAGCATGACGGACATGGCCGTGATGACGACGAGCATGACCGTCCCGACGGAGAGCAGGA
>NZ_JAAPBF010000172.1 GCF_022695985.1 Streptomyces sp. NP-1717 | reverse complement strand
CCAGCGGCTATCACGGCTACGCGTTCGACCGCGTCCTGCACGACCCCGGCCAGGCCGCCTCCCTGCGCCACGCCGCCTCCGGGCTCCCCGAACCGCATCTCGAACTCGCCGAGGCCCTGCTGCGCGACCCGGAAGCCCTGCGCGCCGACGTGCTCGCCTTCATCGACCTGTGCCGGCCCGTCTTCTTCGCCGCGCTGTGGGCCGAGACCGAGCCTCATCTGGCCCGCGCCGCCCACCTCGTGAGACAGCGGCTCGCCGACGACGGCCCCGCGGCGGCGCTGGCGGCACTCAGCCCGTCCAGCGTCCGGCTCGCCGACCCGCCGCGCGTCGTCTTCGACAAGGTCCACCATGTGGTGATCACCCCGGCCCGCACCCCGGTACTCCTCATCCCCACCCGCTACGGCGCCCCGCACCTGGTCGTGAAGAACGAGCCCGGCCTGTCACCCGTCGTGCACTTCCCGGTGGACGGACCGGTGGTGGGCGTCACCCTGGCCCGCAGCCGTATGCTCGCGCTGACCGACCCCAGCCGCG
Source organism: Streptomyces sp. NP-1717 (assembly GCF_022695985.1). Classification (GTDB taxonomy): domain Bacteria; phylum Actinomycetota; class Actinomycetes; order Streptomycetales; family Streptomycetaceae; genus Streptomyces. The sequence continues at coordinate 14,721 of NZ_JAAPBF010000172.1, read as the reverse complement.
TACGCCTGTGCCGGCTGATCGCCCGCCAGTCGATGACCACGGCCGACCTGGCGCACCGCCTGTCGATGACGCGACCGCAGGTCTCACGCCATCTGCGCGCGCTGCGCGACCTGGGGCTCGTCCGCACGGAACGCAACGGCCGCTACGTGCACTACGGGCTCGACCTGGGCGCGGTGGAACGCATCGGCACGGACGTCGCGACGGCGTTGCAGTACTAGGTCCGCGTCGGGGCACCCCGGGCCGATCACGCGGGCGGCGGTCTGTACGGTCTGCTGAAGCGGCGGCAACCGGCCGTCAACAGGAGGTACGTGTCGTGATCGGCATCTCGGACATCGAAGCGGCGGCGCGACTGATCGCCGGACATGTCGTGCGTACGCCGACGGTCGAGAGCCCCGGGCTGTCGGCGCTGCTCGGGGTTCCCGTCACCGCCAAGCTGGAACTGCTCCAGCGCACGGGCTCCTTCAAGGCGCGCGGGGCGACGGCGAAGCTCCTGTCCCTGAGCGAGGCGGACCGCGCGGCCGGGGTGGTGGCGGTGAGCGGTGGCAACCACGCGATCTCCGTCGCCGTCATGGCCGAGGCGCTGGGCGTGAAGGCCACCGTCGTCATGGCGAAGTCCGCGCCCGCGCGCGCCGTCGAGATCGCGGAGGCGGCCGGCGCGACGGTGCGGCTGACCGACACGATGGACGAGGCGTTCGCCCTCATGGCCCGGCTCCAGGCGGACGGACTGACCATGGTCCACCCCTTCGACGACCCGCTGGTCGTCGCCGGACAGGGCACGGTCGGACTCGAACTCGCCGACGACGCCGGCGCCGACGCCGGGATCACCGATGTCCTCGTCTCCATCGGCGGCGGCGCGCTCATCTCCGGCGTCGCGGCGGCGCTGCACGCGCGGCTTCCCGGCGTACGGATCTGGGGCGTCGAGACCGTCGGCGCGCAGGCCATGTCCGAGGCACTGGCGGCCGGGGGCCCGAAGCCGGTCCAGCTGTCGTCCATCGTCTCCACGCTCAGCGCGCCCACGGTCTCGCGGATCACCTACGACCATGTGACCGACCTGGTCAGCGAAGTGCTCGTCGTCTCGGACGCCGAGGCCGTCCAGGGCACTCTCGATCTGGCGAACCACGCGAAGGTCTGGGCGGAACCGGCCGCCGGCTGTCTCGTACCGGCCGCCCGCCGCGTACTCGAACGCGTCGGCGGCGGCGCGCGCCTGGGCCTGGTGCTGTGCGGCGGCAACGCGACCACGTCGGACGTCATGGCCTGGGCGGAACGCTTCGACCTCCGTTGACACCACGTCCACGGCCCGGTCGAGGGCCCTCACCCCGTCCCCGGCGGCTCCGTCGCCGGGGATTCTTTGCGTATCCGTATGTCGGGGGATCCGGATAGGCGGGCGGCACGGGCGCACGTACTTTGCTGGCGATCCCCCCATGTACGGGGCCCGTCCCGCGGGCCCGAGTCTCGCGGCGTCGTCCACGACGGGTCGCACCGGCATGAATGTGCGCCGCTCCCCCCACAAGGAGAAATGTCATGCTCTCGTCAATCCGAAGAATCGCTGGGGCATCGGCCGTCGCGGCAGCCCTTCTCTTCGCGCTCCCCACGTCGGCCAACGCCGTCGAGAACAGTGACATCGCCCGTCCCGCCGCCATGACGCAGCCCGCCGAGGCCGCCGTCGCCGCGGACGCCACCCCCGCCCCCCGCTTCAAGACCGGTGACGCCGGCAACCTGTCGGACCTGCCGACGGTCAATGCCGACGAGCGCGCCGTTCGCGTACCGGCCTGGAGCTACCACATCACCTCGTCCTGCAGCGGTCGCGAAGGCGCGATACGCCAGGGCGCCAACTACTGGGGCTCCGCCACCGAGACGGCGTCCAGCGGCACCCCCGTGTCCTGTGTCGGCGGCTACGTGCAGGGCTGCGGCGGGAGCAACGTCGTGGGCTGCAACTGGGGCGCGGGTCAGCGCATCGAACTGTCCACGATGGTCGGCGACTTCGCGCTGCTGGCCGCCCACGAGTTCGGCCACAACTGGTACGGGCACTCCGGCACGGGCTGCGCGAGCTGGGCCAGTCAGGCCGACGTGATGCGCACGACCATGTGCAGCTGATCCTCTGATCCCCTGGTCCTCCGGGATCCGGGCCGACGAGTACTCGCCGAGGGGCGGGCCGACCACGCGACACGGTCGGCCCGCCCTTCGCCGTCGGTCACGTCGGAGGTACGTGCCCCAACGCGCCGTCGCCCCCTCCCTCGCCACGCGTCGCGCGACCACGCGACACCTCCTTCGCCAAGCCCTGCCGGCTGGCGATACCGAGCTTGCGCATCGCCCGCGCCACATGCTGTTCCACCGTGCGCGGCGACAGATACAGCGTGGCCGCGATCTCACGGTTCGTCAGGCCGGTCGCCGCCAGTTCCGCGACCTCCCCCTCGCGAGGGGACATCCGCTCCGCGTACGCGGGCCGGCCCGGCGACCGCCGCCCCGCCGCGGGGCGGCAGGCGCGCAGCGTCGCCCGTACGCGTGCGGCGTCCCAGACCGCGCCGAGGTCGGTCAGCTCCGCCACTCGGTGGGTGAGGTCCTCGACCGCCGCGTCCGCCGCGTCGCCGCCGAGCAGGAGCGCGCAACGGCCCGCGCCCTCGGCCATGAGCGCGCGGGCGTACGGGTGCGGCAGCCCGGCGTACGCCTCTCCCGCCCGCTGGAAACACGCCCGCGCCTCGGCCAGTTCGCCGTCCGCCTCGGCCAGCACGGCCCGGCACCAGAGCAGGGCCGCCGACGCCGACGGGGCGTCCCGCCCGGTCAGCCCGGCCGCGAACTCCGCCACCACGCGCCGCGCGGACTCCCGCTGCCCCGCGCCGGTATGGGCCAGAACCACCCAGGGGGCCAGTTCGGCGCCCCAGACCCAGACGCCCTTCCCGGCGAGCCACGCCCAGGCCGACGTGGCGGCTTCGGCCGCCGAGTCGACGTTCTGCCGGGCCAGCAGCAGCCGGATACGGGCACCGGCCGCCGTGGCCGCCACCGGGGCCTCGCACGACTCGTAGACCCCGTAGGTCCCACGGACGTGATCGCCTCGCGGGAGCCACTCCCGCACCGCCTCCCAGTCACCCTTCGCCAGCGCCAGCAGGGCCAGCACCACACGGGCGTCGCTCGCGCTGCCGTCCTCCGCCACCAGCCCCGTGCACCGTTCGGCCAGCCCCTCCCATCGCCCGGTCAGCCAGTCGCGGAACAGGGCCGTGCCGCGTCCGACCCGTTCCAGGAACGGCGCGCCGCTGCGCGCCGCCAGTTCGATGCCCTCCGTCAGCAGTTCGTCCGCGCGGCGGTAATGGCCCAGATACACCGCGCCGTTCGCCGTGTTGCACAGACCTCGCGCCACCTGCTGGCGGCCCGCCCGGTCCGGGCTGTCCCGGGGCAGCCGCGCCACCAGCCGCCAGGCGTCCAGGTCGCCGGTGTTCATCAGGACGGTCGCCCGGCAGGCGGCCGTCGCCGTGCGCGCGGCACGGTCCCCGGACTCCTCGGCCGCCGTCTCCGCGCGCTCCAGCCAGGTCACGTTCTCGGCCAGGGACGCGCCGGGGAAGAACGGGTTCGCCAGCGCCGCCATCGCCCGTGCGGCGAGCGCGGGCCGTTCGGCCTCGGCCAACTCGTGGGCCGCCCGGCGCAGTTCCGTACGCCCCTCCTCGAAGCGTCTCTTGCGGTTGTGCAGGAGCAGACCCAGTTCGAGCCGTATCTCACCCCGGTCCGCGGCGGGCAGCGCCGGGTCCTCGACGACCCCGCGCAGGATGCGGGTCGTCCCCTCCGAGCGGCGGCCGAGTACGGCGCCACGGGCGAGCGTCAGCGCCAGCCGCCCCCGCTTGTCCGCCGGAAGACCGCCGGTGTCCAGCGCCTCCTCCAGCAGCGCCACGGCGGCCTCGTCGTCGCGCCCCAGGTGCTCCGCGGCCCGCAGCCAGTCCTCCGTACGGCCGCCGCCGCGCCAGTGACGCGCGATACGTGCCCAGGGCACCGGCTCGCGCGCGGCGAGCATCGCCGCCGCGCGGTGGTGCAGCCGCTCCCGGACCGGCCCCGGCAACTGCGCGTACAGCGCCGCCGCCGCCAGCGGCACCGCGAATCCGTACCGCCCCTCGCTCGTCTCGCGCAGGACCGAGCCCGCCAGCGCCGCGATCAGCGCCGTACGGCCCTCGTCGCCCTGGCAGCCCGCGACCGCCGCCAGGTCCTGGGCACCCGACGGCTCGTCCAGCACCGCGGCGGCCCAGACGATCGGACGGTACGGCTCCGGCAACGCGGCCGTCCTCTCCAGCACCAACTCCGCCAGCCGGACCGGGACTCCGACCTCGTCCACGTCCCTGGCCGTGAAGCCGCGGTCCTGGACATCACGGTCGCGGTGGTGCTGACTCCCCCTGCGGCTGTTCCGGTCGTCGGCGGCGTCCCGCAGCATCCGCGCCAGGTCCACGAGGACCTGCGGCACCCCGCCCGAACGCTGCCGCAACCGCGCCACGAACTCCTGCGGACATCGCCGCGCCCCCAGCAACTCCCCCGCCACACACCGCACACCGTGCTCGTCCAACGGCTCCAGCCGCCACCGTACGACCGAGAGCCGCGCCGGATAGTCCACCGCCCGGCCCAACGGCAGTCCCGGCCTCGGCAGTTGCTCGGGCCGATAGGTCAGCACCGCGGCGAAGGGCGCGGGCGGCTCCCTCAGCAGACGGCGCAGCAGCGCCAGGGAGTCGTCGTCCGCGTGGTGCAGATCCTCGGCGACGAGGAGGGCGGGGCGGGCGGAGGCGAGCAGTGCGTCAAGTGCCTGGTACGCGGTGAGCCGCACCCCGAGCGGCGCAGCGTCCTGAACCCGCGCCGGGTCGTCCGTCGCGGTCGCGGTCGCGCGCGGCTCCGGGCCGAGCGGGTCGGCGACCACCAGCCCGCCCGACGACTGGAACGTCACCACCAGCCGCGCCACCGCCCGCGCCGGTGGCGACTCCAGCAGCTGGTGCACGAGTCTGCTCTTCCCCATACCGGCGTCGCCCTCGACCAACACCAGCGCCGGCTCCTGCCCGGCCCCGCTCCCCGCGCCGGTGCCGTTGCCTGTCCCTGTGCCGGACAGCGCGGACGCCAATCGCCGCTCCCACGTTCGTTCGTACACGAGAGGCCACTCCTCACGGTCGTCGCACACCGGTCGCCGTGACGCCCGCCCAGGGGACGGAGTCGCAGGCCACCGCCCGCCGGTGTTCGCTGCCTATCACGCATCGACACGCACGGAACAGACAGCGCCCGGCCACCTGCGCCGACATGTCACCCGACGACCCGCCCCCTTCCTTCACTGTCACGTTCCCCCGTCGAACAGCCGCCCATCACGGCCGGCCATCGGTGGGGCACCCGGCCGCCAGACGCAGATATGCGCGAATTCTCGGAACTCGTACGGGGGAATCCCGTTCCACTTTCTCCCCAAGACTCGTCGGCCGATGATTTCGTGGCGAATTCTGGTCGTTGGTAGGAGCAGTGAAGCGGAAGTGCTCCTGCTCGCTCGCGTCCGGATCCGGTGCACCGCCACTGCGGGACGTGCAGGGTCACTTGCCGGACGGCGACACCCCCACCTCAGTCCTTGGAGCCACCCTGTGCCTGTGCCCACCGACGCGATCACCAGTTCCCGTACCCCCACCGCCGACGGCGCCCCCGCACTTCCGCCCCAGGCCACGGACGGAGAAGCCGCGAACACCGAGCGGCCCGCGGAAGTCGTCGAACACGACCTGACCTTCGACGGGTTCCGCTACACCTGCCGAATCGCCCGCCGGGGCCGTCTCGACACCGAGCCCGTCGTCATCCTCGGCGGATCCTCCCAGGACCGCAATTCGTGGCAGCGGCACGAGAAATGGCTCACCCCGCTCAGCTCCGTGATCACCGTCGACCTGCCCGGCTATGGAACCGCCGACTTCCTGCCCGCGAAGTACGGCGTCGACTTCCTCGCCGCCGCGGTACGCCATCTCGTCCAGGAACTCCACATCCCCCGTATCAATCTGGTGGCCGCCTGCTACGGCGGAGCCATCGGCGTACGGTTCGCCCAGCACTACCCTCACCTCCTCGAACGGCTGATGCTCGTCGGGATGACCACCGTCATCCCGGCCGACTACGCGGTGGCCATGGAGCGTTGGGACGGCATGATCCGGCGCGGTGAGACGGAGCCCATCGCCCGGGAGCTCGCCGACCGCTTCATGTCGCCCCCCGGCACCGGCCATGTACGCAAGAAGGCCGCCGTCGCCCGCCTCGTCTACCAGCAGATCGCCTCGCAGAGCCCCGAGCAGCTGCGCATGTCCGCCGAGCACAACTCCCGGCTGATGCGCCACGAGTGGTACCGCCCGGAACCGACCCCCGCCGTCCCCGCCCTGGTCGTGACCGGTGAGCACGACACCCTGACCACACCCGCCATGGGCCGCACCATGGCCGCCTGCCTGCCGGCGGCGCGGTTCATGACCATCGAGGAAACCGACCACCTCGCCCCGGTGGAACGCATCGCCGACTTCGCCGACCTCATGGCGCGCTTCTGCACCGACCGCCCGCTGGAGAACCTGCCCTACGCCTCCGAGCCCGAGGTATTCGGCACGTCCCAGCCTGCCTGACCGGCCCCCCGCCCCAGCGGTACGACACCTCCGACACTCCCCGGTTCTCTCCTTCCGCCTATCGCTCACCCCTCCTGTCCGCCGACGCCCGGCACGATCAGGCCCGACTCGTACGCGGCGACCACCGCCTGCGTGCGATCACGCAGGCCGAGCTTGTTGAGCACCCGGCTGACGTGCGACTTGACCGTCTCCTCACTGACGACCAGCCGAGCCGCGATCTCCGGGTTGGACAGACCCTCGGCGATCAGCCGCAGTACCTCCGTCTCCCGCGGGGTGAGCGCGGCCAGCGGTGCGGCAGGGCCCGGGGCCGGCCTACGCCGCAGCCGGGCGAACTCACCGATGAGGCGGCGGGTGATCGTCGGCGCGAGCAGTGCCTCGCCCGCCGCGACCACCCGCACCGCGTCGAACAGCCGCTCGGCGGCGACGTCCTTGAGCAGGAAGCCGCTGGCGCCCGCGCCGAGGGCGTCGTAGACATGCTCGTCCAGGTCGAAGGTGGTCAGGATGATGATGCGCGGAACCGCGCCGTCCCCGGCGGCGGCACAGATCCTTTCGGTGGCCTCGATGCCGTCCATGACGGGCATCCTGACGTCCATGAGCACGACATCGGGACGCTGCTCCCGGCAGACCCGTACCCCCTCGGCCCCGTCGCAGGCGGTGCCGGCCACGGAGAAGTCGCCCTGTGTGGCGAGCAGTCCGGCGAAACCGGCCCGCACCAGCTCGTGATCGTCCACGATGACGATCCGCGTACTCATCGGGCGGCCTCCGGCGCCGCGAGAGGGAGTCTGGCCTCCACCAGGAAGCCGCCACCGGGCGCCGGGCCCACCCGCAGCTCGCCGCCGACCGCGGCGACGCGCTCGCGCATGCCCAACAGCCCGTGGCCCGAGGAGCGACTCTCCGTTCCCGGCCCCGGTCCCGGCCCGTTGTCCCTGATCCGCACCTCAAGCACCTCCGGGTGGTAACGCAGTTCGACATCGACGGCCGCCCCCGGAGCGTGCCGGCGAGCGTTGGTGAGGGCCTCCTGAACTATGCGGTACGAGGTGAGCTCGACACCCGGGTCGAGCGTCACCACCGGCCCGCTGACGATCAGCCGCGTGGCAGCGCCGGTCGCCTCACGCGCCTCGTCCAGCAGCTCGTTGAGCTGGGTGAGCCCCGGCTGGGGCCTGCGGGTGACGGGCGGGGTGCCCGCGTCCTCGCGGAGCACACCGAGCAGCCGCCGCATCTCCGTCAGCGCGGCGCGGGCCGTGTCACCTATGTCCAGCAGCCGTCTGGCTCCGGCCTCGGACATACCGGGCGTGGTCAGCCGGGCCGTCTCCGCCTGCACGGAGATCATCGAGATGTGGTGCGCGACCACGTCGTGCAACTCACGTGCGATGCGTGCCCGTTCGCCGCGTGCCACATGCTCGTGGAGCGTGTCCGCCATCGCTCTCTCGGTGGCGTCGCGCGCCACTTCCTCGGCGCGGGCACGACGACCGATCCCGTTCGCAACCGCCGCCGCCGCGAGCACGGCCGTCACCACCCCGTACACCCTTATGCCGTTGATCTGCGGGCCCGCGAGGGCGGCCAGGACATAGGGGAGCACCAGCAGCACCGCGAGACGGCGGGAGCCGCGGGTGGCCATCCAGTGCAGGACCATCAACTGCGCGACGAGCCCGCCGACGGTCAGGACATGGAAGTTGACCAGCGACACCACACCGGCGGCCGTGAGCCCGATGGTGGCGGCGGTGGCCAACGGCATCCGCAGCAGCCCGGCCGGCGCCGTGGTGCTGATGGCGAGCGTCATCGCGAACGAGAGATCGGTGTCGATACTTCCCCCGCGCAGCGCGGTCTCCCCGCACGCGAGCAGCGCGAGCACCGCCCCGGTGCCCGCCTGGCGGTCGGGCGACCCGGCGATCCAATTCGCCACGCGCTTGATTTCTTCGCTCACGTCCACCATTGTCCCGGCGCCGGGGCTCGTTGGCGTCCCCCTGACCAGCGCTCTTGGCATCCCCCGTACGAGCGATACCAACGGGTGTCCTCCCTCGTGCCAGGGGTGCCGAAGTGCGCTCTCTCGCGTGATGACCCGGCACACCGCCGCTCCCTAGCCTTTCGGGCATGCAGGCAACCATCGAAGTTCATGGGCTGCGAAAGCAGTTCGGGCAGACCGTCGCCGTCGACGGTCTGTCCTTCACCGTGCGGCCGGGGCAGGTCACCGGATTCGTCGGGCCCAACGGCGCGGGGAAGTCCACGACCATGCGCATGCTCCTGGGCCTGGACACGCCCGATTCCGGGAGTGCCCTGATCGGCGGGCGGCGGTACGCGACGCTGCGCAGGCCCCTGACCGAAGTGGGGGCACTGCTGGACGCGGCCGCCGTGCACCCGAGCCGGCGTGGGCGGGACCATCTGCTGTGGCTCGCGCACTCGCACGGATTCCCGGCCGCCCGTGTCGACGAGTTGCTGGAGCGGGTCGGTCTCGCGTCGGCGGGCCGCCGCCGGGCAGGGAGTTACTCGCTGGGCATGCGCCAGCGGCTGGGTATAGCGGCCGCGTTGCTCGGCGATCCGCCGGTGCTGGTGCTGGACGAGCCGGTCAACGGCCTTGATCCGGAGGGGATCCGGTGGATCCGTGGCTTTCTGCGCGGGCTGGCGCGCGAGGGGCGCGCGGTGCTGGTCTCCAGTCATCTGATGAGCGAGCTGGAGGACTCCGCCGATCATCTCGTGGTCGTCGGCCGGGGCCGGCTCATCGCCGACACCTCTGTCGCCGAGCTGCTGGCCGCCGCCTCGGGCGAGCGGGTCGCGTTGCGCACCTCGGCGCGTACGGACGCCATGGCGTTGCTGGCCCGTGAGGGAGCGACGGTCGCCGCGGACGGGCCGGAGACGCTCACGGTCACCGGTCTGCCCACGGAGCGGATCGTCGCCCTGTTGGGCGCGGGCGGCGTGCCGTTCTCGGAGATCGGCGCCCACCGGGCCACGCTGGAGGAGGCATATATGGAACTGACGCGGGACGCGGCCGAGTTCCACTCGGTCGAGGCGTACACGGACACGGCACCGGGCACCGCGGCGGGCACGGGCGTGGTCAACGAGGGCGAGGGCACCTGCTCATGAGCGCTCCCACCGTCACCCCTTATCGCTCCCAGCTTCCGCCCGCGCGCGACGGATTCCCGCAACTGCTGCACGCGGAGTGGACCAAGCTGCGTACCGTGCCCCGCTGGGGCCTCACTCTCCTCGCCACCGTCGTGATCACGGTGCTGATCTCGCTGCTCTCCGCCTTCAGCGGTGGCAGCGACGTCTCCGGAGACCGGCCGCCGCCCCCGACGGGGCCGGACGGCGGTGTGGTCGTCGACGGGTTCCCCTTCGTCCACCAAACGCTGACCGGTGACGGCGGCATCACCGCCCGGGTGTCCCCGCCCGCCGGCCCGGAGGGGCGGGCGGCCGAGCCGTGGGCCAAGGCCGGTGTGGTGATCAAGGAGAGTACGGAGCAGGGGTCGCCCTACGCGGCAGCCATGATCACGCCGGGGCACGGCGTCCGCCTCCAGTCCGATTTCACCCACGACACAGCCGGTGGCGCCGTTTCCCGTGACCGGCCGCACTGGCTGCGACTGACCCGCTCGGGCGACGAGTTCACCGCGTACGAGTCGGCAGACGGCTCGACATGGGCGAAGGTCGGCACGGCGCGGCTCGCCGGACTCCCGGACACCGCACAGGCCGGCCTCTTCGTGGCCACCCCCGGAGGGAGCGCGGTGCAGAGGCAGTTCGGCTCCACCTCGGTCGGCGGGCGTCCCTCCCAGGTCACGGCGGTCTTCGACCATGTCTCGGTGGACGGCGGAGAGGGCACCTGGCGCCAGGACAACGTGGGTGAGCCTGCAGGCGGTGGCCACCAGGGGCCGCCGGACAGTTCGACGGAGAAGGACGGCACCTGGACGCTGAGCGGATCGAGCGACATCGCTCCGCACACGCCGGAGGTCGACATCACCCAGCGGTCCCTCACCGGGGCCCAGACAGGGCTGATCCCGCTGGTGGCGCTGAGCGTGCTGTTCATCACCGCCGAATACCGGCGCGGCATGATCCTCACGACGCTCACGGCCAGCCCGCGCCGGGGAAGGGTGCTCGCTGCCAAGGCCGTCGTCCTGGCCGCAGCCGCCTTCGTGACCGGGCTTGTCGCCGCCGTGCTGTCGTTCCTGCTCAGCGAGCCCGAGTTGCGCGACCGTATGCCCAATCCCCTCTTCTACCCCGACGTTTCGCTCACGGACGGGCCCGTACTGCGCGCTGTCGTCGGCACCGCCGTGCTGCTGGCCGCCGTCGCCGTACTCTCCCTGGCCGTGGGCGCGCTCCTGCGGAACACCGCCGCGGCGGTCACCTTGATCATGGTGGTGCTCGTCCTGCCGGTCGTCCTTCTCTCCGGGCTCCCGATCGGCACGGCGCAGTGGGTGATGAAGCTGACCCCGCTCGCGGGCTTCGCGGTCCAGCGGACCTCACCGGTGTACGAGCACGTGGACAGCGTCTGCCTGCCGGAGACCGGCTGCTATCCGCAGGGCCCATGGGCAGGGCTGTCGGTGCTGTGCGTCTGGGCGGTCGTGGTCCTCGGCCTGGCCGTCCGGCGGCTGCGCGGGAGGGACGCATGAAGGGGGCGGTCCACGCGGAGTGGACGAAACTGCGCACGCTGCCGAGCACTTGGTGGCTGCTGCTCGCGGTGGTCGTGCTGACCGTGGCGCTGGGCGCGGCGGCCAGCGGGGCGGTGTCGACGGACCAGTGCCCGTCTCCGGACGAGTGCCACGAGGACACCGTCAGGCTCAGCCTCACCGGAGTCTGGCTCGGTCAGGCGGCGGTGGGCGCCTTGGGGGTGCTGGCGATGAGCGGTGAGTACGGGACGGGGACCATCCAGGCGACGCTGGCGGCGGTGCCGGGCCGGGCCCGTGTCCTCGCCGCCAAGGCGGCGGTCGTCACGGGTGCCGCACTGGCCGCGGGGACACTCGCCGTCCTCGGTTCCCTCCTCGCCGGCCGCCTCATCCTCCCCGGCAACGGCTTCAGCGCGGCCCCGCTCTCCCTCGCCGAGGGGCCGACCCTGCGCGCGGCCGTGGGCACGGTGCTGTACTTCGGCCTGACGGCTCTGCTCGCGCTGGGCGTGGCTGCACTCGTACGGGACACGGCAGGCGCGATCACGACAGTGCTCGGACTGCTCTACGCGCTTCCCGCCGTGGTCGAGTTGGTCGGCAACGAGGAGTGGCGCGAGCGGATACGGGAGTGGGCCCCCGCGTCGGCGGGGCTGGCCGTACAGGCGACCAAGAACCTGGAGAGCCTGCCCATCGGCCCCTGGTCCGGCCTCGCGGTCCTCGCCGCCTGGGCGGGAGCCGGACTGCTGGCGGGGGCGGTGGTCTTCAGACTGCGCGACGCGTGAGGCGCCGGCGGGTGGATGGCCGGCTTTCGGGGGCAGGAGGACCTTGTGCCGCCGGCCCGGCCCGCTCCGGCGGACGGCGGTCGGTACAGTACACAGACCGTACAACTTGGATAAATTGGGGGAATCTCATGGCGCTGTTCGGCAACGCACACACCATCAATCCGGCCACTGCCCAGCAGGACTACGCGCGGCTGCTGGGACAGGGCGAACAGATCCACGCCGCCTACCAGTTGATCCGTGACAGCATCCTCTTCACCGACCGCCGACTGATCCTCGTCGACAAGCAGGGGATAACCGGCAAGAAGACCGAGTACCACTCCATTCCGTACCGGAGCATCACGCACTTCGCCGTGGAGACGGCCGGCACGTTCGACCTCGACGCCGAGCTGAAGATCTGGCTCTCCGGCGCCTCGGTGCCGATCCAGAAGACCTTCACCAAGGGCGTCGACATCTACGAAGTGCAGGCCATCCTCACGCAGTTCGCGGCACGGTAGTCGGCAGGCTCCCAGGGCGCGTCCTCAGGACGCGGGCGGCGGCTCCTTCGGGGTGATCAGCAGCGTGACCGTACGGTTGCGGGGCGCGTTCGCCTCCGTCGCCGGGAAGGGGCCCCGCCGCTGGTCCGCGCTGACCAGCCGGAAGTCCGTCAGCCGCAGGTCGCTGTCCTGCGCCAGATACTGGGCCGCCACCCGGGCCCGGTTCAGCGCGACGACCGATCCGCCGCTCGGGGCGCCGCCGGGCACGGCGACCGAGTGGCCCACCACCGTGGTCTCCACCCCCGCCCCGGCCTCGGCTCCCGTACCGGTGCCGGACTCCAGGTCGGCCAGCCTGCGGCCGATCTCCGTCAGCGCCGACGCGCCCTGCGCGCCGATCACGGAGTCGTACGGGAACACCCCCGTACTGAAGACGAGTTGGACGTCGTCGGCATGCCGGCGGATCTCCACGCCCGGCATCGCCAGGCGTTTCGCGACCGCGTCGAGCGTGCTGTCCCGGCGCGCCGCGGCGGCCGTGTCGCCCGCCTCGATGGCCGCCAGACGTTCCTTCAGGGCGTCGGCCCGGCGCGACTCCTCCCGCAGCCGCTCCGACCCGGTGTCCGCCTCGGCCACGGAGTCCGACGACTGCCGGTCGCCGTCGCCGCCGTTCGCCAGGAGCCAGCCGCCACCGCCGATCAGCGCCGCTCCCGCCAGCGCGGCGGCGACGACCGCGACCCGGCCGGTGTGGACGACCGGGCGTGCGTGGCGCCGCCCGGCGGCGATCTTGGCGAGGGTACGGCGGCCGGCCGCCGCGTCCGGGTCGCCGGGCGCGAGGGCCTCGACCCGGGACCAGCACGCGTCCGCCTCGGTCAGTTCGCCGCGCTGGGCATGCACCTTGGCGCGCAGGTTGAGGGCGGCCAGCACCGTCGCGTGATCGGCGTCCGGCCCGTCCCGTCCGTCCAACCCGGCCAGCAGCCGCGCCGCCAGATCGAGATCACCCGCGCGTGCCGCCGAGTGGGCACGGTTCACCGTCAGTTGGAGGCTCAGTGTCCGTGCCCGCGCCGGATCGGTCACATCCGCCATGTCCGTCACCTCCGTCACGCCTCTCACGCCCTGCCCAGCCAGACGACCTTGTCCTGCTCATCCTTGGGCAGCAGCCGGTACAGCCGCTGGTTCACCGCGTCCAGGCCCTGCCGGTCGTTCGCGGCGATGGCACGCTGCCCCTCCTGGATGAGCGGCCCCGCCTGCCCGGACGACCGGAGCATCTCCTGGAGCGTGTAGAAGAGCTTCACCGCCCAGTCGGGGCTGCGCCGCTCGAGTTCGAACAGCAGCGTCCCCGTCCGGTCGATGAGCGCGCGGACGGCGACCGAGTCCTGTGCGTTGATCGCCTCGTCGGCCCGGCTCCGGATCGCCGCCAGCTCCTGCCGGTCGGACGCGTCGCCGTGCTGACGCACGAGTTCGTCGGCCTCGGCGATCGCGGCCCGCAGGTCCTGTACGAGACCCGGCAGCCCCACCGCGTCCGCGATGTCGTCCAGCTCGGCTTCGAGATCGCGCAGTCGCTCCTCCGCCGCGGCGGCGGCGCCCACATCCACGGTCGACGCGTCGACCTGGTCACGGGCGGTGCTGACGGTGCGCTCCTCGTCCAGCTTGGCCAGCCGCCGCTCGGCGTCGGCCGAGCCCGTGTCGGCCACGAACCCGCGCAGCGCCCCCAGCCGCTCCTCCGCCTGGTCCAGCGACTTCCGCAGCTCCCCGGGTTCCGTGGTGCGGATGTTGTCCAGGTCGATCTCGGCCTCGAACTGCGCCTGTACCAGCGGTACATCGGCGATCACCGTCACCATGCTGGACCTGTCGACCTCGACGGTCACCTCGACCTCGCTGCCGGCCGGCAGATCGATCCGGATGTCACGCGGCCGGATCTCCAGCATCCCCACGCCGCGGTTGCGGTCGGCCCGGCTGCGTTCGCCCTGGATGACCGGGATCCGGATCGTCGCGTCGGCGTCGGAGCGGTGCAGGGCCGCCGACGTACGGAACACCTCGCGCACCGAGGTCGGCAGGGTGGCGCCCTTGCGCAGCATCGGCGCGAAGACCTGCCCGGCGAGCTGGATGCCCAGCGAGTGCGCGAGCCGTACGCCGCCGAACTCCAGGTCCCGGTGGGTGATCGACAGGGTGTTGGAGGCGAGTTCGCACCGCGTGCCCGACGGATCGGTCAGCTCGACGAAGAACTTCGACGTGGTGTGCGGGTCCACGGCCACGTCGGTGACGAAGACACCCTCCGCGTTCGGCGAGATGGCGGCGGAGCGGAACG
>NZ_JAAPBF010000171.1 GCF_022695985.1 Streptomyces sp. NP-1717 | reverse complement strand
ACGGCGGCCGTGACGGTGGCCGCGGCGGCGAGCGCCCCGCGCGTCCCGCGGGACAGGGCGCCCGTCCGGGTGCTCGTCCGGCGGGTCCCCGTCCGGGCAACAACCCCTTCACCTCTGGTGGTTCCACCGGCATGGCGCGCCCGCAGGCGCCCCGTCCGGGTGGCGCCCCGCGTCCCGGCGGTGCCGGTGCGCCCGGTGGACCGCGTCCCCAGGGCGCCGGTCAGGGCGGTCCCCGTCCGCAGGCCGGTGCCGGTGGCCAGGGCGGTCGTCCCACCCCCGGTGGCATGCCTCGCCCGCAGTCCCCGCGTCCCGGCGGCGGCCCCGCCGGTAACCGTCCGAACCCGGGCATGATGCCGCAGCGTCCCGCCGCGGGTCCGCGTCCCGGCGGTGGCCCCGGCGGAGGCCGTGGTCCCGGTGGCGCCGGCCGGCCCGCCGGTGGCGGTGGCGGCGGTCGTCCCGGTGGCGGCGGCGGTTTCGCCGGTCGTCCCGGTGGTGGCGGCGGCGGTGGCTTCGCCGGTCGTCCCGGTGGCGGTGGCGGTGCTCCGGGTCGTCCCGGTGGCGGCGGTTTCGGTGGCGGCGGTGGTCGTCCCGGTTTCGGCGGACGTCCGGGTGGTCCCGGCGGCCGTGGTGGAACACAGGGCGCGTTCGGCCGCCCCGGCGGACCGGCCCGTCGTGGCCGCAAGTCGAAGCGGCAGAGGCGCCAGGAGTACGAGGCCATGCAGGCCCCGTCGGTAGGCGGCGTGATGCTGCCGCGTGGCCAGGGACAGGTCGTCCGGCTGTCGCGCGGTGCGTCGCTCACCGACTTCGCGGAGAAGATCAACGCCAACCCGGCGTCGCTCGTCGCCGTGATGATGAACCTCGGCGAGATGGTCACCGCCACGCAGTCCGTCTCCGACGAGACTCTGCACGTGCTGGCCGGCGAGATGAACTACGTCGTCGAGATCGTCAGCCCGGAGGAGGAGGACCGCGAGCTTCTCGAGTCCTTCGACATCGAGTTCGGCGAGGACGAGGGCGGCGAGGAGTTCCTCGTCGCGCGTCCGCCGGTCGTGACCGTCATGGGTCACGTCGACCACGGTAAGACCCGGCTCCTCGACGCCATCCGTAAGACGAACGTCGTCGCGGGCGAGGCCGGCGGTATCACGCAGCACATCGGCGCGTACCAGGTCGCCACCGAGGTCAACGACGAAGAGCGCAGGATCACCTTCATCGACACCCCGGGCCACGAGGCGTTCACCGCCATGCGTGCCCGTGGTGCCAAGTCCACCGACATCGCGATCCTCGTGGTGGCGGCGAACGACGGTGTGATGCCCCAGACGATCGAGGCGCTGAACCACGCCAAGGCGGCCGATGTGCCGATCGTGGTCGCGGTCAACAAGATCGACGTCGAGGGCGCCGACCCGACCAAGGTGCGCGGTCAGCTGACCGAGTACGGCCTCGTGGCCGAGGAGTACGGCGGCGACACCATGTTCGTCGACATCTCCGCCAAGCAGGGTCTGCACATCGACAGCCTGCTGGAGGCCGTGGTCCTCACGGCGGACGCCTCGCTCGACCTCCGGGCCAACCCAGAACAGGACGCGCAGGGTATCGCCATCGAGGCGCACCTCGACCGCGGTCGCGGCGCCGTCGCCACCGTGCTCGTCCAGCGCGGCACGCTGCGCGTCGGCGACACGATGGTCGCCGGTGACGCGTACGGCCGTGTCCGGGCGATGCTCGACGACAACGGCAACAACGTCGAGGAAGCGGGTCCCGCGACCCCCGTCCTGGTCCTGGGAC
Source organism: Streptomyces sp. NP-1717 (assembly GCF_022695985.1). Taxonomy (GTDB): domain Bacteria; phylum Actinomycetota; class Actinomycetes; order Streptomycetales; family Streptomycetaceae; genus Streptomyces. The sequence goes on along the minus strand of NZ_JAAPBF010000171.1, from coordinate 13,543 downwards.
TCACCAACGTCCCCGGCGCCGGCGACAACTTCCTGGTCGTCGACGAGGACCGCACCGCGCGGCAGATCGCCGAGAAGCGTGCCGCCCGTGAGCGGAACGCGGCCTTCGCCCGCAAGGGCGTCCGGTTCTCCCTGGAGAACCTGGACGAGGCCCTCAAGGCCGGCCTGGTGCAGGAACTCAACCTCATCATCAAGGGCGACGCGTCCGGTTCGGTGGAGGCTCTCGAGTCCTCGCTGCTCCAGCTCGACGTCGGCGAAGAGGTCGACATCCGGGTCCTGCACCGCGGCGTCGGTGCGGTCACGGAGTCCGACATCGACCTGGCGATGGGCTCCGACGCCATCGTCATCGGCTTCAACGTGCGCGCCGCCGGGCGTGCCTCGCAGATGGCCGACCGCGAGGGTGTCGACGTCCGCTACTACTCGGTGATCTACCAGGCCATCGAGGAGATCGAAGCGGCCCTCAAGGGCATGCTCAAGCCGGAGTACGAGGAGATCGAGCTCGGTACGGCGGAGATCCGCGAGGTCTTCCGCTCGTCCAAGCTCGGCAACATCGCGGGTGTTCTCATCCGGTCCGGCGAGGTCAAGCGCAACACGAAGGCCCGGCTCGTCCGCGACGGCAAGGTCATCGCGGAGGACCTCAACATCCAGGGTCTGCGCCGCTTCAAGGACGATGTCACCGAGATCCGCGAAGGCTTCGAGGGCGGTATCAACCTCGGGAACTTCAACGACATCAAGATCGACGACGTCATCGCGACGTACGAGATGCGCGAGAAGCCGCGCGGCTGACGTACTGCCTGCCTTACGGCTGACGCAGTCGTACGGCAGACGGTGCGTGGTGTCGCGTGACTGACGTCGTGACCGACGTGATGTGACGTGGCGCGCGGTGCGCCGATGCCGCCCGGGTCCCGCTCGGGCGGCATCGCCGGTCCGGGGCCGGTCGACGGTGCTTAATCCGTCGATCGGCCCCGGCCGTTCCGTGTACGGTTTATGTGCCCCTGCCAAGCGCTGGCGGGCCCGAACCCGTACCGGCGGGACATCCGGATACACATGTATGTGGGGACACTGTCCTTCGACCTGCTCCTCGGCGACGTACGGTCGTTGAAGGAGAAACGCTCGATCGTCCGGCCGATCGTCGCCGAACTCCAGCGGAAGTTCGCGGTGAGTGTGGCGGAGACCGGCGACCAGGATCTCCATCGCAGGGCCGAGATCGGTCTGGCGGTGGTGTCCGGGGACACGGCGCATCTGAGGGACGTTCTGGACCGGTGCGAGCGCATGGTCGCCGGCCGTCCGGAGGTGGAGCTGCTGTCGGTACGGCGGCGGCTGCACGGGGACGACGACTGAGCCGACGGCTGAGCGACCGCGCCCGACCGTCCGTTCGATGACAGTCGACGGCCGATGACGGCCGATGACGGTCGGCGGCGGTCGGCGGCGGTCGGGGCAGCAAGAACAGCAGACAAAGAAACCAGAAGGAAGAGTGACGGACCGGTGACCGACAACGCGCGGGCCCGCAAGCTGGCCGACCGCATCCAGGTCGTGGTCGCGGAGACCCTGGACCGGCGTATCAAGGATCCGCGGCTGGGCTTCGTGACGATCACGGACGCCCGGGTCACCGGCGACCTGCGGGAGGCCACGGTCTTCTACACGGTCTACGGCGACGACGAGGAGCGCGCGGCGTCCGCCGCCGCCCTGGAGAGCGCCAAGGGCGTTCTGCGCTCCGAGGTGGGCCGCCAGACCGGCGTCCGCTTCACGCCGACGCTGGCGTTCGTCCCGGACGCCCTGCCGGACAACGCCCGCACCATCGAGGACCTTCTCGACAAGGCGCGCCTCAAGGACGCCGAGGTGCGTGAGGTGTCGACCGGTAAGACCTATGCGGGCGAGGCCGACCCTTACCGCAAGCCCGGTGACGAGGGCTACGAGGAGGACGCGGAGGGCGAGGCCGAGGCGGGCTCCGAGGCGGGCTCCGGCTCCGGCTCCGGGGTCGGCGGGGGCGGCGTCGCCTCGGCCGACGACGACACGGACGGCGCCGCCGCTAAATGACACAGCGACTCCCCACGCCCGACGGCCTTGTCATCGTGGACAAGCCGTCGGGCTTCACTTCGCACGACGTCGTTGCCAAGATGCGCGGTATCGCCAAGACCCGCCGCGTCGGCCACGCGGGCACGCTCGATCCCATGGCGACGGGCGTCCTCGTCCTCGGCGTGGAGCGGGCCACCAAGCTGCTGGGGCACCTCGCCCTGACCGAGAAGGAGTACCTCGGCACCATCAGGCTGGGGCAGGACACCGTGACCGACGACGCGGAGGGCGAGATCACCTCGTCCACCGACGCGTCCGGAGTCACCCGCGAGGGCATCGACGCCGGGGTGGCCGCGCTCAGCGGCGCGATCATGCAGGTGCCGTCCAAGGTCAGCGCCATCAAGATCGACGGGAAGCGGTCGTACGCGCGTGTACGGGGCGGCGAGGACTTCGAGATCCCGGCGCGGCCGGTGACGATCTCCTCGTTCCGGGTGTACGACGTCCGCCCGGACGTCGCCGAGGACGGTACGCCCGTGGTCGACCTGGTCGTGTCTGTCGTCTGCTCCTCCGGTACGTACATCCGGGCCCTCGCACGCGACCTCGGGGCGGGACTCGGTGTCGGGGGACATCTCACGGCGCTCCGCAGGACCCGGGTGGGTCCGTACGGCCTCGACGAGGCGAGGACGCTCGACCAGCACCAGGAGCAGCTGACCGTCATGCCGGTCGCCGACGCCGCCGCGACCGCTTTCGCGCGCTGGGACGTCGACGAGAAGCGCGCGAAGCTGCTGCTCAACGGCGTACGGCTGGACATGCCCGGGCGCCGGGACGGGGCCCGCTCCGGGCCCGTGGCGGCGTTCGGGCCCGACGGGCGGTTCCTGGCGCTGGTGGAGGAGCAGGGCGGCAAGGCGAAGAGCCTGGCCGTCTTCGGCTGATCGGACGTTCCTCCGCGCGCAGTGGTCTCATCGTGGAGCGGGCACGACGGCGCCTGCCCGCTCCACGATCCCCCTCCCAGGAGGCCTGTCCACACGCCCACCGGGATTCACGCCCTCGGCCGGGCGCTCGGAGTGAACGGAGGGTGCACCGGAGGCACCGGGGGCGCCCTCGACTCGCTACGCGTCCTTCTGCGGCTGGTCCTGCACGCAGCGGGGGAGCGGGCGCGCAGGGCCGGGGAGCGGGGGCGTAGGTACGGGGCATGGCGCACGGGCGGCGCCCAGGCGCGCGTGCTGGGCGCCCCTCTGCCGCCTGCAGGGCGGCCGACCGCTTCCAATTCCCGAATACGGTGCCGGAGTTGGCGGTCGGTACAGCGCTGCGCACGGAGCACCGCGGTGCCGGGCGGCTCGACCAGCGACTGGTCGCGCCCCGGCCGTGAGCGGCCCGGATGCGCCCGGCTCGTGGCCGTGTGGCCCTCCGGGAGATCCGGAGCGGTGGGCGAGGGTGGCCGGGCCGAGCGCGGGCCGGTCCGCGATGTCGCTCGGTGACCGGATACCGATGCGGGTCAGAAGCCAACGGCATGGCAGTCTTAGACCTGCGTAAGAGGCATTCACGTACACAGGTTCGGGCGAGGAGAGCGGTCACAGTGCAGCGCTGGCGCGGCTTGGAGGACATCCCCCAGGACTGGGGGCGCAGCGTCGTCACCATCGGCTCCTACGACGGTGTGCACCGCGGACACCAGCTGATCATCGGGCGCACCGTCGAGCGGGCTCGGGAACTGGGGATTCCCTCGGTGGTGGTCACGTTCGACCCGCACCCCAGTGAGGTCGTCAGGCCGGGCACGCACCCGCCGCTGCTCGCGCCGCACCACCGGCGGGGCGAGCTGATGGCGGAGCTGGGTGTGGACGCGGTGCTCGTCCTGCCGTTCACCGTCGAATTCTCGAAGCTGTCGCCCGCCGACTTCATCGTGAAGGTACTGGTCGACAAGTTGCACGCGCGCGCCGTCGTCGAGGGGCCGAACTTCCGCTTCGGCCATCGGGCGGCCGGTAACGTCGCTTTCCTGGCCGAGCTGGGCGCGACGTACGACTACGAGGTCGATGTCATCGACCTGTACGTGAGCGGTGCGGCGGGCGGTGGCGAGCCCTTCTCGTCGAGCCTGACGCGGCGGCTGATCGCCGAGGGCGACGTCGCGGGCGCGGCCGAGATCCTGGGCAGGCCGCACCGGGTCGAGGGCATCGTGGTGCGCGGCGCGCAACGCGGACGTGAACTCGGCTACCCGACGGCCAACGTCGAGACGCTGCCGCACACCGCGATCCCCGCGGACGGGGTGTACGCGGGCTGGCTGATCGCCGACGGCGAGCGGATGCCGGCGGCGATCTCGGTCGGTACGAACCCGCAGTTCAACGGCACGGAGCAGACGGTGGAGGCGTACGCCATCGACCGGGTGGGTCTTGACCTGTACGGGCTCCACGTCGCGGTGGACTTCCTGTCCTACGTCCGGGCGCAGCGCACGTTCGACTCGATCGAGGCACTGCTCGAAGCCATCGCCGACGACGTGAAGCGCTCGCGCGATCTCGTCGCGGCGTACGACGCGCGCTGACGACGCCGATGACCCCAACTCGGGCACCGTATTTCCGAGTTGGGGTGTACGGCGGGTGGCTCAGAGCGTCTTTTCACCCGCTGTGACGGCTGGAGCGGCGGCGGCCCAGTGACAGGCGACCTGGGTGGTGTCACCGCCCGTCAGTATCGGCAGGGCCTCCGTGCGGCACTTGGTGGCGACCCCGGAGCGTTCCGCCTCGCCGGAGGCGAGGATCTGGCACCGCGCGTGGAAACGGCAGCCGCCCGGGATGCGCGACGGGTCCGGCGGCTCGCCGGCGAGCACGACCGGTTCGGCTCCTGACTCCGGCAGCACCGACAACAGCGCCTGCGTATAAGGGTGCTGAGGGGACGTCAGTACCTGCTCGACCGGCCCCGTCTCGACGATCCGGCCCAGATACATCACGGCCACCCGGTCGGCGATGTTCCACGCGAGCCCGAGGTCGTGTGTCACGACCAGCGCGGACAGCCCGAGTTCGTCGCGGAGCGACAGCAGCAGCGCCAGGATCTCGCCACGCACTGAGGCGTCCAGCGACGCCACCGGCTCGTCGGCGACGATCAGTTCCGGCTTCAGGACCAGCGCGCCGGCGATGACGACGCGCTGACGCTGCCCGCCCGACAACTCGTGCGGATAGCGCAGGAAGAACCGCTCCGGCGGCCGGAGCCCGGCGCGGGACAGCGCCTCGGCCACGGCCTCGCGCTCGTCTCCCTTGTACCGGTGGATGCGCAGGCCCTCGGCCACCGCGTCGTACACCGTGTGCCGCGGGTTGAGCGAACCGCTCGGGTCCTGGAGCACCAGCTGGACGCGCTTGCGGTACGCCTTGAGGGCGGCGGACTGGTAGCCCAGTGGCTCTCCGCCGAAGGTGATGCCGCCCGTCGTCGGCGGCAGCAGACCGAGCAGCGTCCGGGCCAGCGTGGTCTTGCCGCAGCCCGATTCGCCGACGAGGGCGACGATCTCGCCCCCGCCGATGTCGAGATCGACGCCGTCGACGGCCCGCGCCGTCGGGGCGCCGCGCCGCCCGGGGAACGTGACATGCAGCCCCGTGGCCGAGAGCAGAGGCGTGGGCGTGGTGGTCATGACTGGCTCCTGAGCAGTGGCCGCCCGGCGGCCGTACGGGCGAGACGGTGCGGGCGCGGCGTCGACCGCGCGGTCGAACGTGCCCTCTGCGGACGTCGGGCCCCGCCGCCCCGTACGGTGCGGCAGGCGGCCCCGTACGCCGTGTGCCTTGCTGCACGGGGCACCGGAGCGGCCGCCCCGTCGGGGCGTGGGGACGTCATGGGCGCAGTTCCGTGGGCGCCCCGGACGACTGCGCGGGTACGGCCCCGCCCACGTGCACACACGCCGCCTGCCGGCCCGGCCCCGCGTCCCGCAGTGGCTGGTCCTCCTGTGCGCACTCCTCCAGCGCGACGGGGCAGCGCGGATGGAACGTACAGCCCGACGGCAGCGACGAGGGGTCGGGCGGATCGCCCGGCAGTCCGCGCGGGGCGCGCCGGGAGGAGAGGTCCCCGATCCGGGGGAACGCCGCGGAGAGCGCCCGCCCGTAGGGGTGCTCGGCGGCGTCGTACACCGCCTTCGCCGGCCCCTCCTCCACGATCCGCCCCGCGTACATCACCGCGAGCCGGTCACAGGTGTCGGAGAGCACCGCCAGGTCGTGGCTGATCATCAGCAGGCTGATGTCCTGGTCGGCGACCAACTGCTCGATAAGTCGCAGGATTTGGGCCTGGATCATCACGTCGAGTGCCGTCGTCGGCTCGTCCGCGACGATGAGCCGGGGATCGCAGGCCAGCGCCATCGCGATCATCACGCGCTGCCGTTGCCCACCGGACAGTTCGTGCGGATACGCGTCGGCGCGGGAGGCCGGCAGCCCGACCTGTTCCAGCAGTTCCACGGTGCGCCTGCGCGCGGCGGCGGGCGTCGCCCCACGGTGCAGCAGCACCGGTTCGGCGATCTGGTCGCCGATCCGGTGCACGGCGTTGAGGGAGTGCATGGCGCCCTGGAAGACGATCGAGGCCCCGGCCCAGCGCACCGCGCGCAGCCTGCCCCACTTCATGGTGAGCACGTCCTCACCGTCGAGCAGGACCTGACCGGTCAGCGTCGCGGAAGCCGGCAGCAGCCGGAGCAGGGCCAGCGCCAGGGTGGACTTGCCGCAGCCGGACTCGCCCGCGATGCCGAGCTTGCGGCCCGATTCGAGGACGAGGTCCACGCCCCGTACGGCGGGGACGGCGGATGGCCCCGTACCGTACGTGACCCGCAGGTCCTTGATCTCCAGCAGGCTCGACGCCGGCTTCGTCCGCGTCCCCGGCTCCGGTGCTTGCGGTGTCTTCGACGTGTTCGGCGTATCGGTCAACGGGACACCCCAAGCTTCGGGTTGAGCACGGCCTCGATGGCACGGCCGCAGAGTGTGAAGGCGAGCGCCACGAGCGCGATCGCGATACCGGGCGGCGCCAGATACCACCAGTGCCCCGAGGAGACGGCGCCCGCCTCGCGGGCGTCCTGGAGCATGCCTCCCCAGGAGACGACGGAGGGGTCGCCGAGCCCGAGGAACGCGAGCGTGGCCTCCGTCAGGATCGCCGTGGAGATTCCGAGCGTCGTCTGGGCGAGGACCAGCGGCATCACGTTGGGCAGTACGTGGCGCGTCATGACATGGCCGTGCCCGCCGCCGAGCGCGCGAGCCCTTTCGATGTACGGGCGCGACTCGACGGCGATGGTCTGCGCGCGCACCAGACGTGCCGTCGTCGGCCAGGAGGTCACCCCGATCGCCAGGATGACCGTCCAGATGCTGCGTGACATCACCGTCGCCAGCACGATCGCCAGTACCAGCGCCGGCATCACCAGGAACCAGTCGGTCACCCGCATGGCCACTGTCGCGAACCAGCCGCCGAAGTGTCCGGCGATGATGCCCACGAAGGTGCCGATGGCCACCGACAGCGCCGCGGCGAGCAGCCCGACGATCAGGGAGATGCGCGCGCCCCAGATCAGCAGACCGAGCAGCGACCGGCCGAACTGATCGGTACCGAGCGGGAATTCACCGCTGGGGCTCTCCAGAGCCGTTCCCGGCGCGTCGGTGACGCTCTGCACGTCGCCGCCGATGAACAGCGGCGACGTCAGCGCGATCAGGGCGATGACCGCGAGGCCGGCGAGACCGAGGAGGCCGGCCCGGTGCGCGCGGTACTGGCGCCAGAAGCGGGACACGGAGGCGCGCCGCCGCGCCCGCACGAGCGACGAGGCGGACCGCGCCGCAGGCTCGCCGGCCGCCGGGACCGGCGCGGTCGACGCGGCAGGAACCGGCTTCTCCGCCCCGGACCCCGGCTCCGAAGAGTTCCCGGACTCCGGGGGATTCGGCGGCGTCTTGTCGATGGTCATCGGCCCACCCGGGGATCGAGCAGCGGATACAACAGGTCGGCCAGCAGGTTCATCAGGATCATCGCTCCCGCGAAGACCACGAACAGCCCCTGCACGACGGGCAGATCAGGCACGCTCAGCGCCTGGTAGAACAGCCCGCCGAGGCCCGGCCAGGAGAAGACCGTCTCAACGAGGATCGAACCGGCGGCCACGTGGCCCAAGTTGATGAAAATCATCGTGACCGTCGGCAGCATCGCGTTCGGCACGGCGTGCCGGCGCCGTACGAGATCGTCCCGCAGCCCCTTGGCCCGCGCCGTCGTCAGATAGTCGCTGCCCATCTCGTCCAGCAGCGAGGACCGCATCACCAGCAGCGTCTGCGCGTAGCCGACCGCGACCAGCGTCACCACCGGCAGCACCATGTGGTGCGCCACGTCGAGCACATACGCGAAGCCGGTCTCGTCCCCCGACTCCATCCCGCCGCTGGGGAACATCCCGGGGATCGGCCCGATGCCCACCGAGAACACGATGATCATCAGCAGTCCCAGCCAGAACGACGGCACCGACCAGAGGGTCAGCGCCACACCGGTGTTGACCCGGTCGCCGAGCCCGCCGTGGCGCCACGCGGAGCGCGTACCGAGCCACAGGCCGAGCGTCGAGTAGATCAGCACGGCGACGCCCGTCAGCAGCAGCGTCGCGGGCACCTTCTCGGCGATCAGCTCGCCGACGGGGGCGTGGAACTGGTACGAGATCCCCAGATCGCCTGTCAGCGCCTTCGTGCAGTACTCGGTGAACTGCTGCCACATCGGCAGATCGAGTCCGAACTGCTTGCGCAGCGTGGCCATCTGCTCCAGCGACGTCGGCTTGCCGTGGGTCATGGCCTTGACCGGGTCGCCGGGGATGATCCGGAAGAGGAAGAAACTGGTGACGAGGACGGCGAACAGCGAGACGGCCGCGCCGCCCAGCTTGCCCGCCACGTACAGCAGATAGCCGGTCCAGTGGCCCGTGGCGCGGCTGCGGGTGCCGCCGGACGGCCCGGTCTTCACCGGGTCGTCGACGGCGTCCCGCACCACACCGGGGGTGCTTGCGGTGCTCATACGGTGTCTTTCCGGGGAAGCCTCCCGGACCCCCTGTTCGCGGTCGTGTGCACGGTCCTCGTGCCGCTCCTGGTGCCGTTTCCGGTCTCGGAACCGGCCGCGTTCCCGGCCCCGTTCCAGGCCTTGGTCCCGATCGCCGTCGCGGCCGTCCCCACCGCCCTACTCACGGTCCTCGGCGGTGGAACGGCGCCGCATCACGAAGAAGATGCCGAGTGCCGCCACGAACACCACGGCCACGCCGATCCCGACCATCGTGCCGGTGGACGAGCCGCTCTCGGAACCCGCCTCGCTCGTCCCGTCGGCCGGTACGGCGGACCACCAGCTCCAGTAGCCGTCCTGGCCCCAGATGTTGCCGGCGGCCTCGGGCATGGTCGTGATGGACTTGATCTGGTCCGTCCGGTACGCCTCGACGGCGTTCGGATAGGCCATCACATTCATGTACCCGGTGTCGTACAGACGCGACTGGATCTGCTTGACCAGGTCGGTGCGCTTGGCGGTGTCGTACTCGACCGACTGCTTCGCGTACAGGTCGTCGTACTTCTTGTCGCAGATGAAGTTGTCCGTCGCGCCGGAGGCGTCGGCGGTGGCGGGCAGGGCGTCGCAGGTGTGGATCGACAGGACGTAGTCGGGGTCGGGGTTGACCGACCAGCCGTCGAAGGCGAGGTCGTAGTTGCCCGCGAGCCACGGGTCGGAGACGTTGTCCAGGCACTCGACCTTGAGACCGATGCCGAGGTCGCCCCACCACTCCTGGAGGTACTTGCCCACGGCCTTGTCGTTCGGGTCGGTGGCGTGGCAGAGGATACGGAAGTCGAGCGGCTTGCCGTCCTTGCCGATGCGCTTGCCGCTGCTGTTCTTCTCGTAGCCCGCGTCATCGAGGAGCGTCGCTGCCTTCGCCGGGTCGTAGTCGATCTTCTGGCTCCCCGAGGGCTCCCAGAAGTACGAGTCGAAGCGCGGAGGTATGTAGCCCTGCCCCTCCACCGCGTGGCCCTGGAAGACCTTGTCGACGATCGTCTTGCGGTCGACGGCGTGGAACAGCGCCTTGCGGACGTCCGGGTCCAGCAGTGCCTTGTGGCCGTTGCCGAAGGCCTTGCCGTCCTTCGCCTTCGCGCCCGGGTTGGTGGCGAGCGCGAAGAAGCGGCGTCCGGGGGCGTCGTTGACCTTGATGTTGTCGGCGCTGCCGAGCGCCGCGGCCTGGGCCGGCGTCAGACCGGAGACGAACGAGACCTCGCCCTTCTGGAGAGCGGCGACCGCTGCGTCCTTGTCCTTGTAGTACCTGAAGACCAGCTCGTCGAACTTCGGCGCGCCGCGCCAGAAGTCCTTGTTCGGCTTCAGCCGGAGGTACTGGTCGACCTTGAAGTCCTCAATGACGTAGGGGCCGTTGCCCACGATCGGGAACTTCTTGTCGTTGTTGAACTTGGAGAAGTCGCCGACCTTCTCCCAGACGTGCTTGGGCACGATCGGCACGTCCAGCGCCGTCATCGTCGCCTGCGGCTTCTTGAGTTCGATGACGAGCTTCGTGGGGTCCGGTGCGGTGACCTTCTTGAAGTTCGACGTGAAGCTGCCGTTCGCCGTCGCGGCGTTCGGGTCCGTCATCATCTTGTTGAAGGTCCAGGCCGCGTCCTCGGCGGTGGCCTGCTTGCCGTCGGACCACTTGGAATCGCCGCGGATGGTGAAGGTCCACGTCAGCTTGTCCGCCGACGGCGTCCACTCGGTCGCGAAGCCCGGGACGGTGCGGGCGTCCTTGGCGTCGTAGTTGGTCAGGTACTCGTACGTGAGCCGGTGGACGCTGGTGGCGACGAGGGTCTGTGCCAGGAACGGGCTCAGCGAGTCGATGCTCTGGTCGACGGCGACCGTGAGGACCTTCTTGCCGTCGGCCGCGGCCGGGGCGTTGAGGGCGTTCGGCGCCGCCTGGGCCTGCGGCGCCGCGGGCAGCAGCGGACTCAGCGGGACCACGGAACCGGCCACCATCGCAGTGGCAGCGGCACCGGAGGCCAGGAGGAGACGGAATCGGGAGCGTTGCCGGGTGGGCTGCCGCGTCGTACGCGGTGGAATCCTTGTGACCATGGGTCGTGACCTCGCGTCATCACTCGCACGGAGAAACAGAGAACAACAGAGAACAGCGGAGCGGTGGAGCAACGGAGAAGCGGGAAAGCAGCGAAACGGGGCGGGAGTTGGCGGGTTGACGGATGGTCGGGGCCACCGTTCCGAGCGGTCACTCGAAGCGGTGGCTTGAATCGGTTGCTCGCGTCGGCTGCGGGGGGTGACTGAGTTGACTCCAGCTCACCAACTGGTGAAGCGAAGGTTTATCAGCGCTGGTCGGGCCACGTCAACGGGCGTCGAAACCCCGTGTGGGCTGCGGGAATGCGATGAGGGTCCGTACCGTGAAGACGGTGCGGACCCTCATTGGTCTAATCCTCTGTCGCCTTACTGCTGAGGCGCTGACGGAGCCTGCGGAGGCTCTTGCTGCGGCCATCCGGCGGGCGGAACCGGACCCTGCAACTCCGGCTGTCCGGCCTGTCCCTGTTGACCGGGCTGGCCCGGTTGTGCGGGCTGCTGGTGCTGCGGCTGGGCGCCGGGGTACTGGCCCGGCGGCAGACCGGCCGGGGCACCGGACGACTGCGCCTGCGACGGCAGCGACTGCTGCCAGCCCTGCTGCTGCGGATAGGGCTGCTGGGGGTGGTACTGCTGACCGGGACCGGGGGGCTGCTGGCCCTGCGCCCCGGGCTGGCCCGGGGCGTGGCCGGGTGCCTGGCCGGGGACCTGATGTCCGGGCGCCTGGCCGTGTCCGTACTGTCCCGGAGCCTGCGGCTGCCCGTAGGGCGGCTGCCCCGGAGCCTGCTGGCCGGGCCCGTGCTGCCCGTGCTGGGCCTGCGGATGGCCCTGGTGTCCCGGCATCGGCGGTGCGAGGTGCGGGGGCGGGTTGCCGTCCGCCGTCCACAACCCCTGCTGCTGCTGGGCGCGTACGAAGTCCTCGGCGATCAGCGCCGACAGGTTGAAGTACGCGTCCCGGGTCTTCGGCCGCATCATGTCGAGGTCGACCTCGGCGCCCGCCGACAGGTGTTCGTCGAACGGCACGACGACGACGCCGCGGCAACGCGTCTGGAAGTGCTGCACGATGTCGTCGACCTTGATCATCTTCCCGGTCTCGCGCACGCCGGAGATGACGGTGATGGACCGCTGCACCAGATCCGCGTATCCATGGGCCGACAGCCAGTCCAGCGTCGTCGACGCGCTGCTCGCCCCGTCGACGGACGGGGTCGAGATGATGATCAACTGGTCGGCCAGGTCGAGCACTCCGCGCATCGCGCTGTAGAGGAGACCGGTGCCGGAGTCGGTGAGGATGATCGGGTACTGCTTGCCGAGCACCTCGATCGCGCGCCGGTAGTCCTCGTCGTTGAACGTCGTGGAGACCGCCGGGTCCACGTCGTTGGCGATGATCTCCAGCCCGGACGGTGCCTGCGAGGTGAACCGGCGGATGTCCATGTACGAGTTGAGGTACGGGATCGCCTGCACCAGGTCCCGGATGGTCGCCCCGGTCTCACGGCGCACCCGGCGGCCGAGCGTGCCGGCGTCGGGGTTGGCGTCGATCGCCAGGATCTTGTCCTGCCGCTCCGTGGCCAGGGTGGAGCCGAGGGCGGTAGTGGTGGTCGTCTTGCCGACGCCGCCCTTGAGGCTGATGACCGCGATGCGGTAGCAGGAGAGCACCGGTGTGCGGATCAGTTCGAGCTTGCGCTGCCGCTCCGCCTCCTCCTTCTTCGCCCCGATCTTGAAGCGGGAGGCGCCGGAGGGAGTGCGGCTGCTCTTGGCCTTCGGCTTGTTGTTGCGCAGGAGGCGGTCCGAGGACAGCTCGACGGCGGCGGTGTAGCCGAGCGGCGCACCAGGCACCGAACGCTCACGCTGGTCGTGCGCCATCGTCGTCGGCCATCCCCCGCCGGAGCGCGGGTCCATGGGCGGTGCGCCGGGCGCGGACCCCGGCGCTGCACCGGGGCCGGCCCCGGGCACGCCGCCGGGCGCGTTGCCCTGCGGGGGCTGCTGGTACGGCTGTTGCTGCTGGGCGGGCAGATGGGGCGTCGGCGAAGCCGGAGCCGGCAGGTTGGGCGGCTGTGACTGCTGCGCCTGCGCGGGCGGCATCTCAGGAGTCCGGGGGGCCTGCGGCGGCTGCTGGGCAGGCACGTACGGGGCGGGCTGGGCCGACTGCGGCGGCTGGCCCGGCTGTCCGGGCTGGGGGAAACCGTAGCCGGGCTGCGGGCCCTGGTGGCCCGGCTGCCCCTGCTGACCGGGCTGCTGAGGGAAGCCGTAACCGCTCTGTGCGTACGGGGCGTGGGGGCCGGAGTTGGCAGGCGCGGGCCCGCCCGGCTGCCCCTGCCGGCCCGGCTGCGGGAATCCGTAGCCGCTCTGTTGCGCCGTCGCGGCGGGAGTCGCCGGTGTGGCCGGTGCGGAGGGCGTCGCCCAAGGGGACGCGGCCGGGGGCAACTGGGGCTGCTGCTGCTGGGCGGGCGCGGCAGCGGGCGTGATCGCGGGCGGCTGCGGTTGGGACTGGCCCTGGGACACCGACTGAGACTGGGACT